>MGZK01000125.1 GCA_001802125.1 Geobacteraceae bacterium GWC2_55_20
CGGCTTTCCGGCAGTTCTGTACGAATTGGGTGAGCCCGGAGTCCCGCCTTTTCTTCCCGGGCTCGCCCAAATTGAGCTTGCCGGTTTTCAGGTCCGCACCGCCGTCCCGATGCCGGACGCAACAGATAAACCCATGCTTAATCCCACACTGCAGATTATTCCGGTCACCTGGACCAACTTGGTTAATCTGCTCACCCGATCCAGGGGGCGTGACCTTGCGAGTGTAAAGCCGGGAAACGAATATATCCTCGTGTGGCGGGAACCAGCGACCGGATGCGTACGTGTGCAGGCTGCCGAGTCGTGCGATCTGCTGGCCATCAAGATCATCATTGAAGAGCTTGATCCGGATGACGTTGCTCGTGAGTCATCCGTCCCGGCTGGAAAAATTGATGCGATCATGCGGGAAGCGGTCTGGAAGGGGCTGGTGCTTTCACCGCCATCGGCGCTGTGTCGTGAAGCGAATGTTCCCGGCCGGGATGAAAATTATTCCGTTGCGGATGTATTCACCCTGCAGTGGCACCTGACCCAGGAGTGCGATCTTCACTGCCGCCATTGCTATGACCGCGCCAACCGCGCCGCGTTCCCATTCGAAAGGGCTTTGCCGTTGTTGGATGAGTTGGGTTCTTTCTGCCGCAGCCGTTTTGTGCGGGGCCAGGTTTCCCTGACAGGTGGCAATCCGCTGTTGTACCCGCATTTCTTTGAACTTTACCAGGCCGCTGCCGAACGTGAGCTGATGATCGCAATTCTTGGAAATGCCGTCGAGCGTGCTGATGTGGAGCGGATCGTGGCGATCCGGATGCCGGTCTACTACCAGGTCAGCCTGGAGGGACTGGAGCCGCACAACGACCGGATTCGCGGGGCGGGTAACTATCGGCGGACAATCGCTTTCCTGCGCATGCTGACCGGGATGGGAGTGCCGAACATGGTCATGCTGACCCTGACCCGGCATAATATGGATCAGGTTATTCCGCTGGCTGATGAGTTGGAGGGAGTTACCGACGGCATGGCCTTCAATCGCCTGGCACTGTTCGGAGAAGGAGCGGCTCTTGAACTGCCGACGCCGATTGAGTATCGCCTGTTTCTGGAGGAGTATGTCAGGGCGCTTGAGTCCCATGCCGTACTGGGTCTCAAGGACAACCTGCTTAACACGGTTCTGGAGCGGAGCGGAAAAGAGCTGTTCGGCGGTTGTGCCGGTTACGGCTGCGGCGCGGCCTTCAACTTCGTATCAATTCTTTCCGATGGCGAGGTGCATGCCTGCCGCAAATTCCCGTCACTGATCGGCAATATCCTAACCGACAGCCTGGAAAATGTTTACTCATCTGACGCTGCCAGCCGATATCGTTCGGGAAGCAGCGCCTGTGCCGGATGCAGCCTGAATGCCGTCTGCCGTGGATGCCCGGCGATAACCGCCAGCCTGGGCCTTGATCCGTTCAGTGAAAAAGACCCCTACTGCTTCAGAAATCCTTCCTGATAGTCCATTTACCGTTCAGCGCCGGCTGATTTTCAAAAAATTATCCAGAAGCTCCATGCCGCAATCGGTCAGTATCGACTCGGGGTGGAATTGCACCCCCCAGATCGGCAGTTGTTTGTGGCGCAGTCCCATGATCTCGCCGTTCTCTACCCAGGATGTGACTTCCAGGCAATCCGGGAGAGTGGGGCGGTCAACAATCAGGGAGTGGTAGCGGGTGGCCTGGAAGGGATTGGGGAGTCCGGCATAAAGCTCCTTGCCGTCATGGTGGATTGGGGATGTCTTGCCGTGCATCAGGGAAGAGCTCCTGACGACGTTGCCCCCAAAGGCGGCGCCGATGGATTGGTGTCCGAGGCAGACCCCCAGGATCGGAATCTTCCCGGCGAAATGCCTGATGGCCGCGACGGAAATTCCGGCCTCTTCGGGTGAGCATGGTCCGGGGGACACAACGATGCGTTCGGGATTCAGTGCCTCTATTTCGGCCAGCGTGATCCTGTCGTTGCGGTGAATCCGCACATCTTCACCCAGCAGCCCGAAATACTGAACGATGTTGAAGGTAAAGGAATCATAGTTATCGATCATCAGCAGCATTTAGACAATACCTCTCTCCGCGGTTTCAACCGCCCGCATTACGGCCATCCCCTTGTTTACCGTTTCCTGCCATTCCGCGGCGGGATCGGAGTCGGCCACGATTCCGGCCCCGGCCTGGAGATGGACCTTGCCATCCTTGATAACCAGGGTGCGTATCGTGATGCACAAGTCCATATTGCCGGAAAAAGAGAAATATCCGACTGCTCCGCCGTAAATCTCGCGACGGACCGGTTCCAGTTCGTCGATGATCTGCATGGCGCGGATTTTTGGCGCTCCCGATAGAGTACCGGCCGGGAATGTGGCCCGTACCAGGTCGAAGGCATCCTGGTTGCCGGCCAGCTCACCCTGGACATTGGAGACGATATGCATGACGTGGGAATAACGCTCGATCAACATGAGTTCCGAAACCTTGACCGATCCTGTGCTGCAGACCCTCCCCAGATCGTTTCTGCCGAGATCCACCAGCATCACATGCTCGGCGCGCTCCTTGGGGTCGGCCAGCAGCTCTTCGGCCAGTAACGCATCAGCTTCCGGGGTTGTCCCGCGCGGCCGGGTTCCGGCGATGGGGCGCAGTTCCACCTGTGATCCCTCCTTGCGGACCATTACTTCCGGTGATGCTCCGGCGATAACGGTATTCTCCAGGCGGAGAAAAAACATGTAGGGGGAAGGATTGAGGGTTCTGAGCACCCGGTATATGTCCAGCGGATCGGCCGTGAGGTCGCCGCTGAAACGTTGCGACAGCACCACCTGGATAATGTCGCCGGAGCGAACGTACTCCTTGGCTTTTTCCACCGAAGCTTCAAACTCTTCACGGGTGATGTTTGATTGGAGTCCGACACTCCTGCCGGGATCGGTCTTGACCGGCGCCGCAAGAGGAGCATGCAGGCGGGCTATGATGGCGTCAATCTTTTCCGTGGCGCGCTGATAGGCTTCCCCGGGCGTGTCGCCTTCGCCGATGTGGGCGTTTGAAACCACCTTGATCTTCTGGCGCATGGTGTCAAAGATCACGATCGTATCGGTGATCATGAAGTAGGAATCGAATGCATCCAGGATGGCGGGCTTGTCGTTGGGCAGGTTTTCGAAATGCCGTACCATGTCATAACCGAGATAACCTACCGCTCCGCCGAAAAAACGGGGCAATCCTTCCACTTCGACCGGAGTGTATTTTGCCAGCAGATCGCGTACACAGTTCAACGGGTCGGATGCATTCAGCGAGCTGGTGATGCCGTCATTGATGATTTCCACCAGATTTCCCCTGGAGCGGATCACGACGGAAGGGCTCGATCCCAGGAAACTGTAGCGCCCCCATTTTTCGCCGCCTTCGATACTCTCCAGCAAATAAGAAAATTGGCCGTCATCGAGCTTTTTGAAAGCCGAGACCGGTGTGTCCAGATCAGCCATGATTTCCCGGTAGACCGGAATCAGGTTGCCGGTGCCGGCCAGGGTGCAAAATGTTTCTAGATTTGGGAAAAACATGGGCGCTCCAGAACGAGGATTGTGTCAAAAAGCTAGCACAGGCGCATTTGAGAGTCAAGTTTGGCCATATTGAATATGTAAACGGGATTATTTCGGTTTCACTAGCTTTGTTTTTAATAAAATCATGCTATACTGCCCCAATATTTATACCTAGGAGAGGTTGATACCATGGAACAGAGCAAAATCCTTCTGGAGAGTGACACCAATGAACTGGAAATTGTAGAGTTCAGAATCGACGAGATGGATTGGCATGGCAATGTTGTGCCCTGTTTTTATGGAGTAAATGTCGCCAAGGTACGCGAGATCATCAGGCTGCCGCAGATGTCGCGGGTGGTAAATGCCAAGCCCGGTGTCGAGGGGATGATCAAACTGCGTGACAAGGTCATCACAATCATAAATCTTGCAAAAGTACTGAACAAGGATACCGGCGATCTGGTCGCAGACCGGGTGGTTGTACTGGAATTCAATAATATCATGGTCGGTGTGCTGGTCCATTCCGTGTCACGTATCTATCGCATATCCTGGAAAAATGTCGAGCCGCCCGCCAAATCTGTTCACAGCGACCAGGTGACCGGACTGGTCAAGATGGATGACCGGATCATTCTGGTACTGGATTTCGAGAAGATCGTTGCCGAACTCTGTTCTGAAAGCGCACTCAAACCGCTTGACGAAATCATGATGTTGCGTGGTGAATCCAATCCGGAAAGAGCCCAGAGGACAGTGCTGGTAGCCGATGATTCGGTTTTCATCCGTAAAACGCTCTGCGGCAGTCTCAGGGCGGCCGGTTACATCGTTGCCGAGGCGGAAAACGGCGCCGAAGCCTGGAGCATTATCCAGCAAACCATGCACAAGGCCGCACAGGAGGGAAATCCCTTCAAGAACTATATACACATGCTGATAACCGATGTCGAGATGCCGCAGATGGATGGTCTGCACCTGACCTCGCTGGTACGCAAGGAAGACAGCCTGAAAGATCTGCCGGTTGCTATTTTCTCTTCGCTGGCTTCGGAAGATAACAAGCGGAAATGGATCAACCTGGGCGCCAACTGTATCCTGACGAAACCGGATCTTCCGAACCTGGTCAAGGTGGTTGATGAACTGACCGCATGATGCCTTTCCGGTCACTTTCTCGACTGGTTGAGTTAATGCCGGGAAATTTTGCTTGATTTTTGTTTTCCGTGTGTGTAATGTTCACGGAAACAATAAACAAATACGACTATTAGAGATACACGACAATACTAAACTATCCGCGAGGATAGGACGGAAAACCCAAGGGTCTCAACGAGACAGCCGGGTCGCCGAAATATCGCATAAACGATACCAGGCCCCGGCTTTTTTGTGTTCAAAATACGATACGGGAGGTGACCCATCACGAATCGGTTGTATCGCCAGTAATGGCGAGCTTTATACCGGCCGGTAGTAAGTTCCGGAACCCGGTATAGATCAGGCAGTGGTACACGATAATACTAAACCATTCGCGAGGGTGGGGCGGAAAGCCTATAGGGTCTCAAGTAGACAGCCGGGTTGCCGAAATATCACGAGATTTCGGTGACCCGGCTTTTTTGCGCCCATTTCCGGGAGTCACAGGAATCTGCAAACGTGAAAAAAACGCGCGCTATCTCCTGATGGGCAAGGGGATTTGACCGCAACTACATCGACCTGCTGCTGATCTGATTTCAGTCCAGCCGGTGGATAGAGGAGAGCAGATGAAAAAAAGCATAACGATGGATTATTGCCACAATTTCAGCATGATAGTAATGAAAGGAGATATGATGAACAAACTTGTCAGAAAATCATTAGCAGCCATAACCGTACTTTCCCTCATGACCCTCGGACTCATGCTTGCAGGTTGTGGTGGAGGTGGCTCTGGAGGTGTTTCCTCGGAGGTGGTCAGTGGTAAAGCTGCCGTTGGTTCCCCGCTGTCAGGGCAGGTAAGCCTGAAGGATTCATCCACTCCCGCGAAACAAAAAACCACTGTCATCTCCAGCGATGGTTCCTTCGCCATCGATGTCACCGACATGAAGGCGCCCTATGTGCTTCAGGCAACGGGAAGCGCCGACGAGACGGTGTATAAGTTGAACTCGTATGCAGATGGTCCGGGTATTGCCAATATCAACCCGCTATCCAATGTAATTGTAGCCAGTGCTGCCGGTGATGACGACCCGGACGACGTCTATGAAAAATCGGATTCCGACAAAAATCACAGAATCAGAAACAATCTCTCGAAGACCATCTCGATTTTGCTTGCCAAATTGGAACCGCTCCTCAAACAGTACAGCTCGGAACATACCAACCCGATCACAAGCCGCTACATTGCCAATCATCTCGACCTGGACGACATGTTCGACAATGTAAAAATCACCGTGTCAAACGGGCAACTGTCAATCATCAACAAGAAAACCAGAGCTGTGATTTTCACCGGCCTGGTCAGCGACATTGCCAACGGTATCTTTGATGGAGGCTCTCTGCCACCGGCTCCCTCGGTTCCAGCAGCTCCGAACGGCTTGACCGCCGTTGGCGGCACTGGACAGGTGACACTTTCCTGGACTTCCGTAAGTAATGCGACCTCGTACAATCTCTACTACGCAACCACTCCGGGTGTGACCAAAACCAATGCAACCAAGATCTCGTCCGCTTCAACTCCATATGTCCAGGCCGGTCTGGCTGCCGGTACCAGCTATTACTATATTGTAACCGCCGTTAACAGCAGCGGCGAGAGCGCCGCATCGGCCCAGGCCTCGGCAGTCACGGCTTCGACGCCTCCGGTGCCGACACTACCGGCCGCACCAACCGGTGTGACAGCCACAGGCGGCACCAACCAGGTGACGCTCACGTGGGGCGCAGTCAGTGCCGCCACGTCGTATAATGTCTATTATGCTACCACCGGCGGCGTAACCAAGGTTAACGGAACCAAAATAACCGGCGCCACCAGTCCCGCGGTTCTGAACGGCCTCACCGCCGGCAGCGCTTACTACTGCATCATCACCGCGGTAAACAGCGCCGGTGAAGGCGCTGCTTCCGTCCAGGTCGCGGCGACCACGCTTGCAGCGGTGCCGACCCCGACAGTTCCGGCGGCACCGACCGGTGTCACTTCCATTGGTGGAGCCAACCTGGCGACCATAACCTGGCCCGCCGTTACAGGAGCAGCCTCATATAACGTTTACTGGTCCACAAGCAACGGCGTTACCAAAACAAGTGGAACCAAAGTCGCCGGTGTCAGCAGTCCCTATGTCAAAACCGGACTTTCCGCCGGCACTACCTACTACTTCATTGTCACGGCGGCCAACAGTGTCGGCGAAAGTGCCGCTTCAAGCCAGGTCACGGCGACCACCAACGCAGCGCCTCCAGCGGTTCCGGCAGCGCCGACAGGTGTTACGGCCAGCGGCGGTGCAAATCAGGTATCCATCTCCTGGACCACAGTTTCCGGCGCTACTTCGTACAATATCTACTGGGCCACGGCTTCAGGCGTTACCACGGCTGCCACAAAAATCACAACTGCTACCAGTCCCTATGTCCAAACCTGATTGGCAGCATCCACCACCTATTACTACATCGTGACCGCGGTGAATGCCGCGGGGCAGAGCGCCGCTTCGGCCCAGGTCTCGGCAGCTACCAACGCACCGGTGGTAACGATTCCTGCTGCTCCGGCAGGCGTCAGCGCTGCCGGTGGCGCTAACCAGGTCAGCATCTCCTGGTCGGCGGTTTCAGGCGCCACTTCCTACAATATCTATTACGCAACCGCATCCGGCGTGACAAAAACCAGCGGAGCAAAGATCATTAATGCAACAAGCCCGTACATCCAGACCGGTCTGGCCGCCGGCACCACCTACTACTACATCGTCACGGCTGCAAACAGCGCCGGTGAAGGGCTGGCCTCGTCCCAGGCCAGCGCTGCCACGAATGCTCCGCCGGCGCAAACCTGCGGCACCTGCCACGCCATTCCGCCCGCCCTGGGTCAACACGCGTTTCACGCAAACCAGGGCTATGGTTGCGCCACATGCCATGGCACAGGTTACAGCAGCACGACTGTGAATGCGGCAACGCACATGAACGGTTCCAAGGATGTCAGTCTCAGCGTCTGGAATGCGACTACACGTACATGCGCGAGTTACTGTCATGGCAGCAAACCATGGTAACACTACTCATGGGCTGCTTCAGCATACAGACGCTAACCGGTTTTCCGCGTACGGGAAAAGAATTGTCTCTTGACAACCGGGATGCCTCTGTGCTTAAGTATCCTCCCATGAACACTAACCGCTTCTTTACTGCTTATAACTTTTACTTTTGGTTCGGCTTTTATTTCAGGCCGTCTGCCCGGGTACAGGTGTAAGCGAGGAAGCTATCACACAAATCCACGAACCGGGGCAGACGCAAGTCTCCCCGGTTTTTTGCTGTTTGAATTAATCAATACAGCCAGGGCCGGGGGGAACTTCCGGCCCGAATTGTTTGTGGTAAAGGAGCAGGAGCGATGATTATTGTAATGAAAACAGGCGCGGTAAAGAAGGACCGGGATGAAGTGCTGAAGAGGATCAAGGAGTTGGGCTATAAACCGCATGTAATCCACGGTGAAACGCGGGACGTGATCGGCGCCATTGGAGACGAGCGCGGAAAGGCGGTGCTGCAGGCGCTGGAGTCGCTGCACGGGGTTGAGAATGTGGTGCCGATCCTGCAGCCCTACAAGCTGGCTTCGAAAGAGGTCAAGAAGGAGTGCAGTCTGGTGAGAATCAGCGACGATGTTGTTATCGGCGGCAAGCAGGTCGTCATCATGGCCGGTCCCTGTTCGGTCGAAAGCGAAAAACAGATTATCGATTCGGCAATTGCGGTTAAAAAATCCGGTGCGCATGTATTACGTGGCGGAGCCTTCAAGCCGCGCACTTCGCCATACTCTTTCCAGGGACTTGAAGAGGACGGGCTGAAACTGCTGGCCAAAGCGCGCGAACTGACCGGTCTGCCATTTGTAACCGAGGTCATCAACCCGGAAACAGCCGAGCTGGTTGCCGACTATGCGGATATCCTCCAGATCGGGGCTCGCAATTCACAAAATTTTGCCTTGCTGAAAAAGGTCGGTCAGTTGGGCAAGCCGGTTCTGCTCAAGCGCGGCATGGCGATGACGATCCAGGAGTTCCTGATGAGCGCCGAGTACATCATGAGCGAGGGGAACCAGTCGGTGATCCTCTGTGAGCGCGGTATCCGTACCTTCGAGACCGCCACCCGCAACACACTCGATCTCTCGGCGATTCCGGTTTTGAAGATGAAAACCCATCTGCCGATCGTGATCGATCCATCCCATGGAACCGGCAATCACCACTATGTAGCTCCGATGTGTTACGCGGCTGTGGCGGCGGGTGCCGACGGACTGATTGTCGAGGTTCACCCCGATCCCGAGCACGCATCATCGGATGGACCACAATCGCTGAAACCGGCCAAATTCGATGTGATGATGGCCAAACTGAAACTGTTTGCAGAGGCGGGGGACAGGACGTTGTGATTTTAGTTGCAGTTTGAAACATTCGGCCACAGAGAACACAGATTTCAGGAACGTATTCCTTATACAGCTTGATGCTTTCACTTTGGAAAGTGGATTTTGCTGTAAAAACTCTGTGAGCTCTGTGGTCGAATGCTGATTTAAGGTTTAAGGTCTGGTCTATTCCGCATGGTCGGGATAACGTTTTTCTATCTGCCGGAAGGTGTCGATACAATCCATGAAAACCTCGACCAGTTCCGGGTCGAACTGCTTGCCGGACTCAGAACGGATATTCTCCAGGACATCAGCCTCGCTCCAGGCCTCCTTGTAACAGCGGCGGCAGGAGAGGGCGTCATACACATCGGCCAGCGCTACGATCCTGCCGAAGAGCGGGATCTCTTCACCCTGTTTGCCTTTGGCGCTGCCATCCTCCTTTTCAAAACCGGGCAGAGGTTTCTGGGTCTGCGGATCGATGTGGCCGGGATAACCGTTGCCATCCCAACGTTCGTGATGGCTGATCGCGACAGTTCCTGCCGATTCGTCAAAGTCGGATGAGATATCGGCGAAGAGATTCGCTCCATACAGTGTATGCAGCTTCATTATCTGGAATTCTTCCGGAGTAAACCGTCCCGGTTTTTTCAGGATCGAGTCGGAAATGGCCACCTTGCCGACATCGTGCATCATCGCCGACATGCGCAGCACATCCCGGTTTTTGTCCATATCCACCTGTGAAAGTTTTCTCCTGCCGGCCCATGCTTCGTAGAGGGCAACTGAATAGGCGGCAACCCGGTTGACATGCGGTCCGGTCTCTTTCGGGTCGCGAAGTTCGGCCATCTTGTTCATCCGCAGAATGATTTCCCTGGTCATTTTGGCCCGCTCGATGGCAACGGCGGCGTTGTTGGAAAAATACCGGATCAGTTCTTCATCATCGTGTACGAATGACGTGACTTCTCCCTGACTATCCATGGCGTTGATCAACTGCAGCACACCGATTATATCGCCGCGAAAGTTTTTAAGCGGAATCGTCAGCATCGAGCAGGTACGGTATCCGGTCAGGTCGTCATAGGAGCGGTTGAAGGTGAAGGGAAAGTAATCAGCGATCTGGTACACGTCGGAAATATTCAAAATGGAACCGTTGGCCGCCACATATCCGGCAACCGAATCATGACCGATCGGTATTGAAAAGGTCGAGTAGGGCAGCTTTCTGCCGGGTGGCAGTTGCCCCTGCAGGGTGTCGTTCTGGGCATAGCGGAATGTCAGGCTGTCACCTTCCCTGACGTAAATTGAACCAGCGTCACAGTTGGTGAAAATCCGGGCCTCTTTCAGGATTTTTTCCAGCAGCAGATCAATGTCCCTGATCTGGGAAATCTCGAATCCGAGGTCGATGATCTTCCGGAATTTATCGTCACTGTATTGCATGGTTATGCCCTCTGCTAATGAAGTTGGTTCATTCTACTCTATTTGAGTCGATTTTCAAGCAACAGAATTTTGTGTGTGATATTGGCATATTTGAAGTTGCACACCGATTGTATTTGCACTACGATATGCGGAATTCGGAGGTAAGCCAATGCATATACGTACTGTTTCCGTGGTTTTGTGCGCGCTGTTTGTTCTGGCTGGATCCGCTTTTCCCGCGTTTGCCGCCGATTCCGCTGCAATTCTTGAAAGCTCCATGTCGGAAACTCTCGATATCTGGCGTGACGGGCGCTACGAGCAGCTCTTCGAACGGCTGGCCCATCGCGGCAAGACCTCCCGTGAGGCCTTTGTCAAAAAGATGCGTGACAGTTCCATCCGTCCGGCCTGCTGCTGGCAGAAGATGGAAAACTTCAGGGTCTTGAATGAGAAACGCACCGAGGCCACCGTCTACGTAAAGCTTGGACTGGAAGGGACAATGAACTCGTCGGATTCCAGCACCCGCGAATTCAGAATGACCCACGAGGAAGGCCTCTGGAAGATGCAGCTGGCCGATGTGCTTTCGATCGCCGAAGTCAGCGGCAAAAAAGCCAGGCACAGCTTGAAAAGATAAAAATAAAAGTAACGTACCACAACTAAAACATTCAGGGAGTATCAAACATGGCAGAGCAGACAACGGCAACACCCCTCAACAGCAGGCATCGTGATTTGAAAGCCTTGATGGCGCCTTTCGGAGGCTGGGACATGCCGATCCAGTACGAGGGGATCATCGCCGAGCATGCCTGGTGCCGCCAGAAGGCCGCGCTCTTCGACATCTGCCACATGGGAGAATTCATTTTCCAGGGCGATTTCGAAGCGGGTGGACTGGAGGACGTTTTTACCTTTTCGGTCAAGACGATTCCGGTCGGACGCTCACGTTACGGTTTCCTGTTGAACGAGCAGGGTGGCATCATTGATGACCTGATCGTCTTCCGCCTTTCAGAGGACAAGGTCATGGTTGTCGTCAATGCCGCTACTGCTGCCAACGATTATGCCGTCATCAGCCAACGGCTGAAGGGGGGCGCTTTCACCAACATTACCGACCAGACCGGTAAACTGGACATCCAGGGGCCGCTGGCGCGCGAGGTGATGGTATCAGCCTTTGGCGAGCAGGTTGCCGCAATTCCATATTTCAAATTCATTACGATGGATATTCTCGGCGTTGAAGCGATTGTCAGCCGCACCGGCTACACCGGTGAGCTGGGATACGAGATATTCATTCCGGCTGACAAAGTCTGCCAGCTCTGGGACCTGCTGCTCAAGGACGAGCGTGTCAAGCCGGCCGGGTTGGGCGCACGGGATGTCCTGCGCCTGGAGGTGGGCTATTCACTCTACGGCAGCGATATCGACGAAGTTACCACGCCGTTGGAGGCAGGCTTGGGAGCCTTTGTCAATTTCGACAAGAACTTTGTCGGTAAAGAAGCGCTCCTGCGGCAGAAGCAGGAGGGCGTGGCGAAACAGAAGATCGCTTTCCGGGTTTCAAGCCGCCGCTCACCGCGCCACCACTACGAGATCCTGTCCGACGGCCGTCCGGTCGGCAGCGTAACCAGCGGGGTTTTTTCGCCGATGCTTGGCTGCGGCATCGGAATCGGCTTTGCCGCCGCCGGTGAATATCCGCTTGGAATGCCGCTCACAATCTGTCATGAGCGGGTCAGCATGGAGGCCGTGGTTTGCGAGTTGCCGTTCTATGACAACGGTTCGTTGAGGTCGTGAGCTGAATATCGTTCCTTTCTGTTGGAATCTGTTGCTGCATGAACAGAGCAAGATCGGGGAGTGTTTTATGAAACGCAAAATCGATCATTCATCAGTCCTGGCCACGGCAGCTGTTCTGTTTGCCACCATCTGTGCCGGCACCTCCGCCCATGCTTCCGGTTTCGGCATTTTCACCCAGGGCGCTTCAGCCCTGGGGCAGGCCGATGCGGTGGTCGCCCATGGCGATGGCCCGTCGACAATATTTTTTAACCCGGCCCTGCTCAACAGGCTGCCGGGAACCCAGCTTGAGGTTGGGACAACCCTGCTGTTCCCTTCCAGGGATTTCAAAAGTGCAGCCAGCGGTTCCACATCCTCAACCGAAGACACCCTCTACTACCCCAGTACATTTTATTTTATCCATACCTTCAACGACAAGATCAGCGCCGGGCTGGGCGTTTTCAACCCCTTCGGCCTGGGCACGGAATGGAACGGAACCTGGGAAGGGAGATACGTTGCCACCAATTCACAGATTGAAACCTACAATTTTAACCCGGTGCTATCATACCAGATCATTCCGGGACTCTCTTTCGCTGCAGGGCTGGACGTGATTTATCTGGATGCGTCACTGGAGGGTAAAGTCAACCTGTCTGCTTTCGGGCTCGCCGATGCCAATCAGAAGTTCAAGGGAGACGGAACCGGCTTCGGATACAATCTTGCACTGGCGTATGATGCTGGCCATGGGATTTCCGCCGGTGTATCCTACCGCAGCGAAGTCGAGGTGGACATTGACGGCAATATCAATTTTGAGCTTCCGTCGCCGCTGCTTGCAGGAGCCCTGCCGAACACCAGCGCCAAAAGTAAAATCACACTTCCCCGGCAGCTGCTGGCAGGCATTGCCTATCAGGCCACGGACAGATTGACAGTGGAATCCGGGTTTCGCTGGGAAGATTGGCGCTCCTACAGGGAGTTGAAAGTTGAATTTGCACAGCCGGTCAACGGACAGTCATCCAACAGCACTCCCAAGAACTGGCATGACACTTTTGCTGTAAATGTTGGCGGCAAATACCGTCTGAATGATACATTCACGCTGCTTGGGGGCTATCTGTACGGTTGGAACCCGGTCCCCGACGATACCTTCGAACCATCGGTGCCCGACGCAAACACCCACCTGTTCTGTGTCGGCAGCGAAATAGTGTTCGACCGAATGAAGCTGGCCGTCAGCTACGCCTACCAGCTCCAGGAGGAGCGGAATAATAATAACACCGTTGGACTAGGCAGCGCCAACGGTGTCTACAACGCCGATATGCACATGTTGGGAATCAGCCTAGCCTACAAATTCTAACGACTGCGGACACTGTTCAGATACAGTTGACCGTATCCGGATACAAACCATTCCAACAATGTTTAATCAGCAAAATCAGCCCGTCCCCTGACGGGCTGTTTACTTTGCGGCTCAAATCCAGTAAAGTGTCGCAGTTAATTTCCAATATTACACCCCACGGAGGTATGCGGTATGGCAGAGATGTATTTTACCAAGGAACACGAATGGATCAAGGTGACGGGAGCTACAGGAAAGGTCGGCATCAGCGAACACGCCGCCCATGAACTGGGAGACATCACCTTTGTCGAACTTCCCAAAGTCGGCAAGACGGTAAAACAGTTTGATGTGCTGGCAGCGATCGAATCGGTCAAGGCCGCCAGTGATATTTTTGCTCCGCTTTCCGGCAAGGTTCTGGCCGTTAACGAAGATCTGGACACCACTCCGGAAACCGTCAACGAGAGCGCCGAGGAAAAGGCCTGGATGGTTGAACTCGAAATTTCCGATTCCGCTGAACTGAAGAACCTGATGACCCAGGACCAGTACAACGAATTTTTGAAGACATTGTAGGGGCAAACCTGGTGTTTGCCCCATGACGGGCGATTACGAGAATCGCCCCTACGGGAGATATTTACATATGAACGACAGCCATTACTGTCCCCACACTCCTGAGGAAATTCAGGAAATGCTCTCCGCCATCGGGGTTGCCAGTGTCGAGGAGCTGTTCTCGCCGATTCCGTCCGAGCTGCGGGCCAAGACCTTCAATCTTCCCCCCGGACTGTCCGAGTTTGAAACCTTCGACAAAATGAAATCGATTGCCGCAGATAACGGCGGCGGCATGTCGGCCTTTGTCGGCGGCGGCTTCTATGACCATATCATCCCGGCCGCGGTCGACCACCTGTCCGGACGGGCCGAGTTCTACACCGCCTATACGCCCTACCAGCCCGAATGTTCCCAGGGGACGCTGCAGGCGCTGTTCGAATATCAGACCGCCATCTGCCGGCTGACCGGAATGGGTGTCTCAAACGCCTCGCTTTACGACGGCGGCACCGCCTGCGCCGAAGCGGCGATGATGGCGCTGCGTATCACCGGCCGCAACAAGATCATCGTTGATGGCTGTGTCAACCCGTTCTCGCGCCAGGTGCTGAAGACCTACCTCTACAACCTTGATGTGGAAGTGGTCGAGATCGCTCCGCTGGACGGTCTGCTCAACCGGGAAGAACTGGCCGGCATGCTGGATGAGAGCGTGGCGGCGGTGCTGGTGCAGAACCCCAACTTCTTCGGCTGTGTTGACGATTTTACCGCGTTGGCGCAGCAGGTTCACGCGCTGGATGCGCTGCTGATCGCTTCGGTCTATCCGATTTCGCTCGGCCTGCTGGCAACACCGGGTGAAATGGGGGTCGATATCACCGTGGGCGACGGCCAGAGCCTGGGCAACCCGCTCTCCTTTGGCGGCCCTTCTTTCGGCTTCATAGCCGCCAAGAAGGCCCACATCCGCAACATGCCCGGTCGCATCATCGGCGAGACGGTCGACAAGCAGGGTCGTCGCGGATTCGTGCTGACGCTGCAGGCCCGTGAACAGCATATCAAGCGCCACAAGGCCACTTCCAACATCTGCAGCAACCAGGGCTTGTGCGCGTTGCGCGGCCTGATCTTCCTCTCGGCGATCGGCCGTCAGGGCCTGGTCGATATGGCCCGCATGAACCGCGACAAGGCCGAATATGCCAAGTCGCAGCTGGTGAGCATACCGGGTGTGACGGTGCTGCAGAGTGCCGCAACTTTCAACGAGTTCACCATCTTCCTGCCCAAGCCTGCCGACGGGGTCGTCGCTGAACTGCTCAAGAAGGATATCATCGCCGGAGTGCCGCTGGGCCAGTATTACCAGGGTTCGGAGAACTGCCTGGTGGTGACGGTGACCGAGAAACGTTCCAGAAAAGAGATCGACCGTTTGGTCAGGGAGCTGGAGGTGGCAGTATGCAATTGATCTATGAACAGTCCGTGAACGGAAGGCGGGGAGTCAGGCTGCCGGTCTCGGATGTGCCGGCCGCCGCCGAGCTGCCCGAGAACCTGCTGCGCCGCCAATCAGCCGCTCTCCCGGAAGTTTCCGAACTTGACCTGGTCAGGCATTTTACCAACCTGTCCCGACGCAACTATTCGCTGGATACCAACTTCTATCCGCTCGGTTCCTGCACAATGAAATACAACGCCAAGGTGCTGGAAAACGCGGCCGCGCTGTTTGCCCCGTTCCATCCGATGACGGCACTGCTGCCGGGCGGGGTCGAGTTCTGCCAGGGGAGCCTGGGGATGCTCTATGACCTGGGGCAGATGCTGGCCGATATCACCGGCATGGACGAGGTCACCACCCAGCCGCTGGCCGGCGCCCATGGCGAG
>MGZK01000126.1 GCA_001802125.1 Geobacteraceae bacterium GWC2_55_20
TTCCCAGACCCTGGCGCAGACCAACCAGCGCATGTCCCAGATGACCGTGGTTATGGGCGATATCGTTGAAAAAGCCGCCGAGGATTTTTCCCAGGAAGACACCCGCTTTGACAGTTCGCTGCAGGGCGCCGGCAGCGCCAGCAGTATCCTTGGGGTTTCCAGTGAGCTGATCGCGGAAGGCTCCGAGATCAGCCGCCTGATCCGGGATATTTTCAGCGTTGCCAATGCCAAGGAGTTGGCCGACATAAAAAGTGCAATGAACTCCGCATTTGGCCGTGCCTCGGCGTTACAGGGCAAGGTTGGCGGCAGGAAAAACGGCAAGGTTGAAGGCACCTCAGCCATAAGCGGTGTAATCGGATCGCTGAACGAAGTTCGCGGTCAGCTGCTGGCCAAGGGGGGCGTTGCCGACACCATAGAACAGTTGCTGGCGGTCAAGAAACAGGCCGCCGATCTGAATGTAAAGCTGAAAGATCTGCTGCATGCACAGCGAGAAGAGGGGAAAAAAGGGATGACCTCGGCCCAGGCCGAGCAGGAAAAAGCGGTCAAGTCGGTCAACAAGGTTTTCCGGACCAATATTGCAACCGTATCGATCCTTGGCTTGTCGGTGCTGATAATCGGTGTGCTGTTGAGCGGACTGGTTTTGCGCTCCATCAGCAAGCCCATAACGGAATTGTCGCAGATGGCGGAACGCTTCGGAGGCGGGGACTTTTCCGGACGCCTGGATGAGCAACGCAAGGATGAGTTTGGAACGCTGGCGGTTCATTTCAACACGGCGACAGCAAAACTTGCCGAAATAACGCAGAGCCTGCGCCGGGCCATCTCCGATCTCAACACCGGCGCCAAAGAGCTGGCCCAGTCTTCCGGTGAACTTTCGGCCGGTGCCGCCCGCCAGTCGAACGAATCTACCCAGGCCGCTTCAGCGATGACAGAAATGGCGCAGACCATTGACGACGTTGCCCGTAATGCCCATACGGCAGCTTCGGAATCAGGGAATGCCCTGGCACGCGCCACAAGCGGTCGCGAGGTCGTGGAGCGAACCGTCACCGGCATGGAGCATATCGCGACTTCAGTGCGGGATGCCGCCGGTGTCATAGAAGCGTTGGGTGAAAGCTCGACAAGGATCGGCGACATCATCAAAACCATTAACGATATAGCCGACCAGACCAACCTGCTGGCTCTGAATGCAGCCATCGAAGCCGCCCGCGCCGGAGAAGCCGGGATGGGGTTTGCCGTAGTTGCCGACGAAGTGCGCAAGCTGGCACAACAGACAGCCGATGCCACCAGGGAGATCGCCGATACCATCGGGCAAATTCAGAAGGACACTGAGCGTTCCGTCAGCGCCATGCGCCAGGGGACACATAAAGTAGAAGAAGGCATCACTCTGGCACATGAGGCAAATCAGTCACTGATTGCTATCGTTGAGGCATCCAATCAGAGTGTGGCCGTGGTCAACCAGATTGCCGTGGCGGCTGAAGAACAATCCGCCGTGGCAGGCCAGGTTTCGCACGGAGTCGAGCAGATTGCCGCCATAACCCGTGATGCCGAACACGCAGCCGACAATATCAGCAAGGCAGCGGCACATCTGAATGAGCTGGCGGGAGAACTTGACCGAATGGCATCCTGGTTCAGATGCTGACAGCACACCTCATTGTGTGACACAGAAAGAGGCCGGTCAGAAATGATCGGCCTCTTGTTTGTCAGCTACATTTTGAAGGTTTATTTTTGAGAAAGGAGATCAGCGTACTGCGATCGGAGGTCGCTTCAGGGAGGTCCGTTGCATGCTGTTTGAGGATCAGAAGAATTTCCCGGCAAGTAACACAGCTTTCCCGGCTCAGGGTGTAGTGCATCCAGAGTCCCTCGCGGCGGATATCAACCCAGCAGCTGCGTTTCAGGTAGGCCAGGTGGCGTGACACCGTGGATTGGGGCAGTTTCAGCACCGCCATCAGGTCGCAGACGCACAGCTCCCCTTCTGCTTGCAGCAGGAGAATGATGCGCAGCCGGATTGGGTCGGAAAGGGCCTTCAAGGTTTGGGCAAGATGTTTCATGGTGAGCTGTTATAGAGCTGTTAATCGATCGCGTCAAGCTGGATTGCAGCTTGATCGCTTCGGGAAGGGTATGGGGCAATGATTTTATAATGAGAGCTGAACTCTTGCTTTATCCGCAAAAGCGGATATAGTTGGCGAAATTTCAATCCCCCACAAGCGTCCGGATCTCACTATGAAGCGAATATCATTTTTTGCCTGCCTTATTCTACTGTTCATGCAGATGTCTGCGGCAGCAGCTGACAAGCCGCTCATACGTTTCGGTGTCATACCACGTTACAACCCGCTGGTCATGTACAAACGCTACCAGCCGATCATGGACTACCTGACCGCAGAGACCCCATATCGCTTCGAACTGAAGATCAGCAGGGACTACCCCGAGGCGGTCCGGTTCCTGCGGGATGGGACCACCCAGGTCAGTTCACTGGGGGATGTGACTTTTGCCGAGGCCAGCACCCAGTACGCAGCCGTTCCGATCCTCAAACCTCGCAACAGGGATGGGGTGCCATACTATCGCAGCGCGATAATTGTACGTAACGATTCTCCCTTGAAAGACATCAGGGAGCTGCGTGGCAGTACCGTGGCCTTCGGCTCACCCCATTCCACTTCCGGCAACCTGATTCCGCGCTATCTGTTGTGGGACAACGGAATCGGACTTCGAGACCTCAAATCGTTCACCAATCTGCAACATCACGACGCCGTGGCCAAGGCCATCTTAAAGGGACAGTTTGATGCCGGCGCCGTCAAGGACGTGGTGGCGGAGAAGTACAAGACCCACGGCCTGCGCATTTTGGCCTGGTCTGCTCCGATTCCGGCGGTACCACTGGTGGTGCGTAAAGATGCCCCTCCGGATGTGGTGAAGGCGCTAACCACGGCACTCTTGAAACTTGACCGTAAAAATCCGGCACACCAGAAGATGATGCAGACCTGGGACGATGAGTTCCGCTACGGTTTTGCTCCGGCCACAAAAGAGGACTATCAGGGTATTTTTCGCATGATCCGCGACATTCCCCATGGCTGCGGCATCGGCTGTCATAAATGAAGCCGCGTTTCTTTGTCAGCATCAAGACCCAGTTCGTACTGCTGTCGGTACTGCTGGTTGCCGTCTCTTCTGTTCTGTGGGGCTGGTGGGCCTGGAAGAATGAACGCAATCTGCTGTATGAGAGCCTGGAGGGCGAAGGCAAGCAAATGCTGACATCACTGGCATCGCCGATCATCAATGCCCTGCTGTATGAGGAAATGGGAGTCATCGAAGAGGGGGGACTGCTTGACAATTTCGTCGAGGAAATCAAGAAAAACCCAGCCTTCCCGGTTCTGTACGTATTTGTCACCGATCAGAACCGCAAGGTTCTGGCTCACAACGATTACACCCGCTTTGGCACAACCAGTACGGATGCACTGACCCTGACCGCACTTTCCGAAAAAAAATATACCAGCGCACTCATCCCTGGCGGCTCCTCCGGTGCACAGATCCTTGACATGGCGATGCCGCTTAATATCCATGGCAAGAGTTGGGGCGCTCTCCGGGTCGGGGTTTCCACAGAACCGCTTGAAACCGAATTACAGGCCCTGGCCCGCCGGATAACCGGGGCGGCCTTGTTTTTCTTCCTGTTCGGAGCCCTATTGTCATACCTGATCGGCCTGAACATGGCCCGCCCGCTGCAACGCCTGACAACGCTGATGGCGACCGTTTCCACCGAAAACCTGGCGGTTGAACTGCCACACCGGCGGCCGGACGAGATCGGCGTGCTTCAGGAGAGCTTTCACCAGATGCTGAAACGCTTGCAGCGTAGCGAGACCGAGCGCGAACGGGCAGTCAATCATCTGTTGCAGAGCGAGAAGATGGCTTCCATAGGCAAGATCGTGGCCGGAGTGGCCCACGAGGTAAACAACCCGCTGGCCACCATCGCTGCCTGTATCTACAACCTGGAGCAGGAGGCCGGAGGGAAAAACCGCAACCTGGAGATTCTCAAGCAGGGAGCCGAACGGATTGAACGGATCGTACGCCAGTTATCGGATTTCAGCCGCGCCGGCGCACTGGAAATCCAGCCCGTCGAGAGCGGCCGCTTCTTTGAAGAAATCCGGGAGTTCGGCCGGATGAGCCTTAAAAACAGGGCGGTGGTGTTTGTCGCGGAGAATTTTTGCGACCCCTCGCTGGTGTTGAATCTGGACAAGGGCAAAATCCATCAGGTCGTGCTCAACCTGCTGATCAATGCGGCCGATGCATCGCCGGATCAGGGTGTCATACGATTGGCTGCATCTGCCGGCAACGACAGTTACATGCTTTCAGTGCATGATCAGGGGGGCGGAATTCCCGTGGAGTTGCGCGAACAGATCTTCGATATTTTCTACACCACCAAACCGGCCGGTGAAGGGACCGGTATCGGACTGGCCATCTGCAGGAGCATCACCGAGATGCATGGCGGCAGCCTGCAATTCGAAAGCTGCCCCGGTGACACGAGGTTTACCGTCAGTATCCCGATTTCAGTGCAGCGAGGTATTACATGAAAGATGTAAAACTGCTGCTGGTGGAAGATGATCCGCTGTTGGGAGAATCGTTACATCAGGCGCTCGACAGGAAGGGGTATCAGACCCGATGGGTCACAAGCGGCGCCGAGGCGCTTGCATCCGTGTGCGACGAGTCATTTGACCTGTTGCTGCAGGATGTCAGGTTGCCTGATGCAGACGGACTTGACATACTCGGCGAGATCCTGAAGGCACAACCCAGGTGTAACGCTCTGGTCATGACCGGACAGGCAACCGTGGAGATGGCGGTACGAGCCATGAAACTGGGCGCCTTCGACTTCATCACCAAACCGTTCCCCGTGGATGTTCTGCTACTGAAGCTGGAGCGGCTGCTTGAATTCCGTTCCCTGGAAAAACAGCTGGCGCTGCTGTCCGCATCGTCCACGGCCTGTTCCCGCATTGTCACGCGTTCACCGGCCATGCGCGCGGTTCTGGATATCGTTGCCATCTCCGCTGCCAGCGAGGCCGGAATACTGTTGATGGGAGAGAGCGGCACCGGAAAGGAGCTGCTGGCCGAGTCCATCCATGCCGGCAGCGCCCGTTCCAGTGGCCCCCTGGTGAAGGTGAACTGCGCCGCCATCCCGGAAACGCTGATCGAGGCAGAGTTGTTCGGAGTGGAAAAAGGGGCATATACCGGAGCCGACCGAAGCCGGCCCGGATACCTGGAAGCGGCCAGGGGCGGTACTCTCTTCCTGGATGAGGCAGGCGAACTCAGTCCGGCGGTACAGGCAAAGTTATTGCGGGTGCTGGAAGAACGGCGCTCCACCCGCATCGGCAGCATTACGCCACATGATCTTGATTTCCGCCTGGTATGCGCAACCAACCGCGATCTCGCATCCATGGTTGCTTCAGGCAGCTTTCGGGCAGATTTGTATTACCGCATCAATACAATCGGTATCAGAGTCCCTGCTCTCCGGGAACGCCGGGAAGACATTCCTCTGCTTGTGGCGCATTTCATTGAATGTCACGGCCGGAAGCGGGGTAAAAAAATCCAGCTCACTCCGGATGCGCTCGATGCCCTGCTGCACCTGGGTTATCCCGGCAATGTCCGGGAACTCTCCAACATCATCGAACACCTCTCCCTGCTTTTCGCTGGCCAGACCATTCACGAACGGGATCTGCCGATCATCTCCGCTGTGGACCCACACCTTGGCACGCAATTTGAGAAGTTCACCATTGGCATGCCGCTCCGAACAGCTGTCGCGGCGTTTGAAAAGCGCTACATCATGCGGGTGCTGTCAGCTGCCGGAGGCCAGAAAGGCCGTGCCGCCGAGATCCTGGGCATCTCCCGCAAAGCTCTGTGGGAGAAGCTGCGGGAAGACACACCCGCTGACGGGATGTGAAGTCAAAACACCGGCATGTTACCTGCGGGTAACATTTCATTGCGCACATAACACCAAGAAAGGAGGTAGGCGAATGAAAAGAATTGCAGCAGTAACAGCCTGTATCGTACTGGCCGGATTCGGAAGTGCCCTGGCAACTGTCGGAGGCGGCGACATCAACCTTAAGAACAAGGGGGGCGATGTTGTCTTCAGCCACGATACACATGTGGAAGGGATGGCTTTGGCTTGTACCGATTGCCATGACAAGCTCTACCTGAGCAAGGGGCAGCACAAGACGGTCACCATGAAGCAGATGCAAAAGGGTAAATCCTGTGGAACCTGCCACAACGGCAAGAAAGCGTTTTCGGTAAAAGGCGATTGCGCCAAGTGTCATAAAAAATAGGAGGAACATAAATGGAAATCAAACGTAGAGATTTTCTGAAGTTAACAGCAGCGGCCGGCGCCGTGGCGGTAGTTGGATTGCCGAAGCTGAACGCTTTTGCCGCAAGTCACCTGCCGATGTCCGGTGATGCGCCCAAAAGTGAATGGATACCCTCCACCTGCCAGGGCTGCACCGCCTGGTGCCCGGTGGAGTTTCTGGTGCAGGAGGGACGCATCGTCAAGGTGCGCGGCAACCAGTTGTCAAAAGCAAACGGCGGTTACTGCTGCCCCCGCGGACACCTGATGATCCAGCAGACCTACGATCCTGACCGGATCAAGGTGCCGATGAAGCGCACCAACCCTCAGAAGGGGCGTGGCATTGATCCGAAATTCGTTCCGATCTCCTGGGATGAAGCCCTGGATACACTGGCGGACAGGATGATGGAGTTGCGCAAGAACAACGAACCGGAAAAACTGATGTACATGCGCGGCCGCTACTCTCCGACCTCCACCAACCTGCTCTACGGCACCCTGCCCAAAATTTTCGGCACCCCCAACTACTTTTCCCACAGCGCCATCTGCGCCGAGGCAGAAAAGATGGGGCCGGGCTACACCCAGGGTTTCTTCGGTTACCGTGATTATGACCTGGCCAAGACCAAGTGCCTGGTGGTGTGGGGCTGCGACCCGCTCTCATCCAATCGCCAGGTGCCCAACGCCATTGCCAAGTTCAGCGACATCCTCGACCGGGGCACTGTGATTGCTGTTGACCCCCGCATGAGCGCCTCGGCCGCCAAAGCCAATGAATGGCTGCCGATCAAACCGGGCGAGGACGGAGCACTGGCAGCCGGTATTGCCCATGTGCTGCTGACCGAAGGTTTCTGGAGCAAGGAGTTTGTCGGCGATTTCAAGAACGGCAAAAACCTCTTCAAGACCGGCGCTACGGTTGACGAGTCAGCCTTTGCCGAGAAACAGACCCACGGTATCGTCAAGTACTGGAACATCGAGCTGAAGGACAAGACCCCGGCCTGGGCCGCCAAGAAGAGCCTGATACCCGAAGAGCAGATCATCCGTGTAGCCCGCGCCATGGGTAAGGCCGGCAGCGCCTGTGCCGTCTGGATGGGTCCGGGAGTAGCCATGACACCGCGCGGAACCTATGCCTCCATGGCGATCTACGCCCTGAACGGCATCCTCGGTTCCATCGAGACCGAAGGGGGCGTCTTCCAGAGTTCAAGCGCGCCCACCACGAAATTCCCCGAGATCAAGAAGTCCTTCATCGATGAAATGGCCGAGCATCACGGACACGGCAAGAAGATAGATGGCCGTGGCGCCAAGGATATGCCGGCCATGATGGGTGGCAAGCCGGGCAGTGGCGTGGTCACCAACAACGTGGCCAACGGCCTGTTGAAGAACCCTGACGCCATCAAGGTTTTCATCAGCACCTGGAGTAACTTCAATTTCTCGGCTACCGGCGCTCATCGTTGGGACAAGGCCATGGCCAAGATCCCATTCTTCGTGCACATGGTTACTAACGCCTCGGAAATGTCCCAGTTTGCGGACATCATCCTTCCGGCCACCTTCGGCCCGACCGAGAAGCTCTCCATAATCACCAACATGGCCAACCTGCACGGCCACATGTCGATTCAGCAGGCGGTCACCAAGCCGCTTTGGAACGTAAAGGCCGAAGAGACCGAAGTCATGTGGCTCCTGGCTGAAAAGCTGAAGGTCAGGGGTTTTGCCAACCTGTACAATTACTACGCCTCCTTCGAAGACCCGGAAACAAAGAAGAAGCCGGCCAACGCCACGGAATTTGCTGAAATTGCCGCCAAGATAAGTTCCCAGAAGGCCTGGGACGGCAAGGAAAAGATGAAGGGCGACCAGATTACCGGCTGGGCCGAGTTCAAGAAGAAAGGCATCTATAATTCCGAAACCTATAAATATAAGAAAAACTGGGGCAAGGACAATCCGGAGACCAAGAAATTCGAGGGCAAGTTCAAGACCGAAACCAAGAAGTTCGAGTTCTACAGCGAGACCATGAAGAAGGCCCTCGGCGAACACGCCAAGAAGCACAACACCAGCATAGACGACATTCTCAAGTCCAGCGGCTATGAAGCCCAGGGCGAACTGGCCTTTGTGCCGCATTACGAGTCACCCAAGCGGCACGGCAGCGACAAGGAATATCCGTTCACCTTCATCGACTACAAATCCCGTCTCAATCGCGAGGGGCGCAGCCAGAACACGGTCTGGTACCAGGAGTTCAAGAAAGTTGACGTGGGCGATGACAGCTGGGATGACGTGGTCAAGATCAATCCGATTGACGGCAAGAAGCTCGGTATCAAAACCGGCGATACTGTGCGCCTGACTTCGACCACCGGTTCCATCGTCACCAAGGCCAAGCTTTGGGAAGGTGTCCGGCCCGGCACGATTGCCAAGTGTTATGGACAGGGACACTGGGCCTATGGCCGCGTCGCGGCCAAGGACTATGCCAAGGCACAGCCGCGCGGTGGCAACAACAACGAACTGCTGGTTGATGATTATGATCGTCTCAGTGGCGCTACCGCACGCAATGGCGGCTTCACCGGCGTTAAAATCGAGAAAGCCTAGGAAAGGGGGGATACTATACTATGTCTAAACAATACGGAATGGTCATTGACCTTCAGAAATGTGTCGGCTGCGGCGCCTGCGCCCTGGCCTGCAAAACCGAAAACAATACCCAGGCCCGGTCCAACGGCCAGACCTTTAACTGGGCCGATTTCATCTACAAGGAAGAGGGGAAATTCCCCAAGCTTGCTTTCACCGCGATCCCGGTGCTCTGCAACCACTG
This sequence comes from Geobacteraceae bacterium GWC2_55_20, assembly GCA_001802125.1. Lineage (GTDB taxonomy): Bacteria > Desulfobacterota > Desulfuromonadia > Geobacterales > Pseudopelobacteraceae > JACRCG01. The sequence goes on from MGZK01000126.1 coordinate 9,093, forward strand.
CAGCGACGCACCCTGCGTCAAGGCCTGCCCGGTGCAGCCCAAGGCCATGTTCAAAACCGCCGACGGCATCACCATGCATAACGATGAACGCTGCATCGGCTGTCGCCGCTGCCAGAAAGCCTGTCCCTACAGCGCCACGGACGTGGCCAGGGAAAAAGCCGCTTACTCGGTTATCAGCGCCAATATCGGCAAAGAGGCCCCCCATGCCGCTTCACGCGACACCAGCGAGCTGATCAAGGACTGTACCGCTTCCGGCGCTGAGACAGCAAAAATGGCGGGTGGCGTTATCCCCAACCAGCACAAGTACAGCCATGCTGACTATGAAAGCATCCGCAAGCAGGGAGTGGTTGAGAAGTGCATCTTCTGCGCACACCGTGTTGCCAAAGGCGAACAGCCCAACTGTGTGGTGGCCTGTCCGGCCAAGGCAAGAATCTTCGGCGATCTGAACGACGCTTCCAGTGAACCGGCCAAGCAGCTGAAGAAGTACAAGCCGATGCGCCTCAAGCAAGAGAAGAAGACCCGGCCGAACGTGGCTTACATCCGTGCTTTCAAGGGTAGTAACAAGGTCTGATGGCGCACCGTTGACTGTTGATGTACATTGCCGGGATGGGGCGCAGGTCCCATCCCGCTTTCATAAGGATACAAACCATGAAAGACTCTCCAGACCTCGCAGCATTTCGAGAAGATATATACCGCCTGCTGTCGGCCAGTTTCTATCCACCAACCGTGGAATTTCTGACTGAAAACTGCCGGGCCTCTCTTGCGGGGCTTCTAGAACAGAGTGTTCCGGATGCTGCGCGACATGCGCGCGATGCGGTTAAGGCCATTGGAACAAACCTTGAAAGCCTGGCAGTGGAACATGCCAGGCTGTTTATCGGTCCCTTCCACCTGGTTGCCCCCCCATATGGCTCTATCTATCTCGACGAGGCTAAAACCGTCATGGGAGATTCCACTGCCCGGGTCGCTGCCTTCTACCACTCCTGCGGCCTGCAGCTGGCCGATGACTTTCACGAACTGCCGGACCACTTTGCGGTAGAACTTGAGTTCATGTCGTTTCTTGCGTTCAGGCAACGTGAAGCGGAAACCGTCGGGGACCGGTGTGAAGTGGAGAAATATGCCGGTTTGCAAGGAGAGTTCCTTGAAAAGTTCCTGATGCCCTGGCTGGAGCCGTTTACCAGCGCCATCATCGATGACGGTGAATCCCCTTTTTACCAGGCGCTGGCCCGCTGTACCGCAGCTTTCATCAGCGCGGATTACGCCGCCTTGAAGCGCAAGAGCAATGCCTGACCGCAGAACGGACATTGGTGCCAGGGATGACCTGCGCATCGAATCTTCCCGCTGCAAGCGGATGCGCTTCAGTGAAAGCGATTGCAGTCGCTGTATCGACATCTGCCCGCACGGAGCGGTTACACTTGAAGGCGGCCTCGCCATAGATCCCGAACGGTGCCGTGGCTGCCTGCTCTGCACGGCTGTCTGCCCGGTTGGGGCATTGGAACATAACAGCGACTTTGCCGCCTGCATGACACAATTGTCCCGAGTGCCGGAGCCGGTTTTGGGCTGCATCCGTACGAAAGAGTCCGCCAATGCAAGTCTGGCCTGTCTTGGAGGACTCTCGGAAGAACATCTGCTGGCGTTGATCCATACGCTGGCAGGGAGCTTGACCCTCAACCTGTCGGTTTGTGGCGACTGCCCCAACAGCCACGGCATTTCCGAGATTAAATCGCGACTGGAGGCTGTTTCCGCGGCAGGGCTGGATTGCGGCGCCTGCCGTATCAACCTTGCGGAATCAGTACGGGAAATCCGTTACCGGGATGAATCCGTAGACCGTCGGAGCTTTTTCAAGTCATTTGGCAGCGCGCTGATTAAAAGTGCGGCGGTCGTGCTTTCCAGGCCCAGCGAACAGACCGAACAGCGCAGTGAATATGCCTGCAAGCGGGTTCCGGCAAGAAGAGAGCTGTTGAATAAAACCAGGTCAGAACTATCACTGGAATTGACGGGCCTGATAAGGGAACATTTTGATTCGTGTGCCTCATTTGATCAGAGCTGTACCGCCTGCCAAGGGTGCACGACAATTTGTCCGACCGGGGCGCTGAAGACAGGGGAGTCTGACATCCCGCCAACTTTTGACCAGCTGCTTTGCACCGGCTGCGGCCTGTGTCGTGAATTCTGCCTGGATGGCGCAATACGGGTTCTCAAGAATGCAAGCAACTTACAACCTTCCTGCAGAACCGCCCAAGCAGCTAACTCCGGTTAATCATCCCGCTCAAGCTGCCGAAGTCGGATATCCCGGCCTCTTCCGGAAGTTTCAATCCACGAGCACGTCCGAATCCAGGCAGACCTTGACGACGTTCGGATCAAAGTGCGTTCCGGCCAGTGAGCGGAGGTGTTCCCGCACCTTTTCCACGGACCAGGAGTTCCGGTAGACGCGATCGGAGCGCAGCGCGTCCCATACATCGACCACGGCGAAGATACGCGCCACAAGCGGGATCTGTTCTCCTTTCAAGCCGAGCGGGTAGCCGCTGCCGTCCCATTTTTCGTGATGGGCGTAGGGGATGTCCAGCGCCGAGCGCAGGTAGCGGATGGGGGAAAGCATTTCGTAGGCGTACACCGTATGTTTTCTCATTATGCTCCACTCTGCTTCCAAGAGTGGCTCCTGTTTGAGCAGAATTTGATCGGGAATACCCATCTTGCCAATATCATGCAGCAGTGCGCCCCAACGGACCCGCACCAGCTCGGCATCGCTCAGCCCGAATAAACGCGCCAGCCTGACCGTCAGATCGGCAACTCGCCGGGAATGCCCTTCCGTCTCGTTGTCGCGCAGCTCCAGCGCCCGGGACCACCCTTCGATAGTGGCGTCATAAGCCTGAAAAAGTTCGGTGTTGGAGCGCTGCAGGTTCTCGAACAGCGTGACATTGTCGATCGCGATCGCGGCCTGGTCGGCCAGCGCCTTGAGAAAATCCAGCCACTCCTCGTTGTGCTCTTGCCCGGTGCGCTGAAAGACCTCCAGCACCCCCATTACCTCGCCCTTGGCTATCAATGGAACGGCATGGTAGCCGACCAGCTCTTCTCCGGCCGCAAGCATCTCTCCCAGGATGCCGTCATGCTCCTCTGTCAGATCTGGAATGTGAACCATTCTGCGTTCCCGCGCGGCCCGACCGGCATAGCCCCCGTCCAGGGAGCGGCGGGAGTACTCGGTGGTTTTAGTGCGGAATCCGCGTCCAGCAACATATTCCAGTGTCCGTGAAGCGGGGTTGAACAGCAGCACATCGGCGGCATCAACCCCCAATTGGACAATGACATGGGTCAGAAGTGTCGTCAGGCTGAGATTCAGGTCAAAACTGAAATTGATGGCGCGATCGATTTCAACCAGCGCTGTCAGATGCTCAAGGTTCTGCCGGGTCTTTTCTTCGGCGCTCTTGAGTTCACTGATATCCGCGAACGTCACCACAACCTGCCGTAATGTATTGCCGCCGTCAAACTCCGGATAGGCGTTCACCAGCACCCATCTGTATTCGCCGTCACCTTTCCCGGCAATTCCCATCACGAAATTTTTCAATACCAGCCCCGTGGCGATTACCCGCTTTACCGGGAATTCATCCACCGCCATGCGGGCGCCATCTTCGCGGACAAAATGCCAGTCCGGGTCGTCGGCGTCCTTGCCAAGCATCTGCACCGGAGTCATCCCCATCAGTTGCGAGGCTTCCGAGTTACACAGCACTACCTGGGTGTCGGGGGCGTGCAGAAAAACTCCGACCGGCAGATTTTCTATCAGCAACCAGTGGGCCTCAAGATTTTCGACCAGTGACAAACGGGCCTCCTCCTTGGCCCGCACGGCCGCATCGGCCCGCTGGCGGTCGCTGATGTCTCGGATATTGCACTGGATGATCCGTTCCTCGCCAGCTTGAAAGACGCTGCTGACCAATTCCACATGGATCGGATGAGCATCTTTCGTCCTGAGCGTCAGGTTCTCACAGTGTACAACTCCGCTTTTCCGCAATTCCCGGAAGCAGGCCACGGCGTCCTTGATATCCGCGAAGGCGCCGACTTCGCGGATATTTTTCCCCACGAACTCTTCCCGGGAGTAACCCAGCATATCGATCAGAAAGGGGTTGACGTCGCTGACCGTTTCGCTGCCGGCATCCAGAATCAGAATGCCCTCCCGCACCGATTCGAAGAGCATGCGATGACGCAGTTCGGCATTTCTGATTGATTGCTCTGCCGTGGTCTGGGCGGAGCCGGGTGGCCCGGCCGTTGCTATTCCGCTTGCGGCACTATGCTTCATATGAATCTCCCTGGGGCTCTGCAGTTGCTTTCCTGATATCATGCGTAGTTTGCGTATGCAACAAGTGTTGCGCTTCGGCATGGCACGTCTCCCCACAATAAATTTCCACAATATCTTGAGGCTTCCACAGAAAATTGAGAGTAAATACTCGTTTCCCCCTGCTGGGCAATACTTGCTGATTGCTCTAACTATACGTTGTTACGCTATAAATTGCTTGCTGTGAAATGTTAAATACTTGGCAGGCTCTGTGCTTTGCTTACCATTGATACCGGACACTTCAACAACAGGAGGGGGCAGACTTTCAGTCTGTCTCCTTCAGCTGTTTCGAAATGGAGACACCATGAACACAAAATGTATCCACAACCAGTTGAATAAAGAAGCAGCCATTATTTCGATTCTTACGCCCCGGGAACGGGATGTTCTCAAGCTCGTTGCCGAAGGCCGGAGCACCCCGCAGATTGCCGGCGATCTGGACATCAGCGCGAAAACAGTCGATACGCACCGGCAGCACCTTATGGATAAATTGGAAATCAGGGGTATAGCCGATCTCACCAGGTACGCAATCCGTGAAGGAATTACACCCCTCTGACAGTGCCACGTTCGTTCTCTCAGACACTGCGAACATGACCGTTTAGTCAGTACTTGTCCCGATAGTAATAACCCTTGGAGAAACGTAAACTACGGCTACTGCCAGATTGTTATTCAAGGGGACAAATAGCCATGAAAATCCGCACCCGTCTCCACATCGTGACTGCTGCATCAGCCGCCATGGTCGTTATCATGGCGCTTCTGGTCTACTGGTCGCAACACCGGCTTGCCATTGCAAACAAAGCAAAGAACCTGGCGGACGAGATCGTCAGCAGTGTCTTTGAACGCAATACGCTGAGAAACGACTATCTCAATAACGACAACCAGCGGGCCAAAGACCAATGGTTTTTAAAACAGAATCAGCTCAGAGACCTTTTGAAGTCGGCGCCGGCCAATCTGGTCTCGATGAGTGACCGGGAAATTTTTACAGACATACAGAAAAAAATGGAGGGAAGTTCAGCAATTTTTCAACAGATCCTGACTAACCGGGAGACAATAGGAATTGGTGTGCCGCGCACATCGGCGGCAATCGAGATTGAAAACAGGCTGGTTGCACAACTGCTGCTCAAATTTCTGGATACCATTGCCGATGCCCGCAAACTGCAGGTATCCGGAAATGAATTGATAACGTCCACCCAAAAGACCGCAGTGAGGGTCTCTCTCGCCATTATAGTCTCTGTTGCGCTCTTCATGACGGTTATCGCCTGGTCCATCAGCCGCATTATCAGCAAAGGGATAAAAAACCTGCAAAATGGCGCTGCTGCAATTGGCGCCGGAAATCTTCATTACACGATCCCGCTCACGGGCGATGATGAGTTCGCTTCCGTGGCAGCGGCCTTCAACACCATGTCCGGAAAGATGGCCGAGTCACATTCTGCTCTGGAACAGGATCTTGTGGCGCGAAAAAGCTCCGCTAAAGAGATTGAGGGGCTTAACCAGGAACTTAACCACACTGTTGCGCAGCTCCAGGGCGCTAACCAGGAACTGGAGGCCTTTGCCTATTCGGTCTCCCACGATCTGCGCGCACCGCTGCGGGCCATGGGCGGTTTCAGTGAAGCGCTGATGGAGGACTTTGGTGACAAGCTGGAGGCGGAGGCGCGCGACTACCTCGACGAAATTGTCATCGGCAGCCGGCATATGGGACAGCTGATCGATGGCCTGCTCACCCTGTCGCGCAGCACCAGGGGGGAATTGCGCCATGATCGGGTAGACCTTTCTGCTATGGCGGATTGTATCCGTGGTGAACTGGAGAAGTCAGAGCCGCAGCGCCTGATGGAGTGGTACGTCGAGCCCGGTTTGAGCATTGTGGGGGATGCGCGGATGATCGAGGTGATAATGAGAAACCTGCTGGGCAACTCCTGGAAGTACTCCACAGGCACGGCGGAGCCGAAAATCCGTGTCTATGCCGAAATGGAGGGGAGTGAACGCTTTTACTGTGTCGCGGACAACGGCGCCGGCTTCGACATGGCCCACGCCGAGAAGCTCTTTCAGCCATTCCAGCGTTTGCACCGGCAGGACGAGTTTCCCGGCATCGGCATCGGCCTGGCCACGGCCCAGCGCATCGTGCACCGCCATGGCGGTACCATCCATGCGACCGGTACGCCTCACAAAGGCGCTTTGTTCAGCTTTTCACTGCCATATGGGGAAGAATAATAAACCAAAGCCGACCACCTCCAGCCCCTCCTTATCAAGGAGGGGAGCCTTTAAAATCCCCCTCCTGGTTCAGGAGGGGTTAGGGGTGGTCAGGTTTTATCTTGAAAATCATTGAACAGCAACAGGAGAAAACCAATGAATATCAACAAAACCATACTGCTGGTGGAAGACAATTCTCAGGATGAAAAACTGATCCTGCGTGCGTTGCGCAAGGTCAATCTGGCCAATCAGGTGGATGTGGTACGCGACGGACAGCAGGCCCTCGATTACCTGTTCCGGGAGGGGGAGTTTGCCGGTCGTGAAGGAGTCGACTTTCCCGCCATTGTCCTGCTCGACATCGGCCTGCCGCGTGTCAGCGGCCTTGAGGTGTTGAAGAGGCTGCGTGACGATCCGAGGACCCATCTTCAGCCGGTGGTGATTCTGACTTCATCCGACGAAGAGCGGGATCGCTTGGCCAGTTACGAAGATGGCGCCAACAGTTTTGTGCGCAAACCACTTGATTTTAGCGAATTCGCCGAAACGGTGGCGCGTCTCGGCATTTACTGGCTGGCGGTCAATAAGCCGCCGCAGGAGTGAGTAAACAATGTCCAATCCGCTAAATATCCTGATTATTGAAGACAGCAATGCCGACTTCCTGAGGGTCGAGCGACATATCAAGCAGAAAGAGCTGACCGCTCGCTGCAGACGTGTGGATACTCTGGAAGATCTGAAAGAGGCCATCGACGGGGAAAATTGGGATCTGGTGCTGGCCGACTACAGCGTGCCTCAGCTTGGTTTCCAGGAGAGCCTTGACCTGATCCAGACGGCGCGCCCCGATCTGCCGATTATTATGGTCACAGGTTCCCTTGGTGAGGAAAAGGCGGTGGAACTCCTCAAGCTGGGGGTCTGTGACTTCGTGCTCAAGGGCAATCTTGCCCGTCTGGCGCCGGCCATCGAGCGCAGCCTCAGGGACGTCCTGGAACGCAAGGGCAAACGCGTGGCCGAGGAGCAGTACCGACAAGCCCAAAGGATGGAGGCGGTCGGTCAACTGGCCGGGGGGGTGGCCCATGATTTCAATAACATCATGCAGGCGATCCTGGGATATTCTCATTTGATCCTGACCCACTCCGGGGGCAACGAACCGGTAAAACGTTATGTCGAAGAATTGCTGAAAGCCTCAAAAAGAGCTGCAGATCTTACCAAGAGCCTGCTGGCTTTCAGCAGAAAGCAGGAGGTGACTCTGGCGGTAATCGAGCTCAACGAAGTAATATTGGGAAATGAGGTGTTTCTCCACAGGCTGATCAGGGAAGATATTGAAATGAAGATAACCTGTGCAAAAGAGTCCCTTACCGTTCTGGCCGATCGCGGGCAGATAGAACAGGTGTTCATGAACCTCGTTACCAATGGCCGCGACGCCATGCCGAACGGTGGCAGGCTGCTTATCGAAACGTATTCCATAACGCTGGGACAGGAATTTATAGATGCCCACGGCTATGGCACGGCCGGTGAATACTCTTCGTTTTCGGTTTCAGACAGCGGCATTGGCATGGACAAGGATACGCAGTCACACATATTTGAGCCGTTCTTCACGACGAAAGAACAGGGGGAGGGAACCGGTCTCGGCCTTTCCATGGCGTACGGAATCATCAAGAAACACAACGGTTTCATCACGGTCTACAGTGAACCCGGAAGGGGAACCATCTTCAAAATCTATCTCCCCACTGTACAGGCTTCAGCGCTTGCCGGAAAAACAGAGGTGCGGGAGGTGGCTCCCCCGCGTGGAGGGACCGAGACCATACTTGTAGGCGAGGACGACGATGCCCTGCGGAGGTTGTCAAAAAATGTACTGGGGCACTACGGTTATCAGGTGATTGAGGCGGTGGACGGTCAGGATGCGGTGGACAAGTTTGTTGAATACGGGAAAAGAATCGACCTCGTTATTCTCGACGCCATCATGCCGAAAAAAAACGGCAAGGTGGCGTGCGACGAGATGAGAACAATGCGTCCCAATCTGCAGGTAGTTTTTGTCAGCGGCTACACGAGGGACGTTTTTGCAGATAACAATGTATTTGATGAGAATTCCATATTTATCCAGAAACCGGTTTCACCTGATGTGCTTTTGGCCAGGGTACGAGAGATGCTGGATAAGAGAGTACCCGCAGGAGGTGTCGCTTGAATGCATTAATTCCTGTAATACTTTGCGTTGATGATGAACCGGGCAACCTGAAACTTCTGGAAAGAACGCTTGGCACATCCGGCTATGAAGTTATCAAGGCTGCTGACGGCCGGGAAGCGCTCGACATTATCGGCAGTCGCACTGTTGATCTGGTTCTCACCGATGTCATGATGCCGGGGATCGACGGGCTTGAAACCTGCCGGCGGATCAAGGGTGATGAACGTTACCGGCATATCCCGGTGGTCATGATTACCGCGCTAGGCTCAAAGTCAGACCGCATCCGCGGGATCGAGGCAGGGGCCGACGAATTTCTTTCCAAGCCTTATGATCATGCCGAGGTTCTGGCACGGGTGAAGATGCTGCTCAGAACCAAACAGCTCGATAAAATGCTTGATGATTCATACAGCAATATCCAGAATCTGACTTCCTTCGGCAGCCACATCATGACCTCCTTTCGCCCGGCGGGGTTTGACCTCATGGTGCAGGTCGACAACCTTGCCAACCAGATCATCAGGAAAAACATCTATGGTACAGGGAGGCCGTCAACAGTGCTGGTGCGCATTCTCACCGGCCATGTGTTTGCATGGTACATCTACGAGTATGATTCTGGAGAGTTGAAGAGGAACGGCATCGACCTGGACATGCTGCTGTGCATATCGGACAAAAACACTACTGCATGCTTTTTAAATAGTCCCATGTCGTTGCCTCAATTCAGGTCGCTCGTAGAAAATCTTGCCTCCAGAAACATCACTGTCGCGAACATGACCTGCTATCTCAGCGAAATGGCATCGGTTTTTGCGATCAATTACGGCAGGGAGGTGACGCAGTTTGACGCCACGGTATTGGAGAGTCTTGCCATGCAGACGCTCTTTTTCATGCATCTGGCGATTCAAATCAGGGAGAGCGACGATGCGTTCGCCTATACGGTGCATTCCCTCGCCAGGGCTTCTGAGGCCAATGACGAGGATACCGGCGACCATATTCTCAGGGTAGGAGAGTATTGCGCAATTTTGGCTAAAAAACTCGAGCTTGCTGAAGAGTGGGTACAGAGCATCAAGCTGCAGGCAACCCTGCACGATGTGGGCAAGGTACACACTCCTTCGGACATTCTGAAGAAGCCGGGTGAGCTCAATTCGGAAGAGTGGGATATCATGAGACGCCATACAGTGAAGGGCGCGAAGATTATCGGCGATCATCCCAAGTTCAGTATTGCCAAGCAGATTGCGCTTTCCCACCATGAGCGATGGGACGGGAGCGGCTATCCGTTCGGCTATTCCGGAGAGCGGATCCCTCTTGAGGGAAGAATCATGAATATCGCCGACCAATACGATGCCTTGAGGAATGCACGGGTCTACAAACCGGCTCTCGATCATAACACGACAATGCGCATCATCACCCTGGGAGATGGGAGGACAATGCCGCAGCATTTTGATCCGCAGGTGTTGAAGGTATTCGTGGAAACCGCACCACTGTTTGAGGAAGTGTATGAAAAATTTAACTAAAGTGTCGGCCTGGCACGGCAGACCTCCGAGGTTTTGACCAAAACAGCGGGCCTGAACAAAACCACGGTGGTCTGTATGGGAACTGAAATATGAAGTTTTTGCAATCCCTCCAGAAGATGCCATATCTACGGCTTTTTATCGTCACTATTGTTCTGACGGTCGCTGCCGGCTGGATTCTTACCGACTTTCTCGGCAGGGTTGCGGAAAAAGAATTTAAAGATAAGGCTGAGCGGGATGCAAATCTTATTTCCTTCTTCCTTCATGACAAACTGAATGAAGTTTCAAGCGCTGCCAAGTCGCTGGGACCGGCAGAAGCTATTGTTGCGGCACTCTCAACAGGCAGTGCCACAGATCTGGAACGGGCAAACAAGCTGCTTGACCGCATCAAAAACAACTTTGAGATGTCACACAGCTTCCTAATGGAAAGAAGCGGCCTGACTGTCGCCTCATCGAACAGGAACGAAAAAAACGGTTTTGTGGGTAAATCCTTTGCAGGCAGACCCTATTTCACCGGCGCGGTGGCAGGACGGCTAACCACATATTTTGCCCTCGGCAGAATCACCCACGAAAGGGGCTACTTTGCTTCGGTGCCGGTTATCGACAGTGCAGGTGCAACATCAGGCGTTGTCGTTGTCAAAAGAAACATCACCCCTGTCGAAGAGTTTTTCAAGAAGTACCCCCACGTGTATCTGGTCAGTCCCGACGGGATCATTTTCATCTCCAGCAGGAAGGAGTTCCTGTTCAGGAGCTTATGGCCGATTGATCAAAAAATACGTACTGAACTTGTGGCATCGGGGCAATTCGGAAAGATCTCGTTTGATCCACTGTTGGCGGCAGAGCCTCGGACCGGGAAGTTTGTCAGGTTTGAGAACGAGGATCATTACGTACTTCGCCTGCCGTTCGGCAGCGATGGCTGGACGCTCGTATTATTGGATGACCCCCGTAGCGTTTCAGACTACCGCTTGTTCGGAATCATACTCGCAGTAGTGTTCGTTATCCTGCTCCTGCTCTTCTTCAATGTACTGCTGTACAAAGACAAGTCGCTGCAGGCGACCCGAAATCTTCTCAAATCCAGGGATGACTGGAAACTGACATTCGACACGGTGCCTGATCTTATAGCGATTATTGGTGCCGATTACCGCATAACAAGCATGAACAGGGCAATGGCGTTGCGTTTGGGCATCTCCCAGGAGGCGGCGGTCGGCAGGCACTGTTATGAGCTGATGCATAGCTCCCAGGAACCGCCCTCCTCCTGTCCTCATCAAAGGATGCTTGAGTCGGGGAGAGCTGAATCAGGGTGCCAGTTTGAAAAGAATCTGAATGGCGATTTTACCGTCACCGCGGCTCCGATCCTGGCAGAAGACGGCAAAATTGAATCGTCTGTCCATGTGATGCACGATGTCAGCGAGCTGAAGCGGATGGAGCTGTCGTTGAAAGAGTATACGCAGCGACTTGAATTCGTGCTGGAGGGGTCAAATGATGCCACCTGGGAATGGGATTTGATTACCAACCAGGGAATCCTGAATAAAAGATATTATGAAATGATCGAATATTCGCCCAGAGAAGTGAACTCGACGTTTGAATTTTTCCTGCAAACTATTCATCCCGATGATGTCGCCGATGTGCAAAGGCGAGTGAAAGAAAATCTGGAAGGAACAACCGCTGAATATCAGGCTCATTACCGCATGGTCACAAAATCGGGGAGAATTAAGGATGTCATGGGAAGGGGGAAGATCGTCAGGCATGACGAAGATGGCCGTCCAATCAAAATGGCAGGAGTTATTACCGACGTCACCGAAATGAAACGGCTGAACGATGAAATCAACAGGATCAATAACCTGGAATCGATCGGCCTCCTCTCCGGAGGGTTGGCCCACGACTTCAACAATGTACTGAACATAATTTACGGCAACATAACCTTCGTCAAGATGCTTGCAGAGGGGGACGCGGCCATTGTTGAGCCTCTAACGGACGCGGAAGCAGCATGTGAGCGCGCCAAGGAGCTCGGCATCCGTCTGCAGGCCTTTTCGCAGGAGGGCATTCCGCTCAGCGAGCAGATAGTGCTTCCCGCACTCATTGAAGATACCGCAGGAGTTTTATTCAAGGATTCATCTGTTTCGCACAGCATTTCCGCACTGGATGACCTCCTTCCCCTGGAAGCAGACCCACGCCAGATCAGGCAGCTGTTTGAAAATCTGCTGACCAATGCCAAAGATGCCATGCCGGACGGCGGGACAGTCAGGATCGATATTGAAAACTGTGAAGTCGATGGCAACAAGGGATTGTCCCTCAGATCAGGTCACTATGTCCGTATTACAATCCAGGATGACGGTACAGGTATCCCGGAGTCAAATTTATCGAAGATCTTCGATCCCTATTTTTCGACCAAGGATACTTACAGTCAAAGAGGGATGGGGCTTGGACTATCGATATGCCATGCCATCATGAAGCGTCATAACGGACACATTTCCGTAGAATCCACGGTGGGAACCGGTACCAGGGTTGCGCTTTATCTGCCGGTTTCCGTGGGAGATTCTGAGTGTACACCCGGGGGGAATTTGTAATATGACAAACGAGACGTATAAAATTCTCATAGTGGACGACGAAGAGCCAAATCGAAAACTGTTGTCCCGCTGTTTAACTTGTGACCAGTACACCCTGTACAGCGCCGAAAACGGAATAGATGCACTGGAGCTGGCTAAAACGATAAGCCCTGATCTGGTACTTCTTGACGTGTCCATGCCAGTGATGGACGGTTATGAGGTCTGCCGGGCTCTCAAGGCGGATGAGGCCACTAAAAAAATTCCCGTCATTTTTGTAACTGCTATGCAAAAAATTGCCGATGAAGCCGAAGGTTTCGAAGCCGGGGCGGTGGACTATATCACCAAGCCGATCAACGCCGCTGTTGTTCAGGCGCGCGTCCGGGCACATCTGTCTCTCAAAGGGGCACAGGATGCGGCGGATGACTGGAATTCAAATCTCAAGAAGCGGCTGTTACAAAGCGTCGCGACCATCCGCGAAAAGACTCAGGCACTTGTTTCCGCGGAAGAGCGCGCTTCCGGTCTGCACGGGTATTTACTTGCTGTGGAACTGATGTCAGGTGCTTTTGAGATGATGGAAAACCTTCACGGTGTTCATGCCCGTGCGGTCAGCGAGTTGGCAGGCGATGCCGCGCGCAGGATGAATCTCGGCGCCGAGGCGGTGGCTAAGATCAGGCTGGCCGGTCTTATGCACGATGTCGGGACTCTGGGAGGCATACGAGGTGTGTCAGTTAAGCCCGAAACGGACATGTCTGCCAACGAACTGGGGAAATTTCATAATCATACGGCACTGGGACAAGAGCTTTTCAAGTCGTTTGAAGAGCTGCATGATGTGGGGGAAATGGTAATGTTTCATCATGAAGCCTTCGACGGGAGCGGTTTTCCCGACGGGCTGAAGGGTGAGGGAATTCCTCTCGGTGCTCGCCTGGTAGCCATTGCTGATTTTATTGAAAAGGCGGCAAGCTCCGTGTCAGGGGAACATGCCGAATATGCACTCATGAAGGCCCGCCTGCACGCAAGCACGCTGCTTGATCCAAGCCTGATTTCGTTTTTTTCGTCGATTACCCGAATCCTTTATTTTGAGGGGAAAAAGTCTGGGACGACAGGAGAAGTTGAAGTACCCCCTAATGAGCTAATCTCGGGCATGCAGCTCTCGCGGGATCTGTCGAATGAAGCCGGGGTGTTGTTACTTCAGAAGGGTGATACGTTGGACGCCGCCGGTATTTCGCTCATTCGCCGTGCTAGTCGCATGAGTGGCTCTTCTGAGGGGGGCGTGTGGGTGATGATAACCTGCGCGGAATAGTTTTTGTAATCTGGATATTGTTCTTATTGCCGCACGATCCCGAATTTCTTCATGCGAAAGCGCAGTGTGCTGGGGTTGAAACCAAGGAGCAGCGCTGCCCCGTTTTTACCGTCGATCCGCCACCCGGTTTTTGTGAGCACCTGAATGATAAGGTCACGTTCCAATGCACCAAGGGCTTTGACGTCGTGTATAACCGGTGCTCCACTGTTCCGGAACGTATCGAAGTTGTCCAGTACCTGCAGTGCGCTTCCCCGGCTGATGATTACAGCACGCTCGATGACGCTTTCCAGCTCGCGTACGTTGCCTGGCCACTGGTATGCCTGCAGGCTGTTCAGGGTGTCTTTGGTCACGGTCTCAATCTTCTTGCCGATTTTCTTGTTGAATTTGGCGACAAAATGAGTGACGAGCAGCGGGATGTCTTCCGTGCGTTGCCGGAGCGGCGGGATGGTGATGGGAAATACGTTGAGCCGGTAGAATAGGTCCTCACGGAACCTGCCGTTATTGACCTCTTCCTTCAGGTTGCGGTTGGTGGCCGCAATGATTCTTACGTCGGTTTTTATGGTACGGGGACTGCCCAGCCGTTCGAATTCGCCATCCTGAATAACCCGGAGCAACTTGGATTGCAGCTCCAGCGGCATCTCGCCGATTTCATCAAGAAATATGGTGCCACGGTCAGCCAGCTCGAAGCGTCCTATCTGCCGGGTATCGGAGCCGGTAAATGCACCCCGTTCCCGCCCGAACAGCTCACTTTCCACCAGGGCAGCTGGCAGTGTCGTACAGTTTATCGTTATCAAGGGCAGGTGCTTGCGAGAACTGCTGCTGTGGATGGCGCGCGCGATCACGCCCTTGCCCGTGCCGGTTTCGCCAAGAAGCAGAACGGTCGCATTCATTGGCGACACCTGTTCGACCCGCATGAATACGTCGGAAATGGCCGGGCTGTGACCAATAATTTCGCCGAAATTGTCCTGTCGGGCAACCTCCTGCTGCAGGTAGATGTTCTCGGCCTGGAGCCGGTCTTTCAAGAGCTTGATTTCCGCATACGCACTTTGCAGAGACTCTTCCGCCCTTGTGCGCTCCCCGATTTCCTGGGTGAGCTGCAGGTTTGCCCTGGTAAGTTCACCAGTCCGGTTCTGTACAGTTTGTTCCAGCACCTTGTTGTCCTGCTCGACCTGCCTGTACAGCAGCCGCACTTCCAGGATGTTGTGGATTCGTGTCGTTACCTCGACCAGATCAATCGGTTTGCTGATGAAATCCTTTGCGCCCGCTTTGAGTGCCCGCAGCTTGTGACCCGATTGGGAGGTAATCACAATGACCGGAACGTAGCTGCCGGTTTCGATTGATTTCAACTCTTCCATCACCTTGAAGCCATCCATGCCGGGCATCTGGAGGTCGAGCAAAATCAGGTCGTAGCGGTTTTTACGGTAGAGATCGCATACCGTGCCGGGATCCGTGGTCGACGTGATGTCCGTATATCCTGCTCTGCCAAGCATCTGCTCCAGCAGCAGCACATTCGCTTCCAGGTCGTCCACCACCATGATTTTGGCGCTGAGTATGTCGGTTAATGCATCCATCTCTCTTCATCCCCACGGGCAATTATGTACAGGCAATTATGAAGGTTGAGGTATGAATGATGAGTTTTCATCCTTCACCCCTCATTTCGCAATTTTCCAAGTATTCTTGCCGGCATGTTTGGCCTCGTACAAGGCCAGATCCGCGCTCTTCAACAGCGTTTCCGCGTCCTCGCCATGGTCCGGATAGATGCTGACACCCGCGCTGGTGGTAATTCTGACCACATTGCCATCAATATCATAGGGTTGCGACAGAGCCTCGATCGCTCTTGACGCCGCCAGGGACGCATAGTCGATGCCGCTGACGTGCCACAGGGCCAGTATGAATTCGTCGCCCCCCAGGCGCGCCACCGTATCCTCTTCGCGCACCGTTGCCAGCAAACGCTCCGCGACCATTTTCAGCAGAATGTCTCCGGTTCCGTGCCCCAGCGTGTCGTTGATCTGCTTGAAGCCGTCCAGATCCAGGAATACCACCGCCATGGCACTCCTGTTCCTGCGGGCGTGGACCAGGGCCATCGACATCCGGTCGGCCAGAAGCCGTCTGTTTGCCAGCCCGGTCAACGGGTCATTCAGCGCCAGTTCTTCCAGCATCTTGCCGTAATTGCGGGCGGCTTCGTGCAACAGGCGGACTTCCAGCAGGTTGTGAACCCGAATCAACACCTCGGCCAGATCGAACGGCTTGCTGATGAAATCCTTGGCGCCGCTCTGCAGCGCGCGCAGCTTGTGAGCCGGTTCGGCGGTGACGGCCAGCACCGGCAGATAGCCATCCGTTTCGATTTCCTTGAGCCCTTCCATCACCTGGAAACCATCCATGCCGGGCATCCTCAGGTCAAGCAGAATCAGGTCGTAGTGGTTGGCGCGATGCAGGTCGCAAACGGCACGAGGATCTCTCGTCGACGTAATGCGGGTATAGCCGGCAACTCTCAGCATCTGCTCCAGCAGCTGCACATTGGCCTCCAGGTCATCCACAATCAGGATGCCTGAATTAAGAATATCGGCGGGGCTGACCATCAGCGGCCTCCTGGATTCTTATCGTTCGAATCATTTTCCGCGTGTTCCAGAGCCATGTCCAGCGCTTCCATGAATTCGTTGACATCGATCGGCTTGGTTATATAGCGCAGAAAGCCCGCCTCCAGCCCTTTTCTGATATCGTGCGGCATGGCGTTGGCGCTGATGGCCAGCACCGGGATATGCGCCGTCAGCGGATCGTCACGCAGGATTTCCAGAGCCTGGATACCGCTCATGCCGGGCAGGTTGATGTCCATCAGGATTACTTCCGGCTGACGGGTGCGCGCCAGCGCGATCCCGAGTATGGCGTCCCCGGCGCTCAACAGGCGCAGGTCGGGGCGCCGTTCGATCAGTTGTTCGACCAGCTGCATATTGGCCAGGTTGTCCTCCACATACAGCAGGGTGCGTGGCGTTGTTCCATGCGGAATATGCGCATGATACGGCGCCAGTGCTTCAACGGCGTCATCGTCAAGTTGCGGTTCCGTGGACAGGTCCAGCTCAAACCAGAATACGCTGCCGGCCCCGGCACTGCTTTCAACGCCGATTTCGCCCCCCATCAGTTCGACCAGCCGTTTGCTCATCACCAGACCGATGCCGGTGCCCGGTTCGGAGCGGGCCTCTTGCCCTAGGCGGTTGAACGGCTGGAAAAGCTGTGCGATTTTTTCGGCGGACAACCCTTCACCGGTATCATGCACGCTGATGCGGATCCGGTTTTCGCCGGTCACGCTGCAGGTCACGTCTACCGCCCCCCCGGCACGGTTGTATTTGATCGCATTGGAAACCAGGTTGATCAGAACCTGCTTGACCCGTGTGCGATCGGCGTGAACAAAGCTGGAACATTCGAACTGGGGAAAGCTCAGGCGGATTCCGTTTTTTTGCGCCTGTGGCTCGATCATCTCCTGGCATTCGACCATGACATCGTCCAGCGACATCGGTTCCAGAGACAGTAACAGCCGGCCCGACTCGATCAGCGCCAGATCCAGAATTTCATTGAT
Source organism: Geobacteraceae bacterium GWC2_55_20 (assembly GCA_001802125.1). Lineage (GTDB taxonomy): Bacteria > Desulfobacterota > Desulfuromonadia > Geobacterales > Pseudopelobacteraceae > JACRCG01. The sequence goes on from MGZK01000126.1 coordinate 26,687, forward strand.
CAGCTCCAGCAGATACCAGCCCGCCTTGAGAATTTGGCCGACACTTCCCTTTTGTGCGGCGGTCGGCGGTGGCTCTCCGGATTCCAGCAATTGGGCAAAACCGAGGATAGCGTTGAGCGGGGAGCGCAGCTCATGACTCATACTGGACAGGAATTCGGATTTGGAGAGGTTGGCTTTTTCGGCCACGGACCTGGCGCTTTCCAGCTCGACATTCTTCTCTTGCAGCACCTGGTCCAGGCGTTTGCGTTCGGTGATATCCCGTGCCGCTGCGAACACCCCCTGCAACTTCCGGTCGCGGTCATAGAAGGTGGTGGCGTTGAAGGAGACCACCGTTTCCTTGCCGTCCCTGGCACGGACGGTTAGTTCGTAGTTGGTGACCTTCTTTTCTCTCAACACCTGTTTGGTACTCTTCTCGGCCCGATCAGGATCGGTGAAGTGGTGCTTGAACGGCGCGCCGATCAGTTCATCGCGGGTGCAGCCGGTAAGAACCTCCATCTGTTTGTTGACATCGGTGATGATGCCGGCCGGATCGGTGGTCATGATCGCATCGATGTTGGATTCGAACAAAGAGCGCGTGTAGAACTGATTGTCGCGCAGCCGTTGACTGAGCTGCATCTGCTCTGCTTCAATCTGCTTGCGGGCGGTGTTGTCGGTGCCGATCAGCAGATAACCGATGATGGCATCCTGCTCGTCGCGCAGGGCCGTGACCGAGACTACCGCCGGGAAGCGGCTGCCGTCCTTGCGGATGTAGGTCAGCTCGTAGATATCCTCGATGCCGCGCGAGGCCTTGAACACCAAGGCCTCGAAACCGGGGGTAATCGGGGTATCGAGCTCCAGGCTCAGCTCTTCGGCGCGCGCGATTACCTCCTGTGGATCGGAAATGTCAGCCGGCGTGATCTTGTTCATCACCTCGGCGGCGGTGTAGCCCAGCATCCGTTCGGCGCCGACGTTGAAGATCTGGATGACCCCCTTGGCGTCGGTGGCGATACTGGAGAAGTTGGCGCTGTTGAAAATCGCGCTCTGCAGCGCTCCCGCCTTGAGCAGCGCCTCTTCGGCCTGCTTGCGGGCGGTGTTGTCGGTGCCGATCAGCAGATAGCCGATAATGGTTTCCTGCTCGTCGCGCAGGGCCGTGACCGAGACTACCGCCGGGAAGCGGCTGCCGTCCTTGCGGATGTAGGTCAGCTCGTAGATATCTTCGATGCCGCGAGAGGCCTTGAAGACCAACGCCTCGAAGCCGGGCGTAATCGGGGTTCCCAGTTCCAGGCTCAGTTCTTCGGCGCGGGCGATTACTTCCTGCGGATCGGAAATGTCGGCCGGTGTGATCTTGTTCATCACCTCGGCGGCGGTGTAACCCAGCATCCGTTCCGCGCCGACGTTGAAGATCTGGATCACCCCCCTGGCATCGGTGGCGATACTGGAAAAGTTGGCGCTGTTGAAAATCGCGCTCTGCAGCGCCTCCGCCTTGAGCAGAATCGCTTCGCTACGAACCTCGGAGAGGATTTCTCCCTTATCGACGGCATTTGCTGACAAGCTCTTGTTTTTGTCCTTTGTCATTACAACCTCTATAATTCAGTTTATCAGGTTTCCGTAGGGGCGCGGCCTTTTGGCCCGCCCGCCTTGTATTGTGGTACTTCCGACAAGGGCGGGGCAAGCCCGCGCCCCTACTATCACCGTCTCCCGCTGCCACGGCCACGGTCGTTACGAAAAACACCTATCCATACCAGGATCGTACTAATAATTCCCGCAATTACCATTATCTGACCGGCGCCATGATGCCAGCCGACGTCCAGTGGAGCGAGCACCAACATGGCGCCGCCGATCACCAGCGCCGCGGAAGCGATGGCTGCGGTAAGGCGCTCCAGGTTGCGGCTGATGCGGCCACCCAGCGCTTCGATAGCCGGAGACTGCAGGCGGCCCAGGTTGCCTTCCGCAAAGCGGCGCAGGATGCGGCGCGTGTCGCCGGGCGCATCACTCATCAGCCGTTCCATCTCGCGCGCCAGCTTGCCGGTCTTTTCCTTGATCCTCTCCACCGAGAAGTGTTTCGTGGTCAGGCGTGCGATCTCTTCACGGAACGATCCCAGGTAGTCGTGGTCCGGGTCCAGTTCGCGTATCATCGACTCCAGGATCACGAACGTGCGCGTCAGCAGGAAAAACTCGCCGGGATTGTGCACCCCGTGCCGACTGCCGGCCTTCAACAGCGAATCGAATGAATCTCCGATGGAAACATTTGCCAGGTCGCTGCGGTGGATATCATAGAGTACCGCCTTTATGTCCAGGAGCAACGCCCCGCGATTTACCTTTTCGCTTCCTTGCGGCGCCAGTTCAAGATAGGACTCGGTGGCGGCCCGCGCATCGCCCTTGACAACTGCTTCCAGCAGAAGTGTCAGCGATTCGCGCATCGGCTCGTCAAGTTCGCCCGTCATGCCGAAATCCAGCAGCGAGAGGCGCCCGTCCGGCAGAACCAGCACGTTGCCGGGATGCGGGTCGGCGTGGAACAGCCCTTCTTCGAAGATTGTTTGCAGAGTCAGCCGTACCAGAGTGTTGATCAGTCGCGGCATCTCCTGCGGATGCTCTTTGGCGTAGAGATCCACCCTTTGGCCGGTCGAAAACTCCATCGTGAGCACGCTTCCGCTCGAACACTCCGCCACTACGTCCGGAATCCAGAGGTCGGGGACGTCTGCCAACGCTGCCCGAAAGAGCATGATCGAACGCGCTTCGTGATTGAAATCGGTTTCCCGGTTGAGGCTGTTGGCAAATTCACTCACCAGAACCGGGAGGTCGAGCGCGCGCAGACGCGGAGAAAGTTTTTCAACCAGCGCCACCAGATAGGTCAATGCCGCGACATCCGTGGCAATCATCGCTTCAAGGCCGGGCCGTTGTACCTTGACAGCCACGTGACGCCCGTCCTTCATGGTCGCCTCATGCACCTGGGCGATGGTAGCGGCGGCCAGCGGAGCTTCTCCGAATGATGTGAAAATCTCAGTCAAGGGGGCGTCCAGTTCGGCTTCGACCGTTGAACGAACCGCTTCTATGCCCAGCGCCGGCAGCTGGTCATGCAACTGCTCCAACTCATCGATGTAGGCTGCCGGCAACAGGTCTCGACGCATCGCCAGCACCTGTCCGAATTTGAGAAAGGCCAGTCCCAGTTCCTCAAATGTTTCGCGCACCTCTTTGGGCGACGGCCAATGACGTTTGCCGCGCAGGGCACTCAGAAAATTGTGCCGGGCCAGCACACGCAGGATTTGCATGAGTCTCGGCGCCGCCCGCAGAAAGCTGCTTTTATCAGGATCGACTATTATTGTCATGTCTACCTCCAAACAGCCACTTGAGTTCCTGCATCGCTGGCGGCTTTCCCCGACACTTGAATTCAAGCCCGGAAAGCGTTTTGTTTGACTAGTGCTTTTTTACATTCTTTATTCATTCAGTGTATTTTAGCACATCCACGGATAAAGCGCCGATTAATTAAAAAAATTCCTGATTCCCGTTTTGGCAGCGCGGGAACGTGTCCAGAATCATGATTGCCGCTTTGGTGTTTCCCCTCAGCGGAATGTGTATTCCGTGGTGTGTTATTAATATTTCTCGCAATAAACCTGATAACGGCGTACAGTTAAACAACTGACCTGCCTCCTGAAATAATTCTTCTTAAACATTTCATCGCTCCGCTTTTCGGTCATCTCCAGCCACCTCTCTGTAATTCTTCCGGAACAGTACGCACAGCTCCTTTGTGGGCTTTTCGTTAAATTCCAGTACCGGGCATTAAGAAGTTGTTGTTGTCAACCAGTTGGATGAGGAGAAAACATGATTATCAAAAGAGGAACCGTAGTTAACCATTCCGGAGCTGTTGAATGGGGCGTCGGCAAGGTAATGGAGGTAAATGCCCTCAAGGCTACCATCCAGTTCAGTGACGGAATTACCAGGAAGATCGCTTCCTCACATTATACGATCCTTCAGCCGGGGGATCCGGCCGCTTTCGTCGATATTCCCGACAGCGTTCCGGCGGCCAAGGTCCGGGTGGCTGCCAAAAGAACGAAAAAGGTGAAACAGGCGGAAGCCTGAGTAAAGAGACTTCCTTGAAACTGTGAGCTGCCGCAAATTAAGTAGCTCACGGTTTTTGCACGCAGCTTCGGATTGACAGGAACGTCGATAGGCCATATTGTAGCCCCCATGCGTAAGCAACTGTCGATATTCATACTCTTCCTGCTGCTGTTCTCACTGACGGTTACGGCGCTTCATCATCACGATGATGCCGCCGATCATCAGGACTGCCCCCTCTGCGTAGCAAGCCATAACCAGTCGAGCGACTGTCCGCAGCCGTTCAGGCTGGATTTTATCCCTTCAGTTTCTCCGGCCGGCTATCATCCGCGGCCCTCAGCCGTAACTCTCACAGCACCTTTTACCCCCGCCAACAATCGCGCTCCACCAGTCTGACCCGCTCCAGACAACCCGACATATCCAATCACACTGAATCGCGTTGGACGCGACACGGGAGGAGTGCATGCGCATATCTATCGTTGTGGCCCTGTTTGCGGTCACATTATCACCACTATCCGCCATGGCGGACACGGTTGAGCTTCGTCTGAAAAAGCTGGAAGAGGCGGTTTTACGCCAGGCTGAAATAATCGACAGACAGCAGAAGACCATCGAAGAAATGAAGTTGATGCTGGAAAACGGCAAAACCGCCGAAGTCCGGACGTCCGTTGACAGTTCGGCTAAAAACAGCGGGTTCTTCGGCGGCTCGCTGATGAACAACCCCTATATCTCGCTGATCCTGGATGCCAAGGCGCAGGTTTCCAACCTGAAAAACAGTGCACTGGAGGGTCGCGGCATCCCCGGATTCACCAGTGAAGGCTCCGGGCTGCGCAACGGTTTCAACGTTGACGCCGCCGAGCTGCTGATCTTTGCTCCGGTTGACCCCTATTTCAATCTCTACACCAACATTCCGGTCAACGGCGATGGCGCGGTCCTGGAGGAGGCCTATTTCGTTACGACCTCGCTGCCGCAAGGATTTCAGCTGAAAGGGGGCCGGTTCAAAAGCAACGCCAGCCGCCTCAATTCCCAGCACCCCCACGCATGGGACTTTGCCGAACTGCCCCTGGCGTATCGCTCGTTTCTCGGGCCGGAAGCGCTCGGCGGCGAAAATGGCGTGCAACTGACATGGATGCCCTCGCTGCCGGTCTACACGCTGCTGGGGGTCGAGGCGCTGCAGGGCGCCAATCCGCTGCTGTTCGGCGATGACAGCAACTGGGGGCCGCACGCCTTTAGCGCCTTTGCCCGGCTATCCTTTGACACCGGCGAAGAGTCCACGTTGTACCTGTCACCCTGGGCCATGTTCGGCAAAACCAGAACCAGCGCTGTTCTGGCGGCTGACGAAACAACCGGGAACAGCTTCGATCTGCGCGGCGATAGCAGGCTCTACGGCCTGGAGGCGGTCTGGAAATGGAATTCGGGACCTCACAAACTCTCCCTGCAGGGCGAATACCTCTATCTGGACCAGCGCGGAGATCTGGGAGAAACCGACCCGGCCGGCGCCATGGTAAAGATTGAGCCTCTCAAGCGGCATCAGGACGGCGCCTACCTGCAGGCGGCATATCATTTCAACCGCTTTGGGGTTGGCGCGCGTTATGACCGCATGGAAATCTTTGCCGACACCTTCGAACGCTCCGGGGCAAAACAGAGCTTTGGCGGCAAGCCATGGCGCATAAGCGCGATGACCGAGTACGACTTCACCGAATTCAGCCGCATCCGCGCCCAGTTCAACCACGACCGCTCCGACCGCGACAATCGTGTCAACAACGAAGGCATACTGCAACTCACCTTTACCATCGGCGCCCATGGCGCGCACCCGTTCTAGGAGGAAACATGCTACGCATCATTGTTGCGCTTTTTGCGCTTGTCCTGTTTACGGCCCCGGCCGATGCCGCCGTCAAGGTGGTGGCGACACTCCCCTGGATCGGCAGCCTGGCCAAGGAGATCGGCAAGGACCGGGTGACTGTGACCACCCTGGTAAAAACCTCGCAGGATCCGCACTCCATCGAAGCCAGGCCTTCGATGATCGCCGCCGTGCGACGGGCGGACCTGCTGATCTACAACGGCCTCGACCTGGAGGTCGGCTACCTGCCGATCCTGATGGAATCGGCCAGAAACCCGGCCATCAATCCGGGCAACGCCGGAAACCTGAACTGTTCGGTGTATGTGGACCCGCTGGAAAAACCGGCCACTGCCAGCCGCGAAAACGGAGATGTGCATCCTTTGGGAAATCCCCACTACCACCTCTCGCCGGCAAACATCAAAAAAATGGCCATCGGCATCGGAGAACGGCTGGCAAAGGTCGATCAGGCCAACGCCGGCTTCTATCGTGCCAATACCGCCCGCTTCGTCGCGCAGGTCGATCATAAAATGAAGGAGTGGAAGGGCAGGAAACTGCAGGGGAAACGGTTTGTCGCGCAGCACCGATTTTTTGAATATCTTGCCGCGGATTTCGGGTTCCGCATAGTCGGGTATCTTGAAGAAAAACCGGGCATCCCGCCCAGCAGCGCCCATATTCAAGCGCTTGTCTCAAGCATGTCCGGACACCGTCCCGATGCGATCCTGAGTACTGAATACCACGACCGGACCATATCCGGCTTCGTGTCGTCTAAAACCGGTGTCAAATCGGTTATCGTGCCCCATGATGTGGGAGCCAACGGAAGCAGGGACTGGTTTTCGCTGATGGACAGCGTCATCAAGTCCCTGGAGTAGCCGGATATGGACAACCTGTCATTTCTGATCTGGCCGTTTGGCGCCTGCCTGCTGCTGATACTGATCCACACCTGGTTCGGCGTGCACATTCTGGAGCGGGGCATCATCTTCGTTGACCTGGCCCTGGCCCAGTTCATCAGCATCGGCATTGCCCTGTCGCTGCTGACCGGTGTGGACCGCACCCTGCTGGCCGTTATCTTCGCCCTCGGCGGCGCCTTGATCATGACACTTACCGGCAGGGTGGCGCGCCACGTCAACGTGGAGGCCTTCATCGGGGTGCTGTACATATTTTCATTTGCCACCTGCACCCTGATCCTGGATCGCACAGCCCATGGCATGGAAGAGTTCAAAGCGATACTGAACGGCAACATCCTCTGGGTAACGCCGGGGATGCTCGGCTCGACCGCGCTGCTCTACGGGGCGGTCGGCCTGCTGCACTGGTTCCTGAGGAGGCGTTTCCACGACCTGACCTTCCGCGGGGAAGGGCCGCTGTGGGTGGAGTTCATCTTTTTTGCCAGTTTTGCCCTGGTGCTGGTCAAATCGGTGATGATCGCGGGAATTCTGCAGGTGTTTTCATTTCTGGTGGTGCCGGCCCTGCTGGGCCGGCTTTTCTTTCGCGGCAGCGGCAGCATCCTGGTGGCCGGCTGGATTGCGGGAACCGTGGTGAGCAGCGGCGGTATCGCCGTTTCACACGTTCTGGATCTTCCCACCGCCCCGGTCATCGTGGCCGGTCTGGCGCTGCTGTTTTTCCTGGCGCTCGCCGCAAAGTCGTTCTCCGGTCGTAATGGCTTGAATCGGGTTTAGAATGGGTGTATTGCCGATTCAGCCGCAACAGGGAGTTATGTCCAAGAGCCCTGTTCGTCTCGAACGGACTCACTCCGGCCTGATCAGCCTCTTGACGGACTGATTTGGCAAGCGCCGCGAAGTATAACACTGATAAACAGAGTGACGGTTGTCCCGATCCGGAGGGCAATTTCCGGTAACCACACGTACTTACACCTGCCAATGCACCCAACCGCTTGACAAGCGAGAAATTCCGATTCTTTTATCCCGGAAATCCGTGATTGAACTGGATTTGCAAGAGTAAAAAAGAGGGGCATCCGAATGGTTGCCCCTCTTTGATTCATACCATGTTTCGCTAATGGTTTCAGCTGCCGCCAAGCTTGACCTGTATCGCGGTTTCCAGCGTTTCATCGCCAATTGTCAGGTAAAACATGCCTTCGGTTATGGTGATCGACCAGTTGATGGAGCGCTCCAGCAACGCCGCCAGCCGGCTGATGAAGGGTTGATCGATACTGAAGACGATCAGATTGTCAACCTTCCCCAACTTGGGCAACTGCTGCTGGTCCCAGACGGCAAGCGCCCGACCGCACGCCAGCAACGCCACCCGTTCAGAATGACGGCCGGCCTTGATGATGCGATCCGCCTCGGGCAGGCCTACCTCGACCCACAAGCGCACCCTGCCGTCAGCCCCTTTCACCCACAGGTCAGGTTCATCGGTGGCGCTGATACCCTTGGTAAAGCTCAGTTCCGGTTCCTGAAAGAGCGCGTACGCCAGCAGGCGGGCGACCAGCCGCTCCTCGGTTTCCGAAGGATGCTGGGCAACCGTTGCCTGCATGGTTTCATAGACGCCCCGGTCCACATCGGACAACTGGATGGACGCCTTGTAAACGGTGGATGGTAATGCCATGTCTGGTATTTTCCTTGATCTGGAACCGGAATGAGTTATGAGGCATGCGGACAGCCGTATCAGTTATCACATAAAAACGGTCTTGCGTAAAGCCCGCCGGGAACGCAGCGTAATGACAATCAGCTATCTTGTTCCTGACGGTCGCCAGACCCGTATCATACAGCCGTCAGGAACATGTGCCAGAAATGCAATGTCAGAAAAGATAGTGGTATGCCGATTCCGACCAGCATGCCGACCAGTTGGGGGTTCAAATCATGATCGATGGCAATGATTCCGGCCGTTATCATCGGAGCCATGGCGGCTTCAAAGATTGTCACCTGAACTGCAGTTCCGCTGGCGCCCAGCAGTGTAACATACAGCAGATAGATGATTGCCGGCCCCAGCAGCAGTTTGTAGGCCAGGCCCGCTGTTAACGGCTTTACCATGGCTTTCATTCCTCCGAACTGGAGTTGGAAGCCAACCGAAACAAGAGCAAGCGGTGTCAGGGTGCCGCCCAGTTTTTCCAGTATGGTTACGGCCCAGTCGGGAAAATTGAGCGGCCGGAGCAGGAAAGCAAGCAGCAACGCCTGAAATGGCGGAAACATCAGCACCTTTCGCGCCATCTGCCGGGGTGAGACCGAGCCGGAGGAGTAGTAGGTCGCAACGAAGATTCCCAGGGTTGAAAGCACCATGAATGAACCCAACTGGTCGGCGATGATGCCGATACCCAGAGCCCCATGGCCGAAATAGGCCTCAATCATCGGTAACCCGACAAAGGAGGTATTGCCGAGACCGGCCACCAAGATCAGCGCACCCACTGTTTTCCGATCAAGCTTGAACAGCTTTCCCGCCCAGCCGAACAACAGCCAGGCACAGCCGAACAGCAGCCAGGCCATGGCTGCGGTCAGGACCAGGGACGAATCCGGTTTCAGGTTGTGGATATGCAGGATCGCCAACGCGGGCAGCGAGATATGGATAATGAAGGCGTTCAGCGATGCCGGGGTGGCGGCGGGGAAACGCCCGGTTTTTTTCAGACCGATACCCGCCAGCAGGCAGACTGCCAGAAGAATGATGTTGGCCATGAGTTATGATTCCTCGGGTAAAACGGGGATCTGCTTATGTGATCGCGCCATGTTCTGCCGGAGTCCGCCATACGCATTCACCCCCATGGGGTTGTCTGAATTCCGGCACGGCTCAGCGGTCACGAAATACGGCCGGCCGCTTTTCCAGAAAGGCGCCCATTCCCTCTTTCTGGTCACAGGTGGAGAAACTGTAGCCAAACAACTCGGTTTCGTAGGCACACGCCTTGCTGATGTCCATTTCCAGGCCATTGCCGACCGCCTCCTTGCAGAGTTTCACGGCGACCAGCCCCTTGGCGGCGATTTTACTTGCCAGCCGGCGGGCCTCCTGCGGTAATTCAGCCGGTGAAACAACCCGGTTGACCAGGCCGATACGCAATGCCTCCTGGGCATCGATCATGTCACCGGTCAGGATGATTTCCAGGGCACGCCCTTTCCCGACCAGTCGAGGCAGTCTCTGGGTGCCGCCAAAACCGGGCAGAATTCCGATGTTGATCTCCGGTTGGCCGAATTTCGCATTCCCGGAGGCCACCCGGATATCACAGGCCATGGCCAGTTCGCAGCCGCCGCCTAGGGCATAACCGTTCACAGCTGCGATGAACGGTTTGGGCGACTTTTCGATGGCGGCGTAGATTCCGTGGGCCAGTTGGGCCAGCTCCCGGGCCTGAGTCGAGTTCATGTCCAGCAACATGGCGATATCCGCCCCGGCGACGAAGGCCTTGCTACCCGCTCCGGTAATGATCGCCACCCGGATATCGGGATTGCGGATGATCTCCGTGACCACCCTTCCCAGCTCCTCCAGGGTCGCTACTGTCATGGCGTTCATTGCGGAGGGGCGGTTTACCGTGATGGTTGCAATGCCTTCATTGATTTCCAACAGCAGGTTTTCCAATTGCATATCTTCCTCCCGATACATTTGTACCTTAAAACGGCAGTTAACCGCCGAGAAAAACGGATGCACGCCGATAAAACCTAGACTTACATCAAAAATGTTAATCACCTTATGGGTTAAACCAGTATTTTGATCAAGCTTTTGATTTCTCGGCGTGTATCGGCGTTCATCGGCGGTTAACTGGTTTTTCTGGGTTGTATAGTTCAGCTACGGTAATTTCACGATGACCCGCCCCCGAATTCCACCCTGCAGGATGGTCCGGATTTTTTCCTCCAACCCGTCCAGCGGCACCTCTGTCACCACTTCCACCAGATGACCCGGCTTCCACTCTCCGGCAAGTTTTTCCCAAACCTGCAGCCGGGTTCCGGCCGGGCAGCTGACCGAATCGATTCCGAGCAGACTCACCCCGCGCAGGATGAAGGGATAAACATTCATTACCAAGTCGATTGAGCCGACCAGGCCGCAGCAGGTGACAACGCCACCATAGCGGGTCGATTTGACGGCCGCCGCCAGGGTTTCCCCACCGACCACATCCACGACCCCGGCCCAGCGTTCTTTCATCATCGGGCGATCGCCGCCCTCCGTAACCTTTTCCCGTGGAATGACCTCTGCCGCGCCGAGGTTGTGAAGGAATGTTTCATCGGAAGTTTTGCCGGTGGCGGCCACTACCCGGTATCCGGCCCGGGACAGGATCGACACGGCGATGCTGCCGACCCCTCCGGTGGCGCCGGTAACGAGGATTTCACCGTCGTCCGGCTTTACCCCGGCCCGCGCCAGTTTGAACACCGACAGGGCCGCAGTGAATCCGGCGGTTCCGATCGTCATCGCTTCGCGCAGCGTCAATCCGGCCGGAAGCCGCACCGCCCAGGCGGACGGAATGCGGATATACTCCCCCCAGCCGCCGTCGGTCTCCATTCCCAGGTCGTAACCGGTGACGATCACCTGCTCTCCCGCAACAAAAGCGCCGCTCTCGCACGAAACCACCACACCGGCGGCATCGATACCGGGGGTGTGGGGAAACTGCCGCGTAACTCCGGGATGGCCGGTGGCCGAAAGCGCGTCCTTGTAGTTGAGAGAAGAGTAATGGACCCGCACCAGCAGGTCTCCAGGCGGCAGGTCGGCTATTCTCCGCTCACGGATCTCCCGCACGAACTGCTTGTCGCCGCTCTTTTCCACTACCACTGCCTTGAACTGTGTTGATGATTCCATACTACCCCCTTGTGAGTACATATTAGACCGGTCGTATATGAAGTCTGACAAAAAAAACTACCGCTTTAATACGGTTGAAAAAAGAGTCTCGATAAAATCACGCATCGGTTGCGGGGATTTCATTACCTTGGCCCGCAAAATAGCGCCTTCCCAACCGGAGAGTATGAAACCGGCGATGATATTTACATCCAGGTCCGGAGCAAGCTCGTCAACACCCTGCGCCTCTCGAAGGCAAGCGGCGAAATGAACCTTCCAGGACTGAAAAATCTCGTCCAGGCGCGATCTGAAGCG
>MGZK01000127.1:0-38651 GCA_001802125.1 Geobacteraceae bacterium GWC2_55_20
GTGCTGGTGGATGACCTGCTGATCGACGCCCCGCCGGATTCGATGCTGGCCCTGGCGCTGCATCCCAACATCGATATCCGCATCTACAACCCCCGCCTGAACGTGGGCACTTCAAAACTGAAGAAAATCGGCAACGTGGCCACCGGCCTGCGCACAGTCAACCAGCGCATGCACGACAAGACCGCGCTGTTCGACGGCCAGGCCGGGATTACCGGCGGCCGCAACATGGCTGATGAATATTTCGATTACAACCACGAGTACAATTTCCGCGACCGCGACATGCTGGTTTTGGGGCCGGTGGTGGCCGAAATGCAGGCCAGCTTCCAGCGTTTCTGGGACAGCACACAGGCGGTGCCGGTGGAAAAGCTGCTGGCGAAACAGATGCGGGGCATGACACCGGAGCGCGCCGGCCAGGTCTACGCCGGCCTGCACGCCTATGCGGCCAAAGAGGAGAACTTCGCGCCGGAGGTGCGCCTGGCGCTGGAGAACCTGCCCGCTAAATTCGAACGCCTGGCGCAGGGGATCGTCTGGGATGAGGTGCGCTTTCTGTGCGATCTGCCTGGCAAGAACAGCGCCCGGCGCCGCTTCGACGGCGGCGGCAGGACTACGGCCGCCCTGGTGGCCGAGCTGAAAAAGGCCAAAAAAAGCGTGACGATCCAGTCTCCCTACCTGGTCATGCCCAAGGGGGCGCTGGAGCTGTTCCGCGATCTGGTCAGGCGCGGCGTGGAGGTGCGCATCGTCACCAATTCACTGGCCTCGACCGACAACCTGCAGGCCTTCAGCGGCTATTACAAACAGCGCAGCGCGATCCTGAAGAGCGGCGTCAAGGTGTTCGAGTTCAAGCCCGATCCGGCCATCAAGAAAGAGCTGATCGAACGCTATCCCAAGCTGGAAAAACAGGCGCCGGTTTTCGCGATCCACGCCAAGAGCATGGTGATCGACGGCGAGACGCTCTTTGTCGGCACCTTCAACTTCGATCCGCGCTCGGCCAACCTGAACACCGAGGTGGGGGTGCTGCTTCGCAACCAGGCCCTGGCGCAGCAGGTCGAGCAGAATATCATCCGCGACATGTCGCCGGAAAACAGTTGGAGCGCCGCCGACAACGCCGACCGCTTCGCGTCGCCGGAAAAGCGCCGCAAGATGAAAATGTGGAAGGCGCTGCCGCTGGAGCCGTTTCTGTGACGGATGTACATTTGTTGTCTGTGGCTAAATCATTGTTTGTTGCCAGTTTTTGTCCTCCGTAGTTGGAGTTACATAAAAAACAAGTAATTACTTTTGCTTGCGGGTGAGTCGCGTGTTGGCATCACATGTGTAATACGGACATCATCATTACCGACTAGATTTGTTATCTGCTCACCTCAAGGTGGTTACCATGCCCAGCGACTCTTTACATGCACGCAGCTTTCTGGGACGACTGTTCCAGGGATACAGCCAGGATGAACTGCTGAAACGCCTCGAACCGGACCTGGAACAACCGGCTCAACATGTTCCGGGTGGCGCCCATATCACGCCCGAGATTGTGGAGCGTCGCTGGCGACGTATCGCTGCCACTCCGGCTGTGCGCGAGATTTTGTTGAACAGTGTCGATGCCGGGCAGATGGAATGCTATAGCCGCAATATCGAGAATTTTATCGGTGTGGCCCGCTTGCCTCTGGGATTGGCGGGGCCGTTGCGGGTGAACGGACTGTTTGCACGGGGAGATTACTACCTGCCGCTGGCCACCAGCGAGGCGGCTCTGGTGGCATCCTACCACCGTGGCGCCTGCCTGCTTTCCCAGACGGGCGGCTGCAGCGCGATGCTGCTGGCCGAAGGGGTCAGCCGCTCGCCCGGTTTTGCCTTCGATACAGCCCGCCAGGCCGGCCTTTTCGCCGCCTGGGTGGTCGAACACCTTGAAGATATTCGTAAGGCTGCCCAGGCCACCACCAGACACGGTACCCTTGAAGATCTGCGCATCACCATCGAGGGGAACCATATCTATCTGCTGCTGGAGTTCCGGACCGGAGATGCCTCGGGCCAGAATATGGCCACCATAGCCACCGAGGCCGCCTGCGCCCTGATCATGGAGCAGGCTCCGGTCAAGCCCGACTATTTTTTTGTCGAAGCCAACATGTCCGGTGACAAGAAGGCCAGCGCCCAGTCGTTTCTCACAGTGCGCGGCAAGAAGGTGACCGCCGAGGCGATCATACCAGCCGAACTGGTGGAACAGGTTCTGCATACCACACCCGGCCGCATGTGCGACTACTGGCGCATGTCGGCCATGGGCGGCGTACTCTCCGGAACCATCGGGGTGCAGGGACATTATGCCAACGGACTGGCGGCACTCTATATTGCCTGCGGTCAGGATGCGGCCTGCATTGCCGAGTCGGCCGTAGGTGTGACCCGTTTCGAGGTCCGTTCCGACGGTGCGCTGTATGCTTCGGTAACCCTGCCCAACCTGATGGTCGGCACAGTCGGCGGCGGCACCGCGCTTCCCACTCAAAAGGCCTGCCTGGAATTGATGGGACTGTACGGTGAGGGAAATGCCCGTGCCCTGGCTGAGGTCTGCGCCGGAATGGCCCTGGCCGGCGAACTCTCGATCATTGGAGCGCTGGCGGCCGGGGAGTTTACCCGAGCCCACCGCAAGCTGGCCCGTGGCAGGGGTGATGCGGCAGGCGGTGAACAATGACAAACCGCTGGTGGACGTATCAGCAAGAGCGCTTCCCGATTTTTGCCCACGGTCCGCTGATCCTGGCCTTCAGCCTGTCGGCCATGAGTTATTCGGCCCTGCTGCGAGGTGAAACAGCATTGCGGCCGGAGGCGGCCCTGGTGGCCTTTGTGACCGCCTTTCTCTTCTTTCTGCAATTGCGCATCGCCGACGAGTTCAAGGACGCAGAAGACGATGCCCGCTGGCGCCCCTATCGTCCGGTGCCGCGCGGCCTGGTGACACTGCGGGAGTTGGGCTGGGTCGGCATCAGCGCCGCAGCCATCCAGTTGGCCGGTTCCCTCTGGCTGCGTCCGCTGCAGGCGCTCTGGCTGGTGGTGGCCTGGACCTGGCTGGCGCTGATGACGAAGGAATTCTTCGTGCATGAATGGCTCAAGGCCCATCCCGTATTCTACATGCTTTCCCATATGGTGATCATGCCGGTCTTCGATATCTACGCCACCGCCTGCGACTGGTTGATGGCCGGCGCCGCGCCGCCCCGGGGACTGGTATGGTTTCTGGCGGTCAGCTATATGAACGGCATCGTGATCGAGATTGGACGCAAAATCCGCTCACCGCAGGATGAGGAAGAGGGGGTTGAAACCTATTCCGTTCTCTGGGGGCGGAGGCGGGCGCTGCTGGTCTGGCTGGGAGCGATGCTGCTGACGGCGTTCTGCGCCTGGCGCGGCGCTGTTCTGATCGGCTTTGCCACCCCGGTTGGCCTGCTTCTGCTGCTGCTTCTCTCCGCAGCCGTGCTGCTGGCGATCACCTTCAACGCCAAGCCGCTCCCCGGCAGGGGCAAGCTGGTCGAACTCGTCTCCGGCGTCTGGACCCTGCTGATGTACCTGAGCCTGGGAGCTGCACCGCTTCTGCTGCGTTTTATACAGGGTGGTGTCCGATGAGCGCCATCCTGACTATTGCCGATGGCAGCGCACGTTCGCTGATGGGAGGTAAGGCCGGGGCGCTGGCGGCGCTTGCTTGTGCGGAACTGCCCATCCCCCCCTGGTTCGTGGTCTCCTGCGGGGTCTGCCGGGATCTTCTGCCGGTCGATCTGGCCGGGATGGTCGAATACGGTGCCCATGAACGTCTGTGCGCGGCTCTGGATCGGCTCGTTCCTGGAGATGAACTGTGCCGCGAGATCGCGGCGGCCCTGGCGCATCTCTGCCCCAACGGCGAACCTGTGGCGGTACGCTCGTCGGCGCTGGACGAGGATGGCAGCGAACACTCCTTTGCAGGTCAACTGGATTCGTTCCTGTTCGTGCCGCCGGCGGAGGTGCCGGACAAGGTGGCCGCAGTCTGGCGTTCCGGCTTCAATGAAAGGGTATTGTCCTATCGTCGTGAAAAGGGCCTGCCCCTGCACCCCCCGCTACCCGCGGTGCTGGTGCAGCGTATGGTAACCTCCGACATGGCCGGGGTGGCCTTCAGCGCCGATCCGGTCAGCGGACAACGGGGCATCGCCGTTGTCAGCGGGGTCTACGGCATCGGAACCGCGCTGGTCTCCGGGGAAAGCGACGCCGATACCTGGCGGGTGGACCTTGGCGGGCGCATCTTCGACGAGCAGATCGCCGAAAAACGTATGGCACACCGTGCCGACCCCTACAGCCATGAGGGGGTGAGTGCTGTGCCGGTCTCATCTGAATCGGCAAAGCGTCCCTGCCTGACCGCCGAACAGGTCCGCTCCGTGGCCGACCTTGCCCGTCGGGCCGCCCGCCACTTCGGCCGGCCGCAGGATATCGAGTGGGGCATCGAGAACGGCGCGCTCTATCTGCTGCAATCCCGGCCCATCACATCGCTGGCGGGACTCCCGGATCCGGATGGCGGCCTCAATATCTGGGACAACAGCAACATCGCCGAAAGTTACGGTGGTGTCACCACGCCGCTGACCTTCTCCTTTGCCCGCCATATCTACGAAGAGGTCTATCGCCAGTTCTGCCGCATCATGGCGGTGCCGACCGCTGCGATTACGGCCAATGAACGGATCTTTCCCCGCATGCTGGGGATGGTGCGGGGCAGGATCTACTACAACCTGCTCAACTGGTACCGCCTGCTGGCGCTGCTGCCGGGCTTCTCCACCAACCGGCGCTTCATGGAGCAGATGATGGGGGTCAAGGAGGGGATACCGGACGAGATCCTCGCCGGGGCTGTTGCTACTTATCGGGTGGCGCCCTGGCGGGACCGTATGAACCTGCTCGGTAGCCTGATCGGTTTGGTACATAACCTGCGCGGCCTGAAAACGAGCATCCCCCGTTTCTATCAACGTCTCAACACAGCGCTGGCGCCTCCCGATCCGCCGCTGGATGGGCAGCGTCCCGACGAACTGACCTCCCATTACCGCATGCTGGAGACGCAACTGCTCACCCGCTGGGATGCGCCGCTGGTAAATGATTTCTTTGCCATGGTCTTCTATGGTCTGTTGCGCAAACTGACCGCCTCCTGGTGCAACGACACCCTGGAAACCTTGCAGAATGACCTGCTGTCGGGCGAGGGGGGCATGATCAGCGCCGAGCCGGCCCGGCGGGTGCGTCAGATGGCGGTGATCGCGGCGGCGGATTCTCTCCTGACCGAACTGCTGGCCACCGGGGATGCCATGGAAATAAACCGGGCCGTTGCGGCACATGCGCAGTTGGGCCCGCTCTATGACGCCTATCTGGAGAAGTTCGGTGACCGCTGCCTGGATGAGCTGAAACTGGAAAGCGCGACGCTCCATGACGATCCCCTGCCGCTGCAACGCTCCATCGGTGAATTTGCCCGGCGCATCAACAGCAAAGGCGCGGGCCAACCGCCCGATGAATCGGCCATCAGGCGTGCGGCGGAAGATCAGGTTAACGCCATGCTGCGCGGCAATCCGTTGAGGCGTATCTTTTTCAAGTGGGTGTTGGAACAGGCCCGTGCCAGGGTGCGGGATCGGGAGAACCTGCGTTTCGAGCGTACCCGCCTCTTCGGCCGGGTGCGGCGAGTCTTTGTCGAGCTGGGCAGGCGTTTTCACGCCGACGGCATCCTGAACGATCCGCGCGACATCTTCTGGCTGGAAAAGGATGAGATCTTAGGATTCGTGGAAGGGACCGCTTCCAGTGTCAACCTGCGTGGTCTGGCGGCTCTGCGCAGGGCTGAATTCGATGGCTGGCGGGAGCTTGATCCACCGGCCGACCGCTTTGATACCCATGGCATGGTCAGCCACGCCCAGCCCTGCCGCTCAACGGTTGCGGCAGCGGAAGCACCCCGGGGCGACACACTGAAGGGGATCGGTTGTTGTCCCGGAGTGGTGCGGGGTTCGGTGCGGGTTATCACCGATCCGCGCGGAGCCATTATCCTGCAGGGGGAGATCCTGGTAGCCGAACGCACCGATCCGGGCTGGATCATGCTCTTTCCGGCCTGTTCCGGGCTGTTGGTGGAGCGGGGCAGCCTGCTCTCCCACTCGGCCATCGTGGCCCGCGAGATGGGCATCCCGGCCGTGGTCTCAATTCCCGGCATCACAGCCTGGCTCAAGACCGGTGACCTGGTGGAGATGGATGGGGGGAGCGGTGTGGTGCGGAAATTGTAGTTTTGCGATTCCCCCTTATCCGCCCTGGCGGGTCCCTTCTCCCCCGGAGAGAAGGGGGGAACAGTGTCATGTGATGGCAACATTCCCCCTCACCCTGGCCCTCTCCCTCAGGGAGAGGGGACTGCTTATCGGCCTTTGCGGCGGATTAGAGCGAAAAAAATTTGACTCTCACCCTTCTCCCTTGAGGGAGAAGGTGGCCGAAGGCCGGATGAGGGGGAGTATTCCATGCCGATTCCAGCAACATTGCTCCAGTTTGCACGACAAATGCGGAAAGATCAGACCGATGCGGAACAATTTCTCTGGAGACTTTTGCGCAACCGGAATTTTTGTGGTTGCAAGTTTCGTCGGCAAGTCCCGATTGGCGGCTACATCATCGATTTTTTATGCGATGAGGCCAATCTTGCCATAGAGCTTGATGGTGGCGGCCATGCTGACCTTGATCAAAAGTCGTACGACGAAGAACGCTCCAAAGTACTTGCAGGAGCAGGAATCAGGGTAATCAGGTTCTGGAATAATGATGTACTGAACAACACAGACAATGTTCTGGAGAAAATATATGTTGAACTTTTTTTGCAGTCCTGATGATTCCCCCTCATCCGGCCGTTGGCCACCTTCTCCCTCAGGGAGAAGGGATGTAAAGCGTCATGTCGGCAGTGAAGCCGCCAGCCACGCCGATTTCTCCGCCATCCGTTACGCCCAGTGCTGGGAGGATGCGGATATCCTGATGGAAGGGCTGGACATAAAACCTGGCGACAGCTGCCTCTCCATCGCCTCGGCCGGTGACAATTCCCTGGCCATGCTGGCCCTGGGAGCCGGCCGCGTCGTCGCCCTGGATCTGAATTCGGCCCAGCTGGCCTGCCTGGAGCTGCGGGTGGCGGCCTACCGGGAACTGTCGCACCCCGAACTGCTGGAACTGATCGGCTCCAGGCCAAGCACGCGTCGCGATGAACTGTATCGACGCTGCCGTTCGCTGCTCGGCACGGACACGCGTGCCTTCTGGGACGCCCGTTCCGATGCGGTGGAGAACGGCATCGGCGGGGGAGGCAAGTTCGAGCGCTATTTTGCCCTGTTCCGCCAGAAGTTCATGCCGCTGGTCCATTCCCGCTCCACAATCGAACGGCTGCTGGCCGGCGGCGACCTGTCGGCCCGGGAACAATTCTATCGCGAGAAGTGGGATACCTGGCGCTGGCGGCTGCTCTTTCGCATCTTCTTCTCACGCTTCGTGATGGGGAGGCTGGGCCGCGATCCCAGTTTCTTCCGCTATGTGGAAGGGAGCGTGGCCGAGCGGATCCTGGCCCGCACCCGCCACGCCCTGACCTCCCTCGACCCGGCCGACAACCCCTATCTGCAATGGATCCTGACCGGCCGCCACACCACCGCACTTCCTTTTGCATTGCGCCCGGAAAACTTCGAGCCCATCCGCGACAATCTCCACCGCCTGGAATGGCACTGCCTGCCGCTGGAGGAGTTTCTGGAGCAGGAGGGGGCAGCCTCCATAGACCGCTTCAACCTGAGCGACATCTTTGAATACATGTCCGAAGAGAATTACCGGCTCTTGCTGGAGCGGCTGGTTTGCGCCGGTCGAAGCGGGGGGCGGTTGGCCTACTGGAACATGCTGGCTCCCCGCAGTCGGCCGGAGTGCCTGGCCGGGCAGCTACGGCCGCTGGAGCGTGAGGCGCAACACCTGTTCCAACAGGACAAGGCCTTTTTCTACAGCGCATTCGTGATCGAAGAGATCGTGTGATGGCATCTGTCTGGTTCGGCATACTGCTGGTGTTGGCGACGCTGGGTTGCGTCATGGCCGGCTTGAAGCTGGTCGGCGCCCGCTGCGGCCTGCATCCCGAGACCAGCCGCAAGTCGGTCCATATCGCCATGGGGTTGGTGACGCTCTTCTTTCCCTGGCTGTTTCGCGAGGCGTGGCCGGTGCTGCTGCTGGCTGTGCTGGCGGTGGTGGCGCTGGTGGGCACGCGCCTGCTCAAACCGTTGCGTGAGCGATTCGGCGGCGTGCTGCACGGGGTTGAACGTTATTCGCTGGGCGAAATCTACTTTCCGCTGGCCGTTGCCGCGCTCTACCTGCTCTCTTCCGGAAACCGCCTGCTCTACGTGATTCCTCTCTTGACCCTGACCCTGGCCGACGCCGTGGCGGCGCTGGTGGGAGTACGTTACGGCCAGCACCGCTTCTGCACCTCCGAGGGAACCAAGAGCGTCGAGGGTTCCCTGGCCTTCTTCATGGTGGCATTTTTAAGCGCCCATGTACCACTGCTGCTGCTGAGCGACACCGGTCGGGCCGAATCGCTGCTGATCGCCCTGGTGCTGGGAATTCTGGTGATGTTGTTTGAGGCGGTCTCGGTTGGGGGTCTGGACAATCTCTTCATTCCACTCGGTTGCTATGCGTTGCTGCGGCGCTATCTGGAGCTTGGAACGGACGAGCTGCTCTTCCGGTTGGGAGCCATCTGCCTGGTGGCGTTGGTTGTCTTTTGCTGGCGGCGGCGTACCACTCTCACGGGAAGCGGTCTCCTGGCGGCGGCCCTGGTGGGATATATGAACTGGACCCTGGGAGGTTGGCAGTGGCTGGCGGTTTCCCTGGTGCTGTTTGTCAGCTACATCCGACTGTGGCCCCAAAGCGAGGAAAACAGCTTGCCGGTACACACGGTGCGGGCGGTGGCCTCGGTGGCTGCGCCCGGGTTGGTCTGGCTGCTGGCGATGCTGCAAAACAAAAGTACGGTTGGTTTCCTGGAACCGTTCACGCTCTGCTACGCCACCCATTCGGTCATGGTCGGCATGACCCAGCTCGGCTATGTTCATCCCGTACAAACGCTGGCCAAGAGACTCGTGCAGGCGACAACACGCACCTGGATTCTGTTTCTGCCCCTGTTTTTCCTGCCGGTTATCGACAGCTGGGGTGTTGACCGTTACCGGATCCCCCGGGATATTTACTCGGGTCTGCTCTGGATGGTCATCGCCCTGCCAATGTTGTATGCCGCCGCTCTCCTGCATCAGCGGCTGATCGGATATTTCGGAGATGATGAGTATGCGTATGGCCGCTGGCTGCGGCGGGCGGCGGTTGCCTTGGGTATCTCTTTCGCGGCTTGGTTGCTGTTTGTGTCCTGTTTTCCTGTTTTTTGTCCTTCTCCCTGAGGGAGAAGGTGGCCAAAGGCCGGATGAGGGGGAGCAACGATTCTAGTTACTTCCAAGATTGCCCCCTCATCCTAGCCCCTTCCCTCAGGGAAAGGGGACCGTTTTGTCGATCAAACACCTCTTTGCAGTTTTTTTGAAATAGATCCTTAAGGAGCGCCTCATGGATAAATTCATTCGGATAACCAACCCCGACGATCTGTCCTGCTTTGCCGAAAGCGAATCCGTTCCGCTGATCAGCGGCGATGACCTGACCCGCCATGCCCCCGATGCCCACTGGCTTTTGACGGACGGCGGCAGTGATCTGCTTGCCCGCTGTTCGCTCTGGTGGAGCAGCGTGCCGGAGTACCCGGAACAGCGCCTAGGTTTTATCGGCCACTATGCCGCCCGCGACCGTGATTCGGCGGCAAAGCTGCTGAACCACGCCTGTGCCCGATTGAAGGAGCAGGGCTGCACGCTGGCGGTGGGACCGCTGGACGGCACCACCTGGCGGCGCTACCGCTTGATCGTCGAGCGCGGCCGTGAGCCTGCTTTCTTCCTGGAACCGGACAATCCCGATGACTGGCCGCAGCATTATAGCTCAACCGGGTTCAGGGAATTTGCTTCCTACAGCTCGTCGCTAAATACCGATCTGGCTTACGTTGATCCGCGCATGGCCTCGGTGGCCGAGCGGATGGAGCGCAACGGGGTCACCATCCGATCGCTCGACCCGGCCTGCTTCGATCAGGAGCTGGACGCCATCTTTGAACTCTCACTGGCTGGTTTCCGGCACAACTTCCTCTACACCCCTATCAGCCGCGATGAATTCAAAGCCACCTATCAGAAGGTTCAACCCTATATCAGGCCGGAGTTGACCCTGCTGGCGGAGCATGAAGGCGAAGCCGCCGGATTCCTGTTCGCGATTCCGGACATGCTCCAGGCCCAGCGGGGCGGACCCGTGGATACGGTGGTCATGAAGTCCATCACAGTACTGCCCGGCAAAATCTACGGCGGTCTGGGCAATCTGCTGATGGTGCGAACCATCGCCAATATCCGCGAACTGGGCTACCAGCGGGCCATCCACGCCCTGACGTACGACGGCAACAGCAGCGCCCGCAACATGAGCGCCGCATATGCCCAGCCGATGAGGCGTTATGCCCTGTTCTGCCGGGACCTGGCGTGAATATCGTCGAGATCCTGCAACGGCAGGTGCGGGAACGGCCTGATGTCCCGGCCATAATCGACATGCACGGAGGGCGGGAGCGGGTAACCACCTTTGCCGAGCTGGAATCCGCCTCGGCCAGGGGGGCGTCGCTGCTGCGTGAATGCGGACTTGTCAACGGCGACACAGTACTGGTTTTCCAGCCCATGTCGGCGGAGCTGTATATCGCACTGATGGCGCTCTTCCGCCTGGGCATGACCGCCATGTTCCTGGATCCCTCCACCGGGCGGGAACATATCGAACGCTGTTGCTCCATCCGCCCGCCCGCCGCGCTGGTCGCCTCGCCCAAGGCGCACCTGCTGCGCCTGATTTCGCCGGCCCTGCGGCGCATTCCGCGTCAGATCTGTTTAAGCCGTTCAATGCCTTGGTGCATCCCCTGGAGCCGGTCCCGGCAATTGGAACCGCATCTGCCGATATTGCCGTGTGATGCGGAAACGCCGGCCCTGATCACCTTTACCAGCGGCAGCACCGGCCTGCCCAAGGCGGCGGTACGCAGCCACGGTTTCTTGCTGGAACAGCACCGCGTGCTGGAACTGGCCATCCACCTGACACCCGGCGCCATCGACCTGACCACGCTGCCGGTTTTCGTGCTGGCCAATCTGGCTTCGGGCGTTACGTCACTGATTCCGGATGCGGACCTGCGTCGTCCCGGAGCCATCGAGGCCGCTCCGGTACTGCGCCAGATTGAACGTTTCTCTCCCACGACTGTTGCTGCGTCGCCCGCTTTTGTGGAAAGGATATGCGACTCGTGCGAAACATCATGCCGCACCCTGACGGGATTTCGCTACGTTTTCACCGGCGGCGCGCCGGTTTTCCCCGATCACCTGGAACGTTTCGCGGTAACATTTCCCGGAGCCGAGGTGGTGGCGGTCTACGGCTCGACCGAGGCCGAGCCGATCGCCCATATCAGCCGCCTTGCCATGAACGGAGATGATCTGGCGGCGATGAAGGCCGGGAGAGGTCTTTTGACAGGTAAGCCGGTGGCGGAGATCTGCGTCCGGGTAATAGTCGCCTGCTGGGGCACTCCGCTTGGCGAACTGGATGGGGCCGGATTTTCGGCGCTCTGTTTGTCGGCCGGGCTGACAGGAGAGGTCGTGGTCAGTGGTGGCCATGTATTGCAAGGGTATCTGAACGGAGTCGGCGACGACGAGACCAAGTTCCGGGTAAACGGAACGGTCTGGCATCGCACCGGCGACAGCGGCTATTTCGACGATCAGGGGCGGTTGTGGTTGATGGGGCGCAGTTCGGCGGTCATTAATGACGGGCGTGGTCAACTGTACCCTTTCGCGGTGGAGTGCGCCGCCCGTCAGGTTCCGAGTGTCGCCAGGGCAGCACTGATCGGAAAACAGGGTCGGCGCTGCCTGTTTGTGCAACCCCGTGGCGGCATTCATCCTGACATGGCTGAAGTACGTGCTTCACTGGCATGGGCGCAGCTTGACGAAGTGCGTGAATTGAAGGAAATTCCACTCGACAAGCGGCATAATGCCAAGGTTGATTACAACCGCCTGGCAAGAATTTAGTGAAGAAAGGTTGCCAAATGATTGATGACACGTACAAACCCCGTAAAATAGCCATCCTGAGCGTGTCGGCCGGGGCCGGGCATGTGCGCGCCGCCCAGGCGCTGCAGGCCGCGGCCGAGAAGTATCATCCCGGCGTGGAGGCGGTGCATATCGACCTGATGGAGCTGGTGCCCAGGCTGTTCAAGACCGTCTACGCCGACACCTATATCAAGGTGGTCGAGCGTCATCCGGCCTTCTGGGGCTATCTGTACGACAGGACCGACCATGAAAAGGTTGATTCGGCGCTCTCCCGGCTGCGCATGGCCATCGAACGGCTCAATACCAAAAAACTCAAGCAGGTGCTGGATGAAATCAACCCGGATCAGGTGATCTGCACCCACTTCCTGCCGGCCCAGCTGCTGTCGCGCAAGATAGGCAGGGGGAGCTTCTCGAAGCCGGTCTGGGTGCAGGTGACCGACTTCGACGTGCATGCGCTCTGGATCCACCCACACATCAGCGGCTATTTTGCCGCCAACGACGAGGTGGCCTGGCGCATGGCCGAGCGGGGCATTCCGGCGGACCGCATCCGGGTGACCGGCATACCTATCATGCCGCTGTTCGGGGAACGGCGCCGGCGGGCCACCTGTGCCGGCGAGTTCGGGCTCGATCCGGACAAGACGACGCTGCTGATGATGTCGGGCGGGGCCGGGGTAGGCGGAATTGGGCTTCTGGCTGAAAGGCTGATGAGATTGGAGGGAGATTTTCAGCTGGTGGCGCTGGCGGGGAGGAACGAGAGGCTGCTGGCGGATTTGAACGTACTTGCTGAGAAGCATCCGGAGAGGCTGTTTCCAATGGGCTTTACCAGGGTGATCGAGCGGGTCATGGCCGCCAGCGACCTGGCCATCACCAAGCCGGGTGGCCTGACCACCTCCGAATGCCTGGCGGTAGGGCTGCCGATGGTGGTGGTTTCGCCGATTCCGGGGCAGGAGGAGCGCAACGCCGACTTCCTACTGGAGAACGGCGCCGCCCTGAAGGCCTGTGATGGCGGGGCGCTGGCCTGGCGGGTGGAGCGCCTGCTGCGCGAACCGTGGCGATTGGCGGCGATGCGGGCCAATGCGCTGGGCCTGGGGCGGCCGGCCGCCGCACGGGACGTGCTGGCGGTGGTGCTGGGCGGTTCAAGCTGAAATCTCATAACTCCCCCTGCCCCCTCTTATCTTAAGAGGGGGAGCTAAAGACCAAAACAAGAGCAAAATCACAAAGAACCACCATAGCAGCATCCACGCGTCCCTCCCCTTTGTCAAAGGGGAGGACAGTAGGGGTTACAGCCATGCTCTGGTACACATACAAGGAAGGATTAACCGAGGATTCAGCATGAAATCTACTCTTGCCCGCCGCCTTGTTCATGCACTATTCCTGCTCTGCTGGGTCGCGTTGCTGGGGCTGTTCTTCGCCATGACCGAGATCCAGATCGAGGGGGCCAACGGCTGGGCCTGCGCCCTGCCGACCTGGCGCATCGAGAAGCACTGGCTGCTGGATATCTTCTGGGGTGGCCGCCCCATGACCGGCTACCACGCCTGGGTCTTCCCGTTCATGTTCCTGGCGTTCCACCTGCCCCATGCCGTCAGCGGCGCCTTTTCCTGGCGCATGGAGGCCCGCTGCCTCGGCTCGCTGATGCTGTTCTGGATCATCGAAGATTTCCTCTGGTTCGCCCTCAATCCCTGCTACGGGCTGTCCAGGTTTGCGCCGCAGTTCATCCCCTGGCACAAGAACTGGCTGCTGGGGATGCCGACCGATTATCTGCTCTTTGCAGGAATCGGAATTTCGCTTATGATGGCGTCATTTTACGGTAAGGAGTTGGTCTGTATCCACAGTGGTATATTGAAAAAGTGATATAAACGTAACGGCACATCCACGAAATCAGCTACAATAAGGACGGCTCGCCATGGCGCTTTTCGATGCCTTCAAAAAGGTTTCACAGTCTCCCACGAATCCCCATACCCCGGTTGCGCCGCGTAACTTTGACGTGGCAGACCTGTATCAGGGGCCGGTTACCAATAATTTTGCCGGTGCGACGCCGGGCAGTCAGCCGCTGGATGAGAAGTTGCGGCAGGCCTATTTCTGGATCGTCAATACGGCGGTCATCTCTCCTCACTACGACATCGAGTACAACGATGCGCCACCCCAATCCTACTTGCTGGGAGACTGCAAGAGCCGATTGACACTCCCCTCGGCCCAGAGCTATTCCAGTTTTATCCTGTTACCGCTTTTGACCTTTGCCACCCGGCGCAAGTGTCTCTTTATCGGTGGCCCTGGCCGTGGCAAGACCGCTAGCGCCATTCTGATGGGGGTGCTGGCCGGCTACAAGGTACGTGACGTACGGCGGGCCATGCAGCATGGCCATCCCCAGATGACAATTGCCGACCTGTTGGGCAACCCGCTGCCGGCCGACCTGGTGAACGCCCAGCGGATGGAGGATATTCGCATCTCCTGGCGTAGCTGGTTAGGGATGCGGGTCAAGATCATCGATGAGTACAATCGTATCCCGACCCGTACCCAGAGTGCGCTTCTGACCGTCATGGGTGACAACTATGCCGAGATACTGAATCATATCTATGAGTGCCCGGAATCGGCCTGGTTTCTGACTGCCAATGACGACCAGGGGGGCGGTACCTACCAGGTGATCGAAGCGCTGCGCGACCGGATCGACGTAATTGTTCAGGCCCTGGCCTTCAATCCGCGCTTCATGGACGATCTGCTGCTGCGTATCGAGGAGAATGTCCGTCCGGAGGAGACGATGCCGTCGGCAATCATCTTCAACGAGGCCGAAGGTGACCGGATGCTGGAAGAGATTCGTGCCGTGGAGATCGTGGCTCCCATGCGGCGGCGGATCGAATTTTTCGCCAGTCAGTTCGAATTCTGCGAGGTGGCGGCCGAACAGTTCGAGTACAAGACCAAGGATACTGCCCGTCTGGCCGGTGCGGAGCGCAGTGCTGTCACCGCCCTGGAGACCGGCCGAGACCGGTTAAAGGACCTGGGATGCCAGTCTGTCAACGGCCTGTCGGTACGGGTGCTGATGACACTTTTGACTTATGCCAAGGCCCTGGCCTGGTTCCGCGGTAACCGCAGCGTGGAGTTGGAGGACCTGCGACAGGTGCTTCCCTTTGTGCTGCATGAGAAGCTGCTTCCGGATACGGATGCCCCCTTTTTCGATATTCCGGCTAACGCCATGTACCGCACCGACCGGGTGGGGTGGCTGCGCAAATTGTTCGACCTGTCCTGCGCCGAATACGATCGGCTCAATCTGGATCAGGACGATCCTTTGGCCGAGCTGGACCTGGAGTTCCGCAGGGGGCTGGACGGTGTGACCGAGGCGGATGCCCGCGGGCGACTGGCACGGATTGAACGGCTGATCGCCGAATGGTCCCGGGGGCGCAAACTCTACGGGCATCTCTACGATGACCTGCTGAAACTCAAGTATCTGCACCAGCGTTACACCAATTACTTGCGCTGGCTGAAGACCCAATGAGGGGCCGTCAATGATCTCCGTCGAATTGGCAGACATACTCCGCTCAAATCGCACCGATTTCAATGCTCGCTTCAATGAGGCCCGCCGAAGTTACTCCGGGTTGAATGGTGAGCAGTTCGCTGTTGTGCTGCGCGAGATGGTTGATCCGCTTATAGTTGCTGTTGCTGAACTCTGTCCCGATTGTGTCGCCGAGACCACTTCAGTAGCCTATGATGTGGCTTTGGAGTTGGCCGGGCAGAATCTGGTCGGTCCCGGTGGCCGCAATATGGCCATTGACGAAGGGTGGCGCGCACTGCTTCCGTCCGTTGCTCGCCATCTGGCCGCTGAACCGCGCCGCGTCCTGCCGGCGATCAGCAATGCCCTCCATCACCTGGCGACGACCCCCGGCGCTCGCCCGGCTGAGTGGGCGCGAGATCTTGGCCGGTTGGCGGGTTTATGCGGAAGTGCGGATGAATTTCTTCGTTTGGGGCAGGCGGCGGCCTGGCGATCTGGCCTGGCTCACTACCGCACGGCGGCCCTGGCTTTGTTTGACAGTCTGCCGGAACAGCTCTCCCTGGCACTCTTGGAGGTGTCGTCTCCGACGTCCTGGAAAGCGGTCCGTTTGCTCCTGGAACAGAACCGATGGTACAACCCGACAACGCCGGAATGTGATCAGGCGGTGGCAGGTGATCAACTGCGTATAGTGGCGCGGGTGGGTGCCTTCCGCGGTTTCGGCGGTCTGTTTATCGAACCACCCCGCGTGGCGGTAAATGGCAGTTCCATCCTGGTTCGAAGCGGCCCTGAATGCTGGCTGTTGACGGCTGATTTCTTCGGGGCCACCTTCCACCGTTGTGATCCTGCTCTGTTTGACGCTTCCGCCCGCCAGGCAAACCTTCCTCCTGGGCTGAAAATTGACGGAAGCACGGTCCGTCGGAACGGAATCACCCTCAACCTCGACCCGCTGGGTATGATCTCCAGTTGCGCGGCTACCGTCGACACGTTGGCGCTTACCTCGCCACTGACCCATGCGGTGCTGCTGGTGGCCCTGACATGACCTTGCTGCCTGGGAAACAGGCGACCCTGGCCGACTTGGATCAACAGTGGAGCCAGGCCTGGCCATTGGCGATTGAGTCCTGGAGCCGCTTCACCCGCATCCGGCCACCGACCCTCTGCCTCACTAACGATGCGGCGCGCAATGAGGGGCTGACCGGCAGTTTCGCGATGATTCGCCTTCACGACCAGGCGGTGGTCATTAACCTGCAGGAGGTCATGGAACTCGGCATCAGCGGCTTCGCCCACGAGGTGCTGGCCCATGAAATCGGCCACCATGTGCTGGCTCCGGCCACCCTCAGCGAACATACCAGCATGATCGCCCGCATGCGCTGGGCCTTACCCACGCTAGAACAACACGCGCCGATGGTGGCCAACCTCTACACCGATCTGTTGATCAACAACCGCCTGCAGCGCAGTGCCGGTCTGCGCCTGGCCGAGCTGTACCGGACCCTGAAGGGTGACCGGGATTCCGGTTCGGTCTGGACGATCTACATGAGGATTTATGAGCTGCTCTGGAGTCGGGAAAAGGGCACCTTGGGTGGTGGTGCAACCGATGACCGCATGGAGGGGGATGCGGTGCTGGGGGCGCGGCTCTTGCGCAGCTATGCCGGCGACTGGCTGGATGGTTCCGGACGTTTTGCCTGTCTGCTGCTCCCCTACCTGATGGAGGATGAAAAAACCAGGGATCTGCTCAATCTGTGGCAGGATACCCGAAATGCCGCCGCCGGAGGAGAGCCATCCGGTCTGACCGAGGAAGATCCGCAGGAAAAAGGCGGGGCCATTCACCCCTCCCAGGATCCTGATCTCAATGGTGAGGAGATGGGGGAGATCGAGACAGGTCAGGATGTCACCGGCAGCTCTCCCCGTGAATCCGCCCTGGATTCATCAAACCAGCGGGGGCAGATGCGCGAGCCGTTCCAGTATGGCGAGATCCTGCGGGCGGCAGGACTCGACCTGAGCGACCACGAGATCGCCATCCGCTACTACCGGGAACGGGCCCGGCCGCATCTGATCCCTTTTCCGAGTCGGCCTGCTCCCGAGAGTTATGATCCTCTCCCCGAGGGTCTTGAACCATGGGATATCGGTCAGGCTCTGGATGACGCCGACTGGCTGCAAAGTGTATTGCAGAGCCCGGTTGTTGTGCCGGGCATGACCACCGTCCAGCGTGTGTGGGGCACCAGCGAGGGTCACCAACCGCGCAAGGAACCGTTGGACCTGGACCTGTACGTGGATAGTTCCGGCTCCATGGCCAATCCGCAGCATCTGGTCTCTTATCCGGCGCTGGCCGGGGCCATCGTTTGTCTGTCTGCGCTCAGGGCCGGTGCCCGGGTGCAGGTCACCCTCTGGAGCGGAAGCCGCCAGTTTACCTGTACCGCCGGTTTCGTGCGCGACGAGCATGAGATTCTGGCGGTTCTGACAGGCTATTTCGGCGGCGCGACCGCTTTCCCGATTCATGTCCTGCGCGACACCTATGCGGCGCGCGGTCTGGATGCCCGTCCGGTGCATATCATGGTTATCTCGGACGACGGCATCTCCACCATGTTTGATCAGGACGAACTGGGCAGCTCCGGTTGGGATGTCTCCGATACTGCCCTCAAGCGCGCTCGCGGAGGCGGAACCTTCGTATTGAATCTGCCCGATAACTGGGAACGGTTGCGTGGTGGGTACGACAATGCATATGCCACCATTCGTAAGGCCCGTGACAGCCATGACTGGCAGGTCAACCGGGTAGCAACCTGGGAGGATCTGGTAGAGTTTGCCCGTCGTTTCAGTCGTATCACCTATGGGGAACGGAAACAGACGGATTGCGGTAATGATACCTTTGGTATGCCCGGAAGGTCGCCGTCATGGTAGTTGTCTGGAGGGTGACGGAACAGTGTAACCTGGCTTGTCGCTTCTGTGCCTACGACCGGGAACTGCAGCTCCCTCGGCGAAATGCGGACATCGAACACGTTCGGGCCTTCGGGCAGGTTCTAGCCGATTTCATGACAGAGACCGGTCAGCAGGTGCTGGTTTCCTGGCATGGTGGCGAGCCGCTGCTGTGGGGGTCACTGGAGTCGATCACCATGGAATTCCGTCGAAGGCACGGCATCAGGGTCAGCACCACCACCAACGGCACCCCGCTGGCGTCGGCAGCTGTCCGGGAACATCTGGTGCGGGAATACGATGAACTGACTATCAGCGTGGATGCCCTGGGAGCGAAACATGATCGGCTGCGGGGTTGGCCGGGTGGCTTTGCCGAACTTCGGCGCAACGTCATGCAGCTTTCTGATGAAATCCGGCGGAGCGGCAGCGCTCTGCGGCTACGGGCAAATGTGGTTCTTATGCGCGACACAATCGGCGAATTTGGGGCGCTTTGCCGGGAGCTGGCCGGATGGGGCCTAAATGAGCTGACTTTTAACCAGCTGGGAGGTAATGACCGGCCGGAGTTCTATCCGCATAACCGGCTGTTGCCGGAACAGGTCGGGCACCTGGCCGCTGGTCTGCCCGGACTGCGTAAGGAACTGGCTGCCCTGGGGCTGAAGCTGTGCGGCAGTGACGGATATCTTGGGAGGTTTCATGCAACCGCAAGTAATCAGCGGATCGGCGTATCGGCATGTGATGCAGCCGAGCATTTTCTTTTCATAGACGAATGCGGTTTGGTCGCTCCCTGCACTTTTACCGTACCGGATTTGGGAGTGCCTCTGGAGGAGATCAGTTCGTCGAGTGCACTGAAAAAGCTGGCGAAGATTTTTTCCGAAAAACAACGCCAGCAAGCGCCAACGGCGTGCTCCGATTGTCACAGTACCCAGCTGTTTAATAAATTTTGCGAGGGATGATCATGGAGCAACAGGGACCATCACTGGAGGCGCTTACCCGCCGTCTGGCGGAGATACCGGAGGAATTCCTGGCCGAACCGCGCAGCGGCCAGCAAGGGCATATTCACGTGGCGGCCGTGGTCCAGGATCTGCTGACGGATTTGGACAATCCGGTGGCGTCTGAACGGTTGTTCGTCTTCGACGGTGCTGATTTTGCTCGGGATCGTAACCGTCTCGCCATTGTGCTGATCCTCTGTTGGCTGCTGCACGACGACTGGTTCCGTCAGGCAAGACCTGTCGCCGATCGCATTCTGATCCTGCTGGACGACGTGGGTGGCGAGCTGGCAAAGCAGGTAGCGTCACGCAAGCTGGTCAGCGATCCGGAACGGCGTGAAGAGCTGGCCCGCCTGGCGCTGGCACGCCTGGGATGCCGCCCGGCCGGAGAAAGCGAGGCCCAGGCCCAGGATCGTCTGGTCAGCCTGAGTTCTACTGAGCGCTCCCGGGTGCTGAAAGCCTCCCGCGTGGCTGAGGAGCGGGCGCGTTCCATCCGCGAGGCACTCAGGAAAAAGGCGGCCGATGAATCGGCCGACAAGTGGACGAGGGAATAGCGTGACTGAGACCATCACTGACAACGAGCGCTACCCGACCTTGAGCGCTGCCGGGCGTGAGATGCTGCGCTTCCTGCGTGAGCACCCCTGCGCCCCGATTTACCGGAACCGGAGCGGCAACCGTCTGACTGCCGCCGACATCGGCCAGGCCAGGGCCTTCGAAAGGGAGGTTGAACAGGCCGATGTTGGCTGGCGGCCGGGCGAAGAGCCGGTGTGGCTGGCGGAATTCGTCGCAAACTGCTTCGACGATGTGCCGCATTACCGGGGCTACGGTTCACTGCCGGCCAGGTTTCAGGACATACCCACCTGCGACCGTTCCGACCTGGGGCGCGACATTGCTCGCTTCGTGCCGGACAGTGTGCCGGTCGAGCGGATGATCAATTTCCAGACCAACGGCACCACCGGTCATACCCTGCTCTTGGCGTCACACCCGCTGGTGGCGGCCTGTTACCTGCCTTTTCACAAGCGTGCCCTGCGTTACTTCGGCATCGAGCTTCGTCATGGCGCCGGCCAGGTCGGGGTGGTGCTGGTCGGCTACCAGCGTACCTGTTTTACCTACACCTCCGTCACTCCCACAATGAATGAATCGGGGCTGGCCAAGATCAATCTGCACCCGGATGACTGGCGAGATCCTGGTGACCGGGGCCGCTATCTGGATGCACTCAACCCGGAGATTTACACCGGTGATCCGCTCTCCTTTCAGGCGCTGGCCGCGCTGCCGCTTCGCACCCGGCCGCGAGCCCTGCTCTCCACCTCCATGACCCTGTTGCCCGGTCAAAAAAAGCAGTTGGAAGACCATTTTGGCTGCCCGGTGCTGGATATATACTCTATGAACGAGGCCGGACCGATTGCGGTAGCTGATCCTGAATCAGGTGGGCATCGCTTGTTGCAGAACCACTTGTATGTTGAGATTCTGGACCTTGAGGGGCGGGTGCTCCCGCCCGGCGAACGGGGCGAAATCACAATTAGCGGCGGCTTCAATTTTTGTCTGCCGCTGCTGCGCTACCGTACCGGTGATCACGCCGCGCTCAGGTTCATGGGGCATGACATGATCCTGGATGGGCTGGAGGGGCGTCCGCCCGTGCTCTTCCGTACCATGACCGGTCTGATGATCAACAACATCGAGATCACCCATGTGCTGAGACATTTTGCAATACCACAGTTCACCGTGCATCAACACCGGGACGGTCGCCTGACCATGAGACTGCGGGGAGCGATCGTTGAAACCGGCCAGATCCGCCAGGCCCTGCTCGGACTGTTCGGCAGCGAACAGGAACTGGGGATCATTCCACTGGACGGACCGGGCGACAAGCTTGTGCAGTATACCTCCGACATTTCCGGGACCCTGCCATGACATCACCACTTGAAATTGCCGCCAATTTTGTAAATGCCGTTTCGATCATTCTGGCGGGACGCAACAGTGTCCACACTTGGTGGACCGGTATCATCGGCTGCCTGCTGTTCGGCATGCTGTTCTACTATGCCCGGCTCTACGCCGACGTGACTCTGCAGCTGTTCTTCATCATCACCAGCGTCAGTGGCTGGTGGCACTGGCGCCATGGCAAGGGCGGCGGAGATCTGCCGGTGCGCGACAGTCAGCCGCGAAGCGTGCTGCTTCTGGCTCTGGGAGGGCTGTTGGTGGCTCTGGTCTACGGTTGGTTGTTGTATCGTTTCACCAATGCCTATGCCCCCTATATTGACTCTCTTGTGCTGGCTTTCAGCGTGCTGGGGCAGTTTTTACTGATGGGAAGGCGTATAGAAACCTGGTGGTGCTGGCTGGTGGTCAATACCATCTCCGTGCCGCTCTATTGTTCCCGCGGGCTGTATCTGACCGCCGGTTTGTATGTGCTGTTCTGGATCAATGCTGCCGTATCACTGCGCGTCTGGCGTCGAGAGGTGCAAACGGCATGACCGGGCAATTTCTACAGGGTTTGGTGGTGGGGAAGTTCTCGCCTTTGCATCGCGGCCACGAGCTGTTGATCGGTTGCGCTCAGGAGCAGTGCCAGCGTCTGGCCATCATCAGCTACGCCAAACCTGAATTTGTCGGGTGCGGAGCGGATAGGCGTGAAGAGTGGCTCGGCTCTCTGTTTCCCCACACCCAGCGTCTGGTGGTTACGGATGAACGTCTGAAGGAATGGTTTCCTGACGGAGATGTGAGTCTGCCGCCCGATGAGGCTGACGAGTCTATTCACCGCCTCTTTGTGGGACGACTCTGCCGCGATGTCCTGGCGATCAGCGTGGATGCCGTCTTTACCAGTGAAGATTACGGTGATGGTTTTGCTGAGGAGCTGACCAGTTTTTTTCGAAGTTACGATCCAACTCTCCCGACTGTCAGGCACATCCTTGTGGACCGGCAACGCACCCGTATTCCAGTGTCGGGCAGCATGCTTCGCAGTGGTTTGCACGAACAGCGCCAGTGGCTGGCGCCGGTCGTGTATGCCTCTTTTGTGCAAAGGGTATGCGTCCTGGGTGGTGAGTCCTCGGGCAAAAGCACTCTGACAGCAGCGCTGGCAGAGTACTTCGACACGGATTATGTCGAGGAGTACGGTAGGGAGTTGTGGGATAAAAAGTACGGGCAGCTGGAATATGAGGACATGCTGGCCATCGGCCAGGAGCAGGTTGTCCGGGAGGAGCGCGCCCTGCTGTCGGCACGGCGCTACCTTTTTTGCGACACCTCACCGCTGACGACCCTCTTCTATAGCCGCTTCATGTTTGGTCGCAGCGACCCGGCACTGGAGGTGCTGGCATGTCGCTGTTACGGCTTGGTTGTGTTGTGCGAGCCAGATATTATGTTTATTCAGGATGGCACCCGCCAGGCGCCGGGTTTCCGCGAAAAACAGCACGAGTGGTACCTGGAGGAGTTGGAAAGACGGAGAATTCCATATGTCAGGGTCAACGGCAGCGTGCTCGAACGTGTAGGGAAGACCGTTGCAGCGCTGGACCGGAATGATTGTATGTAAGTATAGATGAAGATCTTGATAGGAGTCCCGTTCATGAAACGCACGCTGTCAATTATCATCCTGTTTTCAATCGCACTGTCGTCTCTGCCGGCCCTGGCCGCCGATGCCTGCAGGGAACACCTTGCGACCGTTCACGGTGCCTCGCGCGAATCGGTGGAAAGCTCACTGAAGAGAGAGGTGGAGGAGTTCCGCACGCTGGCTGAGCGGGCCCTGAGCCTGCGGGCCGAGACCATCAAGGTCGGACGCTCCATCAAGGAGAAGCTGGACCGGGGCAGACCGCTGACCGGCGGCGATATCTCGCTGATCAATATCGGCATCAACCAACACCTCGCACTGCGCAGCGAACTGCTGGCGATGGCCGAATCGCATGAATGCTGGCTGGACGGTTCCGAGAAAGAACTGGCCAGGCAGGGGATCTCGCCCGAAACGCGCCTGACCGGTGTGATGCTGTCGCTCTCCTCGGCCATGCTGCTGTACGACAACTACCTGCTGGCGATCTCGCTCTTCGAAGGGGACGGCAAGCTGCGCTGCATCCTCAACGAGCGCGATCCGGGCTATGCCGTCACCAGCGCCGCGCTGGCCCGGGTGACCCTCAACTACAATTCGATCACCAACCGGGCCCGGGTGCGCAAGGCGATCAGGTTCTACGAGAAGGAGGCGCAGCGCTTCAAAAAGAGCCTGGATCAGACCCCCGAAAACGCCTACCTCAACCTGCTGATCGCCCAGAGCCCGTCCTATTCGATGGTCAAGAAATGGTCTCCCTTTTACGTGGTCGGGCGCAAGCTCGGTTTCCTGAGCGGGGTTACCAGCGATACGCTGACCGGCATGGAACGCGAGGGGGTCAGCCTGTTCAGCATGGTTTTCGGCAACGCGGTCGGACTGGTGGAAACCCGCCGGGGCAAGCTCTACCGCAAGGGTGATGTGCTGGCCGACGTGAGCAGAACCCTCAAGGCCGGCGACATACTGCTGGAGAAGACCCCCTTCCGGCTGACCGACAAGCTGATCCCCGGCTACTGGGGGCATGCGGCGGTCTGGGTCGGCAGCGAGGCGGAGCTGAAGGAGCTGGGTATCTGGAATAACCCGCTGGTGGCCAGCCACCGTGACGAGATACGCGAGGGGCGGCTGGTGGTGGAGGCGCTGCGTTCGGGGGTGGAGATGAACTCGCTGGAGCACTTCCTCAACATCGACAGCATCGGCATCCTGCGCAAGCAGGACCTGAGCCGCGAGGCGCGCGCCGCCACGGTGCTGCAGGCGCTCAGGCAGGTGGGCAAGCCCTACGACTTCAACTTCGACGTGGAATCCAAGGGGCGGGTCTACTGCTCCAAGCTGGTCTACCTGAGTTACAGCGGCATCGACTGGCCCACCAGGAAATCCATGGGGAGAACCACCTTCACTCCGGATGACGTTGCAATCAAGGCCGCCAAGGACGGCACGCTGCAGCTGGTGACCTTCTATCACGACGGCCAGCGGGTCAGCGACGCGCCGACGGTCCGGATGGCGGAGCTGATGGGGGTGGCGGGGAAGTAACAAAAGGAATATTGCTATCTCGGATGTTTTAGTATAATTGTGATTATACAAATCATGATTATACTAAATGGAGCGAGTCATGCAGTTTGTCAATAGAATAGTGGAACTGGCCTTTTTGCATACGTATTACGAAAAGCCGGGGTTTCAGTTTATCCCGCTCTACGGCAGGCGTCGGGTGGGCAAGACTCGTCTGGTGCGTGAATTCATCAGGGACAAACGAGCAATCTACTTCCTTGCCGACAGCGTTACGGAGGGCGAACAGCTGCGCAATCTGGGATGCGAGGTAGGTGAATTCTTCGGCGATACCATCCTGACGGAATCAGGTTTTCGGGACTGGCAACAGTTTTTCCGGTATCTCAAGGAGAAGGCCGAACACGAGCGGCTCGTCATGGTCATTGATGAGTTTCCTTATCTGGTTAACTCCAACAAAGGCATTTCCTCCATATTTCAAAAAGGGATCGACACCCTGTTGAAGGATAGCAATGTCTTCCTGATTCTGCTGGGATCGAGCATCGGCATGATGGAAGAGGAGGTACTCTTTTACAAGGCCCCGCTGTACGGCAGACGCACCGCATCCCTGGAGGTGCGGGAGATGTGGTTCAGTGCGTTGGCGGAGTTTTTTCCGGATGCTGATCTGCAAAAGAGGCTGGAAATATATGGGGTTTTCGGTTCCATCCCGGCGTATATTGAAAAGCTTGACTCCGTTGCTGACATACAGAGCGCCATCAACGAACTTATCCTTGACCGGGGATCGTTTCTCTATAACGAGGTAGAATTTCTGCTGCGTGAAGAGTTGCGCGAACCACGTAACTATTTTGTCATTCTCCGTGCCATTGCGCAGGGTAAGCGGAAGATGTCGGAGATTATCAACGACACCGGCTTTGAGAAGGCGCATCTTGCCCGTTATCTGGACATCCTTCGTATGCTGCGTTTTGTGGACAAGGAAATCCCGGTCACGGAGAAATATCCGGACAAGAGCAGGCTTGGGCTCTATCGGTTGCATGATCGTTATTTCTCCTTCTGGTTCAAATATGTCTTTCCCCACCGGAGCAGGCTGGAAATTGGAAATACCGATTATTTGCTCGGCAAGATTCGGGAAACATTCGATCAGCATCTCTCTTTCGTCTATGAGGATATCTGCCGGGAATTCTGTCTGGATTTGCTTAAATCCGGCAAGATGACATTCTCCACTATCGGCAGGTGGTGGCAGAAGAACGAGGAGATCGACCTGGTGGCGCTGGATGAGGAGAGTGGAACGATCTGGTTGGGTGAATGCAAGTGGAGCATCAATCCGGTCGGTGAGGATGTTTACCTCGACCTGCAACGCAAGGCAAGGCTCGTCGTATGGGGCAAGGAAGCGCGCCGGGAACGTTTCATTCTGTTCAGTAAGAGCGGATTTACGAATGGGATGCGAAAGCTGGCTCTCCAGGATGAAGTGCTGCTGGTGGTGGGGTGGGAGTTGTTGTAAATCGGCGCGTTTCAGCGACTTCAAAGCTTTTTTGATTGTTGTGGGTGCAGTGGATGGTGGTTGTAGCGTTTGTGTGCACCGGTAATCTACGAGTTAGTCAAGATCAAGGAAAAACCCAAAATGAGGATTATCCCTGTTGTTACAATGCTATTTTTGCTGTGCGGAGTTGGAGTTTGCGCGGAATCAAAACTACCATTCCCAAGTGCTGCGGATTCCACAGCACAACCCAAGTCCCAGCACCAAAAAACAGATAGCAAGGCCGACAGTAATAAGCCGACGTCCCAAAATATTCCGCCCATCAAAGAAACATCCAAGACCCCGATCATACAAGTAGAAACCACCGATAAAACCGAGAAGAGACACGACTATTCTTCTTCTGAATGGTGGCTGGTCTATTTGACTTTCGCTTTGGCGTTAGTGACCCTTGGTTTGGCTATTTACACCGCTAAATTGTATCGTGCTACTGTTGGATTGGGTAATGAAGCAAAAAACACATCTGACAGACAAGCGACAGAAATGGAAAAATCCATTGCTATCGCCAAAGAAACGGCTGACGCCGCTAATAAATCCGCTGAAGTTGCCGAAAAAACCCTCACGATGGTAGAGCGCCCCTACGTTTTTGCATACAGCGTTAGTAATTTCCATATGTCTGAAAATCTGAATCCTGCCATTACCTACGAAGTGGCAAACTTCGGGAAGACCCCGGCAATTATACAGAGTGCCCACGTTGCCTTGGAAAATATCCATAGCAACCTCAATGCGGTTTTGGAAGTTGACAGAAGGCATAATTTGGTTTGCGCCCCTATTTTGAGTGCTGGGGAAGTTAGAAAAGGGATTGAAGAAGAAACACCTGCCAACATGGTCAACTTCATTACAACCGACAAGGGTTTTTCCCCCGATTTGAAACACGGAGAAGATATGTTTTTCAGAGTAATCATCCGATACAGAGGGCCTTTCACAGAAGGGCATGAAAGCAGCTTCTGCTGGAGATACAACACTCACACCAATTATTTTGAACCCTATGGACATGAAAAATATAATTACATACTATAAAAATATCACCCGAGTCTTCTAACTCTTGGCACGACCTCACTCCCTACGGTCTGGGGTCAGCCTCATGCACGTTGTAATAGTAAAATATCAGTTCGCAAATTCACAGTAAATACAGGGGAATATATGATATTGAAAAATATTTTCGTTCTTACCGCAGTTTCACTCTTGGCCGCTTGTGCGTCTCCAAAGTATAACTATATGCCTGTAACTACGGCAATAAGTGAGCCCCCTATTGATTCAGTGACTATAGTTCAGGTAGGGGACACTATGCTTCGTCAAGGTAAATATTCAGAGCATGATGCTATTTATCTCACCAGAGAAGCAGATCCTAGTTGGGCTTATACTCTTTATCCAGGGTACTATTTAAAACAAGGTGAAGATGACACTGCGGAATATTATTTTCCAGGAGGCGGAGACGACTCAGGACGAATCCATAAGGCAGCGTTAGCAGACCCTTGGAAAAGTGTAATGACTAAAAAAGGCGAGAGCGAAATTTGTGTTGTTACGGTTTTTAATGCTTTTGTTTGCGGAGATAGTAACAGTTTCGAACGAAGAAAAAAGATGTCTCTGACTCAAGATTCTTTTCAACAGTCTCTTATCTACAGCGGAAAGTTGGGAAATAAAATTAACATAGGCTACAGAGAATTTTCAAACAATATCGCTAGACCGGCTTTTAATAATAATGTTGAATATGATCTGTCAGAGTCCAAAATAATTGGCTATAAAGGAGCTAAGTTAGAAATAATCGAAGCGACAAATCAATACATAAAGTTTAAAACGTTGAGCAATTTCAACAAGTCAGTTTACTAATGCTTTTACTAACAACCTCAATAGTTCAATCGAAATGAGTCAAAATCACAATTATAGATACCCGTGGTGTCAAAACTGACACTGTTAGTTACCTACGGTTCCAGCCTGTTTTTGGCGTCCAGATATACCGCCAGTTTTTCCCGTTTGCCGACAGCCACGACAATGACAATAATTCTATTGTCGTCCACCTGGTAAACAAGCCGGTAACCGGCGTTCTTAAGTTTGATCTTGTAGCAGTCCGGCATCCCGGAGAGCCGGGCCGACTCTACCCTTGGACGCTCCAGTCGCTCGGCCAGCTTTTTCTTGAATTGTGACCGAATCGTGCCATCGAGTTTGTTCCATTCCTTGACGGCGCTTTCCTTGAATTCAAGGCTATAGCTCATCGAGAGAGACCTTGACCGTTGCTTCATTTTCCCGTTCCCTGACGAGGCGGGCAAGTTCGTAGTCCTCGAAACGCTCCATCAGAGCCTCGAAGGCCTCGGCCGGCACCAGGTAGGCGCTGGGCTTGTTGTGGTTGAGAATTGCAACGGGAGAACCCTCGGCTTCATTGATGATGCGGGAGGGGTTCTTCTTGAGGTCGCTGATGCTGACTGATGCCCGCGCGTAAATACGATCCATATCAGACCTTTCCTGAGTCATAATTTATGGTACAAATATAGGTCATATTTGTCAGTTATGCAATCAAGTTGAATATCCTGAAATCATCATATCGGAGTATTTCATGCAATGTTTCTTTCGACTGCTGTTGATCATAGTCCTGGCTACCCCTGTTCTGTCGAATGCTGCCCCGACCGCCCCCGACCCCGCATTCCAGAAACATGTGGCCGCCGACGTAAAGAACTTCGGCATCCTGCGCGGGAACCTGCGGCGGGCCGCTGAATTTGCCGGCTCCCGGCCCGACCTGTTCAATTCGGGAAAAGAGCGCAAGAATGCCCTGCTGTCGCGCGAAGACAAACTGGCTGTCTGGAATACCTGGAGCTCCGTGCTGGACAGCCTGGCCGGCCTGGACGGCATCCGCCGCGAATACAAGAAGTTCAACCTGTTCCAGGAGGGTGAACAGAGGAACACCTCCTTTGCCATTGCCAACGCCGCCTTCCTGGCCGGCTACCGGCATGCGCTGGAGCTGATCGCGCTGGTGGACAGGAATCCGGCCTTGGACACGATCCTGAACGAGGAGGTGCCGGAGCTGGGCATTCCGGCCGGAAGTTTCGGGCGCTTCAAGTTCCGCTTCCTGAACGCGGCCATTGCCGTCGAGTTTGCCGCGCTGCAGGTGATCGGCAAGAGCCATGCCGGCGGACCGCCGGAACTGCGCGTCGCGACCGAAGAGGACAGCCGGGTGATCTGGGAGATGGGCAAGGGCAGGGGGCATGAGCTGACGTTGAAGAATGCGCTGGCGGTGGTGCAGAAGAGCGGTTTCGCGGCCTGGTTCCCGCTGCAGAAGGGCATCTCGGGCTGGATGGGGGACACCAAGGTGGCCCGGCCGCACAGCCACCTGATCTCGGCCAGGCAGATCGAGTCCATCGGCAAGCGCCTGCAGCCGGGGGACATCATCTTCGAGCGCCACGAGTGGTACCTGTCCAACCTGGGGCTGCCCGGCTTCTGGACCCATGTGGCGCTGTTTGTCGGAACACCCGAGGAGCGCCGTGCTTTCTTCAACGATGCGGAGGTGCGCGAGTGGGTCAAGGGTCTGGGGGGCGCCGACGGCAACTTCGAGTCGCTGCTGAAGCAGCGTTACCCGACCGCTTATTCCAGAAGCCTGATCATCAAGGATGACAAGCGCCCGTCCCGTATCCTGGAGGCGATCTCGGAGGGGGTCTCGTTCACCTCGCTGGAATACACCGGCGCATCCGATTCGATCGGCGTGATCCGGCCGCGCCTCTCCAAACGGGACAAGGCCCAGGCCATCCTGCGGGCCTTTCTCTATAGCGGCCGCCCCTACGATTTCAACTTCGACTTCCTGACCGATTCGACCCTGGTCTGCTCCGAGCTGATCTTCAAGGCCTATGAGCCGGGGGGCGGCATGCGGGGTCTGCGCTTTCCGGTCAGCGAGGTGGTGGGGCGCAAGGTCAGCACCCCCAACGGTATGGTCAGGCAGTTTGCCGAGCAGGCCGGCAGCGACGAATCACAGGCCGATTTCGTGCTGTTCCTGGACGGTTTCGAGAAGGAGAAACGGGCGGTTGAATCAACCCCGGAGCAGTTCCGTGCCAGCTGGAAACGCCCCAACTGGCATATCCTGATCCAGGACGCGCCGACGGAGGCGAAGCGGAGATAAAATAGGAAACGGAGGCATGCCATGGCAGACAGGGAACTGTTCTGGAAGATTGTTGATCAGGGGGCACGGCTGGCGGAACTGACAAGCCAGGATCCTGAACTACGGGAAATTCCGCTGCGACGGGACGTCCGTTCCCTGGGAAGGCTTTTGGGCACGGTCATCCGGGAGCAGGCCGGTGAGCAGGCCTTTGCCGCCGAGGAGGAACTGCGCCACCTGGCGATCAGCCACCGCCAGCTGAACGACGGCCAGGGCGAGGCCTGCCTCGATTTCCCTGGAGAGCGTGAACTGCAGGAACGGGCGGTGCGGATTGTCAACGCCATGACCACCGCCGAGGCTTACCGGATCGTCAAGGCCTTCTCCACCTACTTCGAGCTGACCAACCTGGCTGAAACAAATCATCGCCGACGGCGCCGGCGCGCGGCCCGGCTTGCCAGCGGAGAGCCGTGCAAGCCCGGTTCCCTGCGGGGCACCCTGCTGCGCATGCGTGCTGCCGGGATCAGCTCCGAAGAGGCGCTGCACTGGCTGCGGCGGATTCTGGTTATCCCGGTGTTTACCGCCCATCCCACCGACGTGGCGCGCCGGGTGATCCATTTCAAGAGACGGCGCATTGCGCGCGAACTGGAGGCGCTCGACCGCCTTCCGCTTGCCGATGCCGAAGCGCTGCAGGGCCAGACCGCCATGCTGGCCGAAATCACCTCTCTCTGGCAGACCGATGAAGTCCGCCGCCGCAAGCCCACCGTGCTGGACGAGATCAAGATGGGACTCGACCACTACCCCGACTCACTGATCGCGCCGGTCCAGGAACTGTACCAGGACATGGCGGCGGCCTTCCATGAAACCTACGACCGGATTATCCCTTCTGAGGCGCTGCCGACGGTGGTCCGCTTCGGTTCCTGGATCGGCGGCGACCGTGACGGCAACCCGCATGTCACCGCCGAATCCACCCGCCAGGCGCTGCAGAAGGCGCGCGAAACCATCCTGGGCGACTACATCTCTTCCCTTGAGGAACTGCGCCGGCTGCTGACCCCTT
This sequence comes from Geobacteraceae bacterium GWC2_55_20, assembly GCA_001802125.1. Taxonomy (GTDB): domain Bacteria; phylum Desulfobacterota; class Desulfuromonadia; order Geobacterales; family Pseudopelobacteraceae; genus JACRCG01. The sequence continues at coordinate 31,141 of MGZK01000127.1, forward strand.
CGACCTGCCGGATTCCAGTAACACAACAACTGGCAAATGCAGTATGCCACTACCACGACACCCTGGTTTTGAGCGATCTGGAGAGCGAAGCGATACCGGAATGCGAACAGTACCGACGCCTGGCCGGATACATGCTGCATCGCCTGCGCCACAGCCTGCTGGAGCCGGAGCATGCCGATGCCTATCCGTCAGCATCCGCTTTCGAGGACGACCTGCGGCTGATCCGCGAGAGCCTTTTGTCCGAAAACGGCCAGCGGCTGGCCGGCGCGCTGATCGATCCGCTTTTGAGGCGGGTGACGACCTTCGGTTTCCATCTTCACAGCCTGGATATCCGCCAACACGCCAGGATTCATGCCCGGGCCGTGGCCGAACTTTCGGCCGGCGGCTCGACCTGCGCCGTTTCAACGGTCATGCTGCCGGCGCCCCCTTCAGCTGAAACCACCGAACTGCTGGACACTCTGCGGGCCATTGGCGATTTGAAACGGCGCTACCCGCCCGAAGCCATCCGCAGCTACGTGATCAGCGGCGCCTCAGCGGTTCAGGATACCCTTTCGCTGATCTGGCTGATGGAACTGTGCGGAGTGCATGTCGCCGCTAGCGGCAACGGCGACCCGGGGCTGATGCCGGTGCCGCTGTTCGAGTCCATCGAGGATCTGCAAAATGCCCCGGACATCTGCCGTACCCTGTGGAGCATGCCGGAGTATGCGCCGTTCCTCGATTCCTGGGGACGCCGGCAGGAGGTGATGCTGGGCTATTCCGATTCCAACAAGGATGGCGGCATGCTCACCAGCTCCTGGGAGCTGCATAAGGCGCACCGCGAGCTGCACCGGGTGGCGGACGAATGCGGGGTGGAGCTGATGCTGTTCCACGGCCGCGGCGGCACGGTCGGACGGGGGGGCGGTCCCACCCATCGGGCGATCGTGGCCCAGCCGGCCGGCGCTTTCAGCGGCTCGCTCAAGATTACCGAGCAGGGCGAGGTCATCAACTGGAAATACTCGGACGCATCCCTGGCGCAGCGCAACCTGGAACTGATGGTGGCGGCATCGCTGGAGGCGCTGGCGCGTCCCGGCCTGGTGGATACGATTACCGACCCCTCCTGGGAGCTGGCTTTGGAGCGGATGTCGGAGGATGCCTACGCCTTCTACCGGGAGCGAATCGCTGAAAATTCCGACATCATTCCCTATTTTGAACAGGCCACGCCGGTGCTGGAGTTCGAGCTTGCCAGGATCGGCTCGCGACCGGCGCGGCGGGGCGCCACCCGCGACCTGTCCGACCTGCGGGCCATTCCCTGGGGATTCGGCTGGATGCAGAGCCGCCACGTGATTCCGGGCTGGTTCGGAGTCGGCCATGCCCTGGAGCGATTTGCCGCCGGCGGGGCAGCCGAGATGGCGCTGCTGGGGGAGATGATGTCCCGCTTCCCGTTCTTCTACGACCTGATCCGCAACGTGGAACTGGCCCTGACCAAGGTCGATCTGCCGCTGGCCCGGCTCTATTCCAACCTGGTGCCTGACGGAGAGCTGCGCGAGCGGGTGTTCGACATGCTGGTGGAGGAGTACCAGCGCACCCGCCGGATCGTGCTGGCAGTCACCGGCCAGTCGCGCCTGCTGGAGAAGAATCAGGCCCTGGCGCGTTCCATCCGGTTGCGTAACCCCTATGTTGATCCGTTGAGCCTGATCCAGATCGAACTGTTGCGGCGAAAAAGGGGCGGGGATGAGAGCGAGGAGTTGAACTATGTGCTGGCCGCCACTATCAGCGGCATTTCGGCCGGTTTGAGGAACACGGGCTAGTCCGGAAAGGGATCGGCATTGCTTGGCGGCTGTGTAAGAATCTCACGCTTTTTTAACTGCTTGGAGGTGAAAAAAACTCAAAAAAACTGGTATAGTATAGACTGGTTTCAAGATAAGACTGTCAATGTGATTCGGGATTCCATTTCCTTTTTTTGTCGTGTCGCGGACAACTAATTGTCATGAAAATACTGATTTTCACCATACTCTTTTTCCTGGCCAGTTGCTTCAACTTTGCCGGTGTCAACTGGCATGACGAGTTTAAAAATACCCGTTGGGCCGGCTATGATCACTTGAAATTCGACACCAGCTGTTCTCGCTATGTAAAGCAGAGACGGGGGTATGACGTGATGGACGGGAAACTGGAAACATATACCCTTTTGAACGAGGAAGGTCTGAGGATCATGGAAACCGAGGGTTGCGGCGCTTGTCACCGGTATGGGGCGACAAAGCCGTCGTCCATATTGCCGATAATACAATACAAGGAGCTGCCTGCCGACCGGCACTCGGAGGATTCTCTGGATTGTATTCTGGATAATAAATAAGGGCGTAGGGGTTTCAGCGGAATTGAATGTCCATTCACTATGGATCAGAAATGAGTTGGCCCAAACGGAAAAGCCATGACTATCAAAGGTACGCGGGAGGTCGCACATGGCCGGTTCAACAAATAACGGTCCGGAACCGGTTTACATCAGTTCTCTTATTGATTATAATTTTCAATAGAGGTTCGAAATAAATTAGGGAGGCCGGTCATGAAAAAGACAGCTCTTTTGATTTCCGTAGTGGCCACTTCTCTGCTGTTTTCAACAATCACAATCATTGCAGCAGAACAGTGTCCGGTATCTTTTGGAGAATATGAAAAACTGATGCAATCCAATATCAAGAATCAATGCCTGATAGTAGCCATGAACTGTGCCAATGATGTAAGCACGGTGCAGCAGCGGGTCGATGACTTGAGGGTCGAGATCGCCAAGGGTTCCGATGTTTATACTCCGCATGAGTTGATGCAGCTCAAGGAACAGATGAAATGGATCGAAGCCGACAGCGATAACAAATTTATCTGATCAGTTTTGCAAATCTATTATTGTGCATTTAAGGGGTACGGTTGATTTTCTTCAGGTAATGAGATCAAATGATATGTGGGCATTTCAAAGCTATGGAGCTGGTTGTTCCATAGCTTTGTCCGTTTCCAGGCAGGATTTATTTCCGGCTGCGCAGGTAATTGACCAGTTGCCAGCGTTCCGTGGCAGTGAGTTTTTCCTTGAAAGGGGGCATGCGGCCGAAACCGAAAGTGATGGCCTTGTAGATGTGCGAGTCGCTACGCTCCCGCACCAGCTGGTGGTCCAGAACTGGTGGCGATGGAGAGAGCTTGTTGCCGACCGGACCGGGTTTGTCCTGGGCAATGCCGTGGCACATGGCACAGTTGATAGCAAAGAGCGCCTTTCCCCTGGTTAATTCATCCGGAATCGCTTGCAGAGGGTTTTGGGGTTCACTTTCCTGTGAAACTGTTTCACGACCGGATACCGGCACCGAATCTACAGGCGGAACCAGAACCGGCGACCGATATGGTTTGTAGACGGGCTGCCTGTCCATCCACAGAGCCGCGCACAGCAGTGGCGCGACGGCCAGAATTATCAGTTTCATATTTGCTTTCATGGAGCTTCCTCTCCGATTACCCGTAATGCGCCGGATGCCCACATGATCTCCTCCGCCAGTACTTTCTGCTCCGTAGCGGAAAGTGTGGCGATCCCGCCGATGCATTCCTCCGGTTTTACCCCCGGTTCGCACAGAACCGCTTCGCCGCCAGCATGGATGGTGAGGCAGATGCCGATGCAGCCATCGGCGATGGCCGGGTCATAGGGACGCTGGCTTAATGCCGGCAGCCCCATCTCCAGGAACATGCCGGCCATGGTGGCGACAATCGCGAACAGCATGGCGACTTCGAAACAGATGATTGCGGTCGGATAGAGGGAGATAATCGGTTTGTCGCCGGTCTGTACCGGGTAGAGCCAGGCGGTGCCGGCCGCCAGGCCAAAACCGGCGATTGCTCCGGCCAGACCTCCGGCCGCTGCCAGCCAGCGAAACCGAAAACTGTGCCCACTCCTGACCAGCACGCCATCGGGATAGGGCACCGAGGTCAGAGATGTGATCTGAGCCTCGGTAAATCCGGTTTTGACCAGAGCTTCCACCGTGGTGGCGGCAGATTCGATGTCCCTGAAGATCCCCAAAGTTTCCATGTTTCAATCCTCCTCCGCGATGGAAGGCACACCGGCGCGCCCCATCGTTACCCGTCCCCGGCGGGCCTCCAGTTCACGCACATCGGACACGGCCACAATCGGAAAGAATTTGGCAAACAGGGTGAAGAGCAGCACGAACCCGGCCAGTGCGGCCAGGTTGACCGAAATCTCGACCCAGGAAGGCGAGTAGCTGCCCCAGACAAAAGGCATGTTTTTGTGGGAAAGCGAGGGGACGATGATCAGGAATCGTTCTATGAACATGCCCACATTGACCAGCAGCGACAGTACCAGCATTACCCCGATCGAGCGCCGCAGGCGCCGGAAACACAAACAGACGATCGGCAGCAGTGAGTTGCTCAGCAGCATTATCAGTAATTGTGTGGTGTATGTGCCGGACATGAAGCTGAATACTTCCCACTCGATCGGCTCATGGGCGTACCAGGTGGTCTGGACTTCGACGAAATAGGCGTAGGTCCAGAGCAGCGAGATCACCAGCAAGAGCTTGCCCATGTTGTCGAAGTGCAGCGGGGTGAGGTATTCCTCCAGGTGAAAGGCCTTGCGGATCACGATCATCAGAGTGATTACGGCCGCCACACCGGACAGGATCGCTCCTATCACGAAGTAGGGTGGGAAAATGGTGCTGTGCCAGCCCGGCACCACGGTTACGGCGAAGTCCCAGGCTACGATCGAATGCACCGAGACCGCAACCGGGATGATCAGGGCCGCCATCAGGGTCGAGGCCCTGTGGTAAACTGACCATTCGTGGGCCGTGCCGCGCCAACCCATGGCCAGGAACGCGTACATTTTTCGGCGCCAGCCGGAAGAGCGTTCGCGGGCCACAGCCAGGTCGGGCAGCAGCCCAAGGTAGAGGAACAGGCTGCTGCCGATGATGTAGACCGTGATAGCGGTCATGTCCCATAGCAGCGCCGAACGGAAGTTGGGCCACAATCCACGCTGGTTGGGGTAGGGGATCATGTAGAAAAAGGTCCAGTTTCGTCCCAGGTGGATCAAAGGAAACATGCCGGCCACTGTGATGCAGAAGACGGTCATGGCTTCGGCTGCCCTCAGGATCGGTCGGCGCCAGTTGGCCATGGATAGTCGCAGGATCGAGGAAACCATCGTACCGGAGTGGGACAGGCCGACCCAGAAGACGAAGCCGGTGATGTAGAAGCCCCACATTACCGGACGGTTCTTGCCGGTCACATACATGCCGTGGGTCAGCTGCCAGGTGAAGGCCGCCAAACCCCAGGCCACAACAGCGCCCAGCAGGAGGGCCAGCAGGTACCAGCGCAGGGTCGGCGGTCGCAGCGAGGAGAGCAGATCGTCGTTGATTTTATTAGTTTGTAGAGTTTTTGGAGTTTGTAGAGTTCTTTGAGTTCTATGAGTTTCATTGAACTCTCCGGACACTTTTAACTCATTTGACTCATGAAACTGCTTCTCAGACATGTTCTCGTCCCCCTCCCTTAAGGTAGTAGACCGAGGGGTGGGTGCCCAGATTCTCTAACAGCTGGAAACGGCGCGGGCTGCGGGACAAACGTGCCACCCGGCTCCTGGGATCGGCCAGATTGCCGAAGGTCATGGCCTCTGACGGGCATGTCTGGGCGCAGGCCGGTTGCACCTCGCCGTCGCGCACCAGGCGCCTCTCCTCCTTGGCCTCTTCCTTGGCCCTGCGGATGCGCTGGATGCAGAAACTGCACTTCTCCATCACGCCGCGGGTGCGGACCGTGATGTCCGGGGATAGCTGGCTGTCCAGCGGTTCCGGCCATTGGTGGGGATAGAAGTTGAATACCCGTACCGCGTAGGGGCAGTTGTTGCCACAGTAGCGGGTGCCGACGCAACGGTTGTAAACCTGGCCGTTCAGGCCGTCCGGGTTGTGGTAGCTGGCATAGACCGGACAGACCGGCTCGCAGGGGGCGTCGTGGCAATGCTGGCACATTACCGGCAGAAAGCGCACCCGCACGTCGGGATACTCGCCCACCCAGAAACGCTCTATGCGTAGCCAGTGCATGCCGCGCCCTTCGCTGATCTCCTTTTTGTCGCAGATCCCCACGTTGTTCTCGGCCTGGCAGGCCACCACGCAGGCGCCGCAGCCGGTGCAGCGATCCAGGTCGATCACCATTCCCCATTTGTACGGACTGGTCATTTTTTCCATGCTTGTAATTCCTTGTCCCCGTAAAAAACGTCTCACGCAACGAACGTAACGAACGCAACCTAAAACCAAGCTTCAATCAAAATAGTGAGAATGCCCTTGGTTCATATCCCGACCAAATCGCTGCGGTAGCTTCCTTCAGGATGGCCGGCAGTCACCAGTTCGCCCTTGTCCGAGATGCGGTTCACACGCACCATCGTGGCGTTCCAGGCCGGTTGCAGTTCGCTGCCTTCCACCAGCGCCAGCAGTGCCAGCGGGTTTACCCCCCGTCCCGTTGAATAACGCCCTCCCGCCCGATGTCCCTGTCCCAGCGGGATCGCCACCATGTCGGGACGAATACCGGGATAGATCACGGCTAGCAGTCGTAACTTGCCCTGGGGTGAGGTTACCTCAACCAGGTCACCATGGTTGATGCCCAGGCCTTTGGCGGTTGCAGGATTGATTTCGAGCCAGCTGCCCCAGACCACAGTGCTCATCGGATCGGGTAGCTGCTGCAACCAGGGGAGCAGGGCGCCCCTGCCGTCGTGGAAGGCGGCGGAAGCATAGACCTGCAGATGCAGCGGGAACTGTTGCCGGTCCCCGGCGAATTTCGGCTGGACCGGATTCGGAACGGTTGCAGCGGGTGACCAGTGATATCCTTTACCAAGCGCCTTGTTCGAATCAAAGTGTCCGCCCTGCCGGAGAAGCTCGACCCAGCGTGCCTCGAAATCCTCTCCCTTGCCCAGTCCCGATCGTTTCGAAACCGTTGCCTTGAGCATCTCCAGGCTGGATTTCCATGGCAGCGCTGCAGCCACCTTCCCGCCCAACTCCGCAGCCGTAGCCAAGAGCACGTCTCCGAACTGGCGGGTGTCATGCAGCGGCGTCACGACAGGCTGCATCAGTCCGTACAGAGTGTGGCGAGAGCCGGCCCTGGGAATCACATCTCCCCAACTTTCCAGCGCGGCGTGGTCGGGCAGGATCAGGTCGGCCTGCAGGGCGGTATCGTCGAACAGCGTGGAAAAGCTGACTATGAAGGGCACCTTGTCCAACGCCTGCTGAAAGCCGCTGGCCGGGGGGACGGTATGGCAGGGATCGCCCTTGATCATTGCCAGCCTGACCTGCCCGGAACGCATCCGTTTGACCAGCGCCATCAATTCGGCATGTGAATTTTCCGGACCGGTCATTGCCGCGGCCGGGTAGACTCCGCCGGGACGGTTCAGGCTACCCGTCAGCAGGTTCAGCAGGTGCACGGCTCGAACCGATTCCTGTCCGTTCGTCTGGAAGGCGATCGTTTCACCGGCCAATGCCAACGATGGCCGGGTGCCGGCAAATTCCCGGGCCACTTCTGCGATTGACTCCTGC
>MGZK01000127.1:38669-41052 GCA_001802125.1 Geobacteraceae bacterium GWC2_55_20
GTCAAACCGGTCAACTCGGCCACCTGCGGCAGATGGTAGGCTTCCAGGCTCGCCAGTAGCTCTTGCGGCCTGATGCCATTGGTTGCCAGTGCTGCTCTGTTAAAGCGGCTCTCATCCAGGATCAGTCTGGCCATGCCCAGCGCCAGCGCTCCCTCGCTCCCCGGTCGTGCCGGCATCCAGCGGTCGGCCGAGGCGCCGGTCAGTGACATGCGGCCGCCGATGTAGGTGAAATGGCCGCGGATCGTGTCCCGTCCTTGTCGCATGCGGCCGAAGGAGTTACCGTGCTGGACCGGCGAGAGGTGATTCTCCACGAAATCTGCGCCGAAGCTGAGCAGGTAATGGGTCTCGGCCAGGTCGTAGAACGGGAGGTTAGGTTGGCCGAAGGATTCTCGACCGGCCTGACGCAGCCAGTCTGGCGACAGCAGCTCGTGGCAGATCAGATGGGGGGAGCCGAATGAGCTCATGAACGTCGTTAACAGTGCGTACAGTGAACCGGACATATGCGGCATCAGCATGGCCAGGCTGTCACCGGCCTGATCCCGCTGCAGCTCCAGCAGTTTGGTAGTGAGCAGTTTGAGCCCTTCGCCCCAGGAAATCCTGAGAAATTCACCCGAGCCGCGTGGCCCATTGCGTCTCAGTGGTTGCTGTACCCGGTCCGGATGATAGAGTTCCTGCAGTACGGCCTGACCCTTGGCACAGAGTCTGCCCCGGTTGACCGGATGTTCGGGATTGCCTTCGATCTTTTTGGCACGTCCTTCCGATACCCGCACCAGGATGCCGCAACCGGCCGGACAGAAGCCGCATGTACTGGCGTAATAATTGGCTCGTCCGGGAGTCACACCCTCGTCCGGCGGTACCAGGAAAGGTATCAGCTTCTCGTTTTTAGACTGACAGCCTGCCAGAAGCGCGCTGGCTGCCGTTATTCCGCCCAGTTGTAAAAAGGTTCTGCGCTTCATGCGCCGCTCCAGTCCATGGTTTGTCCCTGTATTCCAGTTTCAGAAACTCATATGTGGCAGGTCCAGCAATCTATGCTGGCCTGATGTTGCCGGTGACAGCCGAGGCACCAGCCCATCTTGAGACTGACAGTGCGGCTAATCCGTTCCATGGTGGCCACATCGCCGTGACAGGCACTGCAGTCGATTCCGGCACGGATATGCATCATGTGCGGAAAATAGACGTGGTCCGGCAGGCTGTTGACCCGGATCCAGGCAATCGGCTCCTGCCTGTTCCAGTGTTCATGCAGTATTTTGATCCGTGGAGATTCCGGGGATATGTACAGGTGACAGGATCGACAATCCGACAATGCCGGAATGCCGGCCAGAGATGACTTGTCGGCGTAACGGTGACAGTACAGGCAAGGGATGCCGTTTGCGCCGGCATGCTGTTTATGGCTGAAGAAGAACGGCTGGACCGGTGAGCGCTCGATAAAATCCAATGGCAGGCTGTACATTAACAGCAGGGTGAGGAAACCCGCACTCAATAAACATACCAGACCGCCAATTAGCCATGATCTTTTCATGGTGATCACCGGAAAGACTTGAGGAAATTACACTGAACCGGATACGCCTTTGGAATTGCAGTAATAAGAATAGCAGTTTTCCGGCTGTTGTCAAAAATCGGCAGTATATCGCCAATGCAGACTCAGGTGGCATGCAAGAAATTAACTGCGACCCGTGTAGATCGCCCATAACTTAATAGTCATACGTTATCACAACCTGGCCGGGACTGCCGGGAATGCCGGGATCGTAGGGGGGTGAGCCGGCCGCGCCTCCCGCTCCACCGCCGTCCGCCAGGGTGGTGGCCGGGTAGTCTGAACCGCCCCCGGTTCCCCCTTCTCCGGCAGAATAGATGTCCCAGTCGGATGACCTGCCCCCATTGCCCCCGGCTGCCTCTGCCAGCAAGGTTGCTCCAAGTTTTATCGCGCTGGAGCCTCCGCCGCCACTGCTGCCGAATGCGTAACCATCGCCCTCCTCGCCGTTTGACCCGAATTGGCCTGACGTGTACCCCCATCCACCGGCGCCACCGTTAACCTCGCTGTTAATCTGCCCGCCCTGTCCGACATAAATTGTCAGGGTGATGCCGGATGTCGGATGTGAAGTTGCGACCAGGTGTCCCGGCAAGCCGCTGCTCTGGTTACCGACGTCGTCGGCCTGTCCGCCGCCACCGCCGGCTCCTTTGACCGTGAACTGAATGTTTGTCGCTCCAGCCGGGATTGCAAGAGACTGTGTCGCTGCCCCGATGAAGTCAAAGGTTTCGGTATGGGTTGTTCCGCCCGGGGGGGTGGCCTGGCTGCCGGTTGCCGGGGAGGGCTTGTAGTTGGTTCCCTGGTTCACACCCGAGCTGTTCACGGTTCCCTTGTACTCGTATACCGCCACGTAATAGG
>MGZK01000127.1:41118-50325 GCA_001802125.1 Geobacteraceae bacterium GWC2_55_20
GCCGTATATGTCGTATAACTGCCATCGGCCGGGTCCGAGTTGACCGCCGCGCCCTGCTTCATCAGCACGATTACCCCGTCACCGTTGCCGCGCGCCCAGTTCACCGTCATTCCGGTTGAACCGACTGAGGTGAAGTTAACTCCCGAGGCCTGGCTGGAAGGTTCGGTGTAGAAGCTGCCATCGGCGGAATAGCCTGTTCCGGCGCTGTTTGTGGCATAGCCGCGATAATAAATTTTAGTGCCGGACGTCAGTCCGCTTCTGGCATGGCTGAAGATGCCGGTTGCACTCCCGCCTTCCGCTACGGCATTTCCGGTCGGGTTGGCTATCGTTCCCCAGACCGTGCCGCGTGCGGTAATGGTCGCACCGCCAGTGGACGTCAGGTTCGCCCCCAGGGTGGCCGTGCTGCTGCCGATTGCTGTGGCTGTGGGTGAGGAAAGGAGCGGTATTGACGGGCTGGTCGCCCGGCTGCCCGTGGCCGGAGTCTGCTTGTAGTTGGTTCCCTGATTCACGCCCGAGCTGTTCACGGTTCCCTTGTACTCGTATACCGCCACGTAATAGGTTGTGCCGGCGGTCAGTCCCGTGACCGCCACGCTGCTGCCGGTTCCCCTGTACACGACAAAATTGCCCGGGCCGGTCTGAGTTCCGCTTCCGAAAGCAGTACTTGCCGTATATGTCGTATAACTGCCGTCGGCCGGGTCCGAGTTGACCGCCGAGCCTTGCCTGATGAGCACGATCACCCCGTCACCGTTGCCCCTGGACCAGTTGACCGTCATGCCGGTCGCGCTGACAGAGGTGAAATTTACTCCCGACGCCTGTAACGTCGGCTCGGTGTAGAAACTGCCGCCCAGGGAATATGTAGTCCCGGAGATGTTGGTGGCATAGCCGCGGTAATAGATTTTCGTACCGGCTGTCAGTCCAGACCTGACATGGCTGAAGACTCCGGTGGCGGTTCCGCCTTCCGCGGCGACATTGCCGGCCGGGTTTGGCGACGAACCCCAGACAGTGCCGCGCGAGGTGATCGCTACTCCGCCATCGGATGTCAAATTTGCCCCAAGGGTCGCCGTACTGCTGCCGATTGCGGTTGCCGTCGGCGAGATGAGAGTCGGACTGCCTGCAGCCCAGGGTGTCACGACGTTCCAGCTCTGGTCGGTGGCTATGCCGGTATTGCCTTCGTGGCAGCTTAAGGGGTTGTAACTGCCGTCTCCACCGCTGTAGCGTCCGGGTATGTTTCCGGACCCGGCTGCGAACAGATAGTTGGGTTCGGAGCAGGCCGGGCTGCGGGCTGCCATGCCGTAACAACCCATATCATCTCCGGAACCGTCACCGGTGATCACCGCACCCGGATTATTGGCGAAGCGCCCCTTGTGTCTGCCGTCCAGGCAATTGGTCACCATCAGGCGCGGCAGAACCGAATTGGTGTGGGCCGAATGGCATTTCGAGCAGGAATAGCTGTGCTTTATGCTGCCGCCGGAGCTTTTCCAGCCATTGACCGACTCATGAACCCTGTTTTTATCGGTCCAAGTGTGAGTAACACCATCGGTCAGCCCGGTTTTGGGATGGCAGCCGAGACACAGTCCGGCCGAGACGCTGATGTCGTTGAATGCAAGCCCCGGCACGGCCCCGCCGGCAATGTTGGAGCCGAACGTGTTCTGATCGATGTGGTACGGTACCCCTTCAAACCCGAAATCCTTGCGGTAGGTTCCGGATACGTTGGCGGACGGGGCAACGTCTTCCACGTATGGAGATGTCAGCCAGGTGCCTTTCAGCAGCGGCACGGCATATTGCTGTTTGGATCCCAGGGTGGGACTGACTCCGTGCGGGTCGTGGCAGGGGGTGCAGAGTCCGCCGATGGTTGCCGTTGGGGTACTGGACATGGTCATAGATGCCCCGAAGTGTCCGCCGCTTACGTCGCTCCTCTTCTTGTAGGTGAATCTCTGCTCGGCACCAGCCGAGGTGTAACCCTTGTACATCGGCGAGTCCCAGTAACCCAGGATACCTTGCGTGGCCCCGTAGGTGGAAGCGTATCCCCAGGGGGTCGTTAGCGCATCGGGCGTCATGTGGCAATCCAGGCAAAGGCTGGCGCCGGGGTTGCGCTTGTTTTTGCCTTCGATCGAACCGCCGCTGTAGGGCTTGTAGGATACGGCGTAGCCCCCTTTGCCGGCTACCGTGTCCTTCAGGATGGCGCCCCGGTTGCGTCCGGTGGCGCTGGAGTAGCGGCTGGTGATTCCGGCAATGGTGGAACCGTGCGAGTTGTGACAGTCGTAGCACTGCACGTTGACAGTGCCGCTTGTGTTCTGGCTGAGCATGTTGCCGTCCACACCGCTGGCCGTGTCCCAGAACCGATTGTTGCCGCCGGCATTGCCATGGGCGGATAATGACTTGTCAATCTTCTTCCTGGCGGCATTGGGGTAGGCCGCGGAAGTGTATTTGCCCCAGCTGGTTTTGCCGTTCTGGGAGTAGCGGGCGGCAACGCTGGTGTCGTCCCAGGCATACTGCTTGGGCTTCTTGCCGTCGCCGAACGGCTGGGCGTTGTCGTTTGTGCTGTTGTGGCAACCGAGGCAATGACTGTTGATCTTTTGTATCTCGGTACGTTTGCCATTGGCGGTGTAGGCGACGAAGTACCTGGCTGCGTTTCTGGGACGCTGCATGGTGCTGTAGATGACCAGGCGCACCGCTGCTCCAGATACGGAAGCATTGTGGAAACTCGGGTTGATGCTGCCGTCGCTGTTGGCCTCCCAGTGGCACTGGTAACATTTGTCGTCGCTCACCGCACCCTGGATGTGGTGCGAACCGGCGCCGAACTGGGCGGTAATCGCCGCCCTGCTGCCCTGCGTCACGGCGTGGCAGCCGAGGCAGGAGGTGGAGCCCCATTGGGCCGGAGCCGAGCCGTTGCCGTGGCAGGCAATATTGGAGCAGCTCTTGTCTGCCGCCGTCCAGGTCGCACCGGCCCCGGCCTTGGCCGGATTGAAGGTTACGTCCGGTGTCCGGTTGGTATGGAGAACCGACCCGGACTTTATCGCGGCGCCGCTGATGGTGGTTCCGGTATGACAGGCGTCACAGGTGGATGGCCCCGAGGTTGTATGCCGCTGGTGGCTGTTGGCCCTGGCGGCGCCGGCGCCGCCGTTGGTGTAGTTGGGCTCGCCGGCGGCGCCGGAGGAGAAGGCCGGAGCGGGATCGCTGCCGTGGCACCCATTGCATCCCAGCACGGCAGAGTTTTTCCAGTTGTCAGTGATCATGCTCTTGGCCGTTCCCTTGCCGTCGGTGTGGCAGTAGGTCGCGGAGCAGACGCCGGTGGAAGTGTTGTATGTGCCGCCACGGCCGGCTTTGTTTCCCGAGAAATCCACGAAGCCGTTGACGTGGTTGGCAAGAGTGCTGATCGTGGTGTTGCCGGCAGCGCTCCTGGCGTGGCACTCGCCGCAGCTGTAGTGCGTCCCCAGGATGACCGCATTGTTGACATGGGCCGGGTGCTTGCCGCTCGCAAGAATAGCAGCGCTGCCGGCCGCGCCGCCGTGACAGCCGCTGCAATCGGCCGGCAGCGGCGTTCCCCAGGTGGGAGCGACGTTGGGAACGCCGCCGGTTGCGTTGCTGTGGCAATAGGTTGCGTTGCAGACGCCGTAGGCATTGCCCTGGCTGGGCAGATAGTCGTTGAGCGAACCGGTGTAGGAACCGCTGCCGTTGTTGGGCGGGGCCGCGAAGCTGATCAGCAGATCGCGTTTGCTGGCATCGATGGCATGTGCAAAGGTGGCGTTGTCGGGATGGCACTTCTTGCAGTTGCCGTTGCCGGGATAATATTGGTCGTGTTTGGCGTGGCTGCCGGCGGCCCCTCCGCTGTAGCTTGCGGCCGTGCCTGCGGGGGGGGCGCCGTGGCAAGTGGCGCAGCCGGTCAGGGCCGGGCTGTTGCCCCAGGACGGAGTGGCCGTCTCGAAGTGGCAGTTGACATTGGCGCAATTGCCTGGGGTGGTGATGGCGGTCTGGGGCCAGGATGAGGTGGTGTTCTTGTAAAGGGTGGTGAGTGGAGAGCCGTTGATGCGGGATGATATCTTGATCTGTCCGTCCCGGTGGGATGAACTGTAGCTGTTGCTGCCGGAGTGGCATGTCTCGCAGGCAGCAGGGAGAGCCGCACTATCCATGTGGGTGCGGTGGTTTCCGGGAAAACCGCCGCTGGAGGGGTTGCGAAATGAGGCGTCAAGAGGGCGGTAATCTACTGGAATTGACGTGCCATGGCAGCCATAACACGGAAGAGAGGCCTGTGCTGTCGTAACACACGTCATTAGTAGAAAAACCGTAACGGCAAAACAGCGTACATACGTCTTCATTCATTACATCCCGATTTTTGACGTAACTATATGATTTGCCGTTGCAATTAAGGTGCCTGAATATTAACAGCTGTTCAACGATGAAATGTTAATCAGTGGGTTGCGTGCCATTTACCCGTGAGTTCTGCTGCAGTACGGTGACTGTTGATTTAAGCAACCGATGTGTTTAATATTGATGTCCGAGACGGAGCGTATTTGCATCATCCGCATCAGCCAGCTTATTATGATGAAGGGCAGGTTTTTTGCTCTTGTGCGGGAGGAGGTTCTCATGGACATCCAGTGGGCATCAGACCAGCTTGAACCGGTAGAGGACGAGCGGGTGCAGACGGCGCGCCTGATTCAACTGATCAACACCCCTGGCAACCTTGGCGAGTGCATGGCGGCGTTGACTTCTTTCCTGCAGCGCTGGTCCGCTTGTGAGGCTGTCGGAATCCGTCTGCGTTCCGGAGATGATTATCCCTATTACGAGACCCGTGGATTCCCGCCCGAGTTTGTCGAGGCCGAAAAATTTCTCTGCGCACATGATTCGAATGGAAAAGTTCTGTTGGATAGCGAAGGTTGCCCTGTCCTCGAATGCATGTGTGGAAACATTCTGAATGGAAGTTTCGATCCGGCCAAGCCGTATTTTACCTCCCATGGGAGCTTCTGGTCCAACAGCACAAGTCTGCTGCTTGAATGCAACGCTCAACACAACGTTCAGAAACACACCCGAAACCGCTGTTTCACTGAAGGATACGAATCCATGGCGCTGATACCCATGCGTATCGGGAAACAGGTGTTCGGCCTGCTGCAGTTCAACGATCACCAGCCGGATCGTTTTACACCGGCCATGATCCGCCTCTTTGAAGAAATGGCCGATGGATTGTCCCTATCTCTTTCGCGCCGGCAGTCCGAAGAGGCATTGGCCAGGAGCGAACACGCATTGAAAAGGAGCCAGCGGCTGCTTGCGGAAACCGAACGGATCGGAAAGGTTGGCGGTTGGGAGTTTTATATTGATTCCGCTAACCAGACCTGGACGGACGAGGTGTATGCCATCCACGAGGTTGATCAAACATATGACCCAACCGTGGAAAAATGGATCGAATTTTGTACGCCCGTGTCCAGGCCCGTAATTGAGCAGGCGTTGCAGCGGATAGTTGATTTTGGCAGGCCTTTTGAAGTGGAACTGGAAATAATCACGGCCAATAACAATCTCCGCAACGTGAATGTAATCGGTAAGGCCGATCCGGAAAACCGCAGGATCCATGGTTTCATGCAGGACATCACAGTACGCAAACTCACCGGGAAATTCCGGGAAATGGTACGAGAAATTCTGCAGATACTCAATGCTCATGGAAATCTGGAAGAATTGATTCCGCATGTCCTTGAGACACTGAAAACGCGGACCGGGTTTGATGCCGTCGGCATTCGCCTGCAGGATGGAGATGACTTCCCCTACATTGTCCAGGACGGTTTTTCCGCGGATTTCCTGCTGGTGGAGAATACTTTGATTGAGCGCTCCTGCGATGGTGGCATCTGCCGGGACAAGGATGGCAGGGTTAGTCTGGAATGTACTTGCGGACTTGTCCTTTCCGGCAAGACCGATCCGGGCAATCCGCTCTTTACCGCCGGTGGCAGCTGCTGGACCAACGACTCGTTTTCGTTGCTTGAAATCCCTCCTGACGCTGACCCCAGGTTTCACCCGCGCAACGAATGCATACACCAGGGCTACGCCTCGGTGGCATTGGTGCCCATCAGGGATGGCGGAAAGATTGTGGGTTTGATCCAGTTCAACGACAGGCGCAAGGATTGTTTCACACTGGATACGGTCGAACGCTTTGAAGAAATTGCCACGTATATCGGCGCCGTGCTGATGCGTAAGCGGATAGAAGATGAGAAGCTGGCACTTGAACAGCAATATCAGCAAGCCCGGAGGCTTGAAAGCCTCGGAGTGCTGTCCGGCGGTATTGCCCACGATTTCAACAATATTCTGGCAATAATAACCGGTCATTGTTTCCTGGCCAGGATGGTTGCTGATAACGCCGAAAACAGCATTGCCGAGATAGAAAAAGCAGCCGAACGTGCAGCCGAACTCTGCCGCCAGATGTTGGCGTATGCCGGGAAAACTCAGTTTGTCCCGGTCCAGTTCAGTCTTGGGGAGCTGGTTGCTGAAATGTTGAAGATGCTGAGACCCTCCCTGAAGCAAGGCGTAGAGATAAAATTCGAACTGTTCCCCGGCGTTCCCATCATTAAAGGCGATGCCAATCAGTTCAGGCATGTAATAATGAGTTTGGTCAGCAATGCTTTGGAGGCCATCGGCGAAAGCAGCGGAGAGGTCAGGGTGTTGCTCACTGGAACACAGGTCAGAGCTGAACAGCCTGTCAGGGATCATCAGGGTGTAACCATCCCGCCCGGATGTTACGCCTGCCTGGAAGTGGCTGACAATGGCTGCGGAATGAGTGTGGAAACCCTCCGGCGAATCTTCGATCCTTTTTTCACCACCAAGTTTACCGGGCGCGGTCTGGGCTTGTCGGCAACCCTTGGTATCATTACCTCTCACGGAGGTTCATTGCAGCTTTACAGCCAGCAGGGGAAAGGCACAACCTTCAAGCTCTATCTGCCGGTTCCGGTTGCTGCTCCCGTGGAGGCTAAAACGGTTAATGACAATTCTGAATCATGGCGGGGGAGCGGAACTGTACTGTTGGCGGAGGATGAAAGACAGGTAAGGCTTGTCGCTAAAACCTTGCTTGAGTCGTTGGGGTTCAAGGTTATCGAAGCCGCTAACGGCCTTAATGCGCTGGAGCTGTACCGCAAGAATTCTGAAACTGTCACGTTGGTTCTGACGGATATGGGGATGCCGGTGATGGACGGTTATGAGTTGTTCCGTGAGCTGAACAAACTCGATCCAAGCTTGCCGGTAATCATTTCCAGCGGTTTTAGTGACGACGCCATCACATCAAAGATCTCCTGTGAAAATATAGCCGGACTGCTCAGCAAGCCTTATAAGTTCGAACAACTGCGGGAGACACTGAAAAAAGTTATGGAAGAGATAACTGAATGATGCAAATGCTGAACAAAAAGTTGTGTAGAAAGCTTGACAACCTGCCGGATTTGTAATATTTAACTGATCGCCAAATGTATACGACAATACTAAACCATTCGCGAGGATGGGACGGAAAGCCTACAGGATCTCTCAGAGATAGCCGGGTCGCCGAATTACCATAGTGGTATCGCCGATCCGGCTATTTTTTTGTCAGGCTAAGGAACCGTCTCCATGGGAATGATCCGCGGAAGTTTAACTAACACAATTCTTTTGGCTGTATTAACTGTTTTGACATTTTTGTGCTCACCATGCTGTGCGTCCACGGTGACACTGTCGTGGGATGCCAATACAGAGTCTGATCTGGCCGGATACAAGGTGTATTACAAATCCGGCACATCCACATTGCCCTTCAACGGCACAGATGCGCTGGAAGGCGTCTCCCCGATCGATGTAAATTCCTGGACAACAGCAACCATTTCCGGTCTTGACCCTGGTAAAGCGTATTACTTCACCGTTACCGCATATGACACATCAGGCGCCGAAAGTACCTATTCCAACATCGTTTACGTTCCCATGGCAGTGACAAGCGACTTAGGTCCAATCTATACCGGTATTAAAGGCGATATTAACGGCGATGGATTTGTCGGGCTGGCCGATGTGCTGCTGGCTCTGAATTTTGCCACCGGCAAACTGAAACCATCTGATGACCAGTTTGCACGGGCGGATGTGGCTCCGGTCATTGATGGTCTTTCCGTGCCGGACAGTTCGGTCGATGTCGCGGATGTGATTGTTATTCTGGAGATTGTAACCGGTGAAATAGTTCTTTAAAAACCGCAGCAGGCTGTCAATAGTTGACATGCCGCATTATGACGATTGAAGTCAAAAAAAGGAGAAACAATTTATGAAAAAGCTTCTTGTTCTGGTCTATGCAACAGCAACCCTTTCTCTGGCGGCAGGCGCGGCAATGGCCGACAGTATCAAAGGCAAAGCCGGTGTAACCGGCAAAATCGGTTTCATGATACCTTCCGACGGTGACATGTATTCCCGTGATAATGATACCGATATAGGATTTATCGGCGGCGGCGGCCTGATCTATGGAATTGACAATCATTACGCGGCCGAGTTTGACGTGACCAGTAGTTCATTCGATTCGGAATATGCCGAATTCAGCGTGACCAATATAGCGCTTGGCGCACAGTATCGCTTCGTACTTGATCAGCCCAGGCTGGTTCCCTATCTGGGGGCCGGGCTTGACATCCTGGTGAATGATGCCGACCAGGGGCGCAGCGTTGACACCACGGTTGGAGTCCATGCCGGCGTGGGTGTTGACTACTTCATCATGAAGCAGTTGGCCCTGACCACGGAGGCCAGGTTGCTGGTTGCTCCTGATGCCGATGTCCAGGGTCCTGGCGGTAAGGTGGGTAATTTCGATCCGACCGGTTTTTCTACAACCTTCGGTGTCAGATATTTTTTCAATTGAACTGATTGGAATATGTGAATTAAGACCCGCTCCGGCGGGTTTTTCCGATTCTACTCAGACATTTAACAAGGTGTGGAAACCACAAGGAGTTGCGACATGTCAGCAATTGTAAAGTACTTCAAGCCGGCGTCTGTTTTAATGTTTGTCACACTGGCCTGTCTGCTGCTCGCCGGCGGCTGCGCCAGATATTCACGGAATGTCAATACGCTCTATGAACCGTCCGCGACCGTCAGCGGCGGCAGCGGCGATGTATATATCGTTATTCCGGAAAACCAGCAAACCCGTTCGCCGGATATCAAATGGGTGCTCGGAGCGGTCAAGGATGACGATAACAAGAATATCGACGAGGTCTTCAGCCCCCGTTCTCCGGCGGAAATCATCCAGTCCGC
>MGZK01000128.1 GCA_001802125.1 Geobacteraceae bacterium GWC2_55_20
TGCCGGCCTGGATCATATCGACATACTCATCGGCAGCTGCGTCATAGCCGAATGCATCCTTGCCGTTTCTGACCTTGTCGACAACTATCGAAGCATCGATGCCGGCGTTTTCTGCGATCTGGCGGATCGGAGCTTCGAGTGAAGTTCTGATGACCTTGACGCCGAACTGCTGCTCGCTGACCAGGTCGAGTGCATCCAGAGCGCACATGGCGCGGATGTAGGCAACGCCGCCGCCGGGGACGATGCCCTCGTCAACAGCTGCGCGGGTTGCGTGCAGTGCGTCTTCAACGCGGGCTTTTTTCTCTTTCATTTCAACTTCTGTAGCAGCGCCGACTTTGATTACGGCTACGCCGCCAACCAGTTTGGCCAGACGCTCCTGGAGTTTTTCCTTGTCGTAATCGCTGCTGGTTTCTTCAGCCTGGGCACGGATCATCTTGACGCGGCCCTGGATAGCTTCCTCAACGCCGTTTCCGTCGATGATGGTGGTGTTGTCCTTGTCGATGGTGATGCGTTTGGCCTGGCCCAGCATGTCGATGGTGGTCTGCTCAAGTTTGAAGCCGACCTCTTCCGAGATAACCTGGCCGCCGGTCAGGATTGCGATGTCTTCCAGCATTGCCTTGCGACGGTCGCCGAAGCCCGGGGCTTTGACGGCGCAAACATTCAGAACGCCGCGCAGTTTGTTGACAACCAGGGTTGCCAGCGCTTCGCCTTCGATGTCCTCGGCGATGATCAACAGCGGACGACCGGATTTGGCGCTCATCTCCAGAACCGGGAGCAGGTCCTTCATGTTGGAGATCTTCTTGTCGTGGATCAGGATCATGGCGTTCTCGATCGAACACTCCATGCGCTCGGGATCGGTAACGAAGTAGGGGGAAAGGTAGCCGCGGTCGAACTGCATACCTTCGACGGTCTCCAGGCTGGTTTCCATGGCCTTGGCTTCCTCAACGGTGATTACGCCTTCCTTGCCGACTTTTTCCATGGCTTCGGCAATGATGTCGCCGATAGTCTTGTCGTTGTTGGCGGAGATTGTGCCGACCTGGGCGATTTCCTTGTGATCCTTGATCGGTTTGGAGATTTTTTTCAGCTCGGCCACGATGGCTTCAACAGCCTTGTCGATGCCGCGCTTGATTTCCATCGGGTTGTGACCGGCTGCAACCAGTTTGGAACCCTGCTTGTAGATGGCCTGGGCCAGAACGGTGGCGGTGGTGGTGCCGTCGCCGGCAACATCGGATGTCTTGGAAGCGACTTCCTTGACCAGCTGTGCGCCCATGTTTTCAAACTTGTCGTCCAGCTCGATTTCTTTGGCAACTGTTACGCCGTCCTTGGTGATCAGCGGAGCGCCGTAGGATTTGTCGATGACAACGTTGCGGCCCTTGGGTCCCAGTGTCACTTTAACGGTATCGGCGAGGATGTTGACGCCTTTCAGGATCGCGTTGCGTCCTTCCTGGTCAAACTTGATAATCTTTGCACCCATCTGTTATTCCTCCATGATATTTGGTTGTATTGTAGGGGCGATTCTTGTAATCGCCCGCCTATCGAATTCCGGTTAACGGGGAGAATACAAGATTCGCCCCTACGAAGCTTTATTCAACTACGGCCAGCAGGTCGTCTTCACGCATCATCAGGTATTCTTCGTTGTCAACCTTGATTTCTGTGCCGGCATACTTGCCGAAAAGAACCTTGTCGCCGACTTTTACATCCAGCGGCAGGACTTTGCCGTCTTCGGTCTTCTTGCCGTTGCCGACAGCCACGATCTCGCCACGCTGCGGTTTTTCCTTGGCGGTCTCCGGGATAAAGAGTCCTCCGGCTGTCTTCTGCTCCTCTTCCATTCTCTTGACAATGATGCGGTCTTGAAGTGGTCTTAAATTCATCTGTACTTCTCCTTTCTATCCTTTTGGTGGTGTTTTGGTAGAGACAGAATTAGCACTCGCCATGACTGAGTGCTAACACTCCCGGAATATAAACAGCGCCCTTGCAAAAATCAAGGGGTAAAAAATAAAAAATCCGCATTCGCACTTTGTCTTTGACTTTCATATGGCTGATTGCTACAAAACTCCCCATAAATGTTTCACCAAACGGTCTTGGTGCCGTGTCCCGCAAGGCACGGGTAAAAGGGAAGAGGGTGCAATTCCTTCGCTGTCCCGCAACTGTAAAAGGTGATGAAAGCCGCAAATAGCCACTGGGTAAACTGGGAAGGCGCGGCCGGTAAGATGACCCTGGAGCCAGGAAACCTGCCATTCCGATAATGTTTTGGGACCTCCGTGGAACGAGGGGCCGAAGCCAGATCGTATCCGCCAATCCGGTTTTCGAGCCCCAGTCCTCCCATGGACCGGGGCTTTTTTGATATGGAGGAGGGCATCATGGCACGGACAATACTGATCACGGGCGGGGCGCGTAGCGGCAAGAGCGTACTTGCGGAAAAACTGGCGCTGGAATTCGACGCTCCGCTCTGCTACCTGGCCACGGCCGAGACACTGGACGTCGAGATGGAGGAGCGCGTCCGTCAGCACCGGGAGCGGCGCGGAGCAGAGTGGCACACGCTGGAGGAACCGCTCGACCTGTTGCGGGCGCTTAAGGATTGCGATGGCCGCTACGGTGTGATTCTGGTGGATTGCATCACCCTCTGGCTATCCAACCTGCTGTTTGCCTATGAGAACCGGGAAGGGGATCCGGAAGAGTTGGTCCTGTCCGATGTCCGGCAATTTGCGGATGGTTTGCGGAAGCTTAAATCGACGGTGATCCTGGTCAGTAACGAGGTCGGCATGGGCATCGTACCGGAGAACCGTTTGGCGCGCCTCTACCGTGATATTGCCGGCAGGGCCAACCAGCAGCTGGCGGCTGCGGCGGACGAGGTGCATGTGGTGATCAGCGGGATACCTCTGAGATTGAAATAATCCGTAGGGGCGATCCTTGTGATCGCCCAAGATCCGGGCAAACACAAGGTTTGCCCCTACAAACCGGGAGAACAGACATGGATATCATTACCAATACACTCAATCGCATAAAGCCGGTCAGCGTCGAACTGCTGCAACAGGCTCAGTCCCGGCTGGATAACAAGACCAAGCCGCCCGGCTCGCTGGGGCGTCTGGAGGAGTTCGCCCGGCGGCTGGTGGCGATCAGCGGAGTCTCTGATCCTGATCTTTCCAGGAAGGTGATCTTCACCTTTGCCGCTGATCACGGCATCGTGCAGGAGGGTGTTTCACTCTATCCCAGCGAGGTGACGCGCCAGATGGTGCTGAACTTCCTGGCCGGCGGGGCCGGGGTCAACGTGCTGGCCCGCCATGCCGGGGCCGAGGTACGGGTGGTGGATGTGGGGGTCGATCATGATTTTGAAAATGTTCCTGGGTTGATCCACAGGAAGGTTGCCCGCGGTACCCGCAACTTTGCCAAGGGGCCGGCCATGAGCCGGGAAGAGACGTTGGCGGCGCTGAAGGTTGGCATCGATCTGGCCGACCAGTGCCGAGTTGAAGGGATCGGGCTGGTTGGCACAGGTGAAATGGGCATCGGCAACACCACGCCCTCTTCGGCCATCATCGGCGCCATTTCCGGCAAGACGGTGGCCGAGGTTACCCATCGCGGCACCGGCATCAGCGATATTGCCCTGTTGAACAAGATCAGGGTGATCAAGGAGGGGCTGGAAGTCAACCGGCCGGACGGGAATGATCCGCTGGATGTGCTGGCCAAGGTCGGCGGCCTGGAAATCGCCGCCATTGCCGGGCTGGTGCTGGGGGGCGCCGCCAACTCGATTCCGGTCGTGATCGACGGTTTCATCTCCACCGCCGGCGCGCTGATCGCCTCGGAACTGCACCCCCATGTGCGCGACTACATCTTTGCCGCCCACCAGTCGGTGGAAATAGGTCATCGTTTCATGCTGGAGCGGATCGGGGCCGAGCCGATCCTGGACCTGAACCTGAGGCTGGGGGAGGGGACCGGCGCCGCGCTGGCCATGACGCTGATCGAGGCTGGTGTCAAGATCCTGAAGGAGATGGCCACCTTCGAGCAGGCCGGGGTGACGCACTGAATCATGCATAATCAGGACCACCGAGATTAAAACCAAACAAGCCGGGTGATTGCCATGAAAACAACCAATACAAAATTGACCAGCAAAAAATCAGCACTCCCATCTATCAGGGAAGAAGCTTCCAGGGTTTCCTATACCCATAAACCGCTGAACATGGATGTTGACGAGTGGCAGCGATTGTTGCGCAAACAGTTCGGCGAAAAACAGGAGTTCGAGCTGTGCAATGTCGGCAACCACCCGTTGTTTTCCAATTTCCGTCTGACCAACCCTGCCAGCGGCAAGACCTATCGCCTGGCCATCCGAGGGGATCAGCCCGGGGACAATTTCTGCTCCTGCCCGGATTTCAGCATCAATACCCTGGGAACCTGCAAGCATCTTGAACTTGCCCTTGCTCGCCTGAAAAAACAGGATGGCGCGGCGGAACAGTTTGCTGCGGGGCATGATTCTCCTTTCTCCGAAGTCTACCTGAGCTATGGCATCAAGCGGGAACTCCGTTTCCGGCCCGGTTCTGAAGCCCCTCGCGGGTTTATTGCCCTTGCCCGGCGCTATTTTGACCTCGACGGAGTTCTCAAGGAAAAGCAGTTGCCGAAGATTGCCACGTTTTTGAAAGGGCTCTCCCGCTGACGGGAAGAGCATGAAATACGCTGCTATGATGACGTGCTGGCCTTTATCGCCGATTATCAGGATTCGGAGCACAACCGGGAGCTGGTCGCGGAGGAGTTTTCACAGGGAATAGACACTCCGCTCTTTGAGACTCTTCTGAAAACGCAACTTTTTCCCTACCAGCGGCAGGGGGCCTTGTTCGCTCTGAATGCGGGGAGGTGTATGATCGGCGACGACATGGGGCTGGGCAAGACCATCCAGGCCATTGCCGCATCCGAACTGATGAGACGGCTCTACAACATCGAAAAAGTGCTGGTTATTACTCCGACGTCCCTCAAGCATCAGTGGAAGAGCGAAATCGACCGTTTTACCGACCTAACGGCGGTGGTAGTCGAGGGGCTTAAACCTGATCGGAAATTGCACTACGCCTCGGAATCCTTTTTCAAAATTATCAATTACGAGATCGTCCACCGGGACCTTGACCTGATCAACGCCTGGCAGCCTGATTTGATCATCCTGGACGAGGCACAGCGGATCAAGAATTGGAAGACCCGCACTGCCAAGACAGTAAAATCCCTTATATCGACCTATGCCATTGTCCTGACCGGCACCCCGCTGGAAAACCGGATTGAGGAGTTGCATTCGCTGATGGAGTTTGTTGACCGCAATCACCTTGGGCCGCTCTACCGCTTTGTCCACAACCACCGGCTCACTGATGCCGACGGCAAGGTGATTGGCTATCGCGATCTCGACAAAATCAGGGCATCTCTCAAATCGGTTATGATCCGGCGTCGCAAAAACGAGGTGTTAAAACAGCTCCCTTCACGGGTGGATAAGAATTTCTTCGTACCGATGACCGATGAGCAGATGCGGATTCATGACGATTTTTCCGAAATTGTCATGAAGTTGGCGTCAAAATGGCGGCGTTTCCGTTTCCTCTGCGATGCCGATCAGAAACGGATGCAGATGGCGCTGGCCTGTATGCGCATGGTTGCCGACAACACCTGGCTGGTAGACAAGCAGACCCTGAACGGCCCCAAGCTTGAGGAACTGGAAATCATCCTCCAGGAACTGATCCAGGAGGGTAACGACAAGGTCGTGGTCTTCAGCCAGTGGCATCTCATGACCGATCTGGTGGCGAAGATGCTGGAGGGGAACGGCATCGGCTATGTCCATTTGAACGGCAGCGTGCCGTCAAAAGAGCGCAAAGGGCTGATGTCCCGCTTCCGCGACGACCCTGTCCTGCCGGGTGTTTCTTTCCACCGACGCCGGTGGGGTGGGGCTTAATCTGCAAAGCGGCTCGGTGCTGGTCAACATCGACATTCCCTGGAACCCGGCGGTGCTGGAACAGCGGATTGCCCGCATTCACCGCATGGGGCAGATTAAACCGGTGCGGATCATCAATTTTGTTTCACAGGGTTCCATCGAGGAGAGCATCCTGTCGCTGCTCAAATTCAAAAAATCACTCTTTGCCGGTGCACTGGACGAAGATGGCCTGGATCTGGTCATGCGGGAGAAATCCCAGATGGAACAGTTCATCACCTCGGTGGAAGAGGCGCTGTCAGGCCTGGACAGGGGAGAGGCTCACCGGAACGCAATCGTTGAAGAGGAGGAGAGCGCTGGCGCTGATGATGTTGTTGATGAGTCCGAGGAATCGCTGCAAGAGGAAGAACCGCCGCGGCCGATTATCGATCCGGGGCAGAAGGCGCTCAATGATCTGCTGGAAGGCGGCGCGCGTTTTCTGATGGGGTTAAGCCAGGCGATGTCGCCGAAAAAAGCAGGACAGGGAGCGGAGCCGGAGAGCGCTGGCGTTACGGTTGACTCCATTGTGCAGCGCTTTATCGCTAAAGACGAGGCGAGCGGCAAACCGTGCCTGAAGATTCCGATACCCGAACCGGAGGTGGTGAACTCGATCGTTTCGGGGTTGCAGCAGCTTTTCAAGAGTTTTTCCGGCGGAAGTAACCGGTGATTGGTTTGCGTGGCGCATTTGCAAATAAAACCGGAATTAAGTCGGGAAGCAGGGTCGATCTGTCCGAGGTTGAAGGGAAGCTCGTCATCACGCTGATTGAGCCTGAGTAGCCAACCCTGGATACGCTGCTGGCAGGAGTTACGGATGATAATCTTCACCATGAAGTAACCACCGGCGATGCAGTGGGAAATGAGACGTGGTAGCCGTGGATATGCCGTACACGCCTGCGTGAACCGGTCAATAAGATTTCATAGGAACAAAACGAAATATTTCCTGGCGCTATTGATAAATTGGACTTGTCTTTGGAATCCAGAATAAAGTGACTATATTCATTATTTCAGTAATCTTGGTGTGCATCGGATATTTCGGCGTCGCGAATAGAATCTTCAAAAAATATTAGGAAGGTCGGAGAAGGAAGATGGTGGAGCTTTTGGTATGACCCCGGAAGGGTCAGACGTGCTTCATCGGATGTTCCTTCATCCACTCCCTTAGTGCCTCGTTCATGCGGGTCTGCCACCCTTTACCCGTGGCCTTAAAGGCTGCTAGGACGTCCAAATCAAAACGGACGGTTTGCGAAGCTTTAGTCTGGCCAGCCGGACGCCCCCGACGAACAAGCTTGGTGCCTTGCATAAGGTCAGCTTTTTCAAACCAAGTATCGGTCAATTCCGGAGCATCATCAGGATCAACCAAGGTGTTTTTTGTAACGGCTGATTTCGCGGTCATTGGCGTACCTCATAGAAATAATTCGGCGAGCGTCGTTTCTCGGAGTCCAGACAATCACAACCATCCGGCTATCCAATAGCCCAACTGTGAAAAAACGCTCCTCGCCGTAATCAGAACGATCATCGCGAGCGATAAAGTGAAGTCCGTCAAAAACCTTGTCGGAATCAGCAAAATCAAGACCACATTCCAACAGGGTCTTTTCTCTTTTTGCAGTATCAAACTCGATGATCATAATTTGAACGTAACAATAAAAATTCCGCCCGTCAACAATAAATGTTACAACATATATTTATCAGATAATTGAATTGAGAAAATACAGAGAACAGGCGAAGGTACCAACTAGGAAGAACCGGCCAATAAGCGGTTTGTTCTAAGGCGTGCCAATCATTACAAAATAAGGAGTTCCCCGTGAACAAGAAAGCGTTCCAAGACTGCTATCCAGATGAGCTAAGTCACTGTTTTGGATGCGGCAAGAATAATGCAGCAGGGCACCAGCTTAAGAGCTACTGGGATGGTGATGAAACAATCGCTCATTTCTTGCCCGAATCATGCCATATAGCGATTCCTAGTTTTGTTTATGGTGGCCTTATTGCTTCTTTAATCGACTGCCATGGAACCGCCAGTGCTTCAGCAGCTGCATGCCGAGCAGCTGGTATAGAAATGGGTACGAAACCAAAACTTCGATTTGTTACGGGCTCTCTCAAAGTGGTCTATCTAGCACCGACCCCTCTAGGAGTCGAATTAGAGCTTCGCGGAGTTATCATCGAAATTAAAGAACGAAAAGTCATTGTCGATATATCCTTATCTGCAGATGGAAGGACATGCGCGAAAGGACAAGTGGTTGCTGTTGTGATGCCAGAGAATATGGACCCAAAAAGTGAGAACTCATAAAATATTGATGCAAGCAAAAGAAGTTGCTCAGCTTGAATATTAGCCTTGGCTCGAATAGGTCGTCATCGGCAGAAATTTGTGGAGGCTTCAGGGACATTATTTAATTGTTGACTAACTGCCGGAGAACAATAAGGGGACAGGTACCAAATTGGATATGGCTATCCCTTTGAAGTTGCCGTTCCGCAGGGTTTGCCGGTGAGCGGGGTTGTTCTGAGTGATCAGGTTAAGAGTCTTGATTGGAGAGCGCGGAAGGCGGAATTAGTCTGCAAATTGCCGGATGGTGCGCTGAATGTGGTGTTGAAGAGGCTGGGCACCTTGGTGAATTGTTGACCGGAAAGTCTGTGAGGTGACCGGCAACATTCAGGCTGGTCTCTAAAATCTGGTGGGGAAACTTCCTGGGTTGGAATTGTCGCTCCAGACGTTTTTTCAGCGTCTTGCGCAGGGGTTCTTTAATACTGCCGTCAAGAGCTTGCCATTCCTTGAGAGCATCCGGCACAAACTTGAGGCGGTATATGGTTTTTCCCTTGTCGGCTTCAGACGGTGTCAATGTCTACCTCGACACTCAGATCTTTTTGTGTAAGACGATGCCGGACAAGCTCTGTCAGATCCCGGTCAGCAAGCGCTTCAACCAACATCTCGAAGATTTTAGGTGTTACCATATAAAATGCCGGTCGGTTATGGTTAAGGATTGCCACCGGCTTTTCTCCGGCAGTGCGGAGTACCTGAGACGGATTTTTTTTGAATTCCGACATACTGATAGAATAATCGGCGTAAATGGTGTCCATGTTCATAATTGCCCCCTTTGTTCAGCTCTAAATATAGAGCTGTTTGCGGGGCTTTTCAAGACTTTATTTGTCTTGGAAAGCCATCACGCGCTTATGCAAAGCAGAAAATAAATGCCAACAATCGGGAGGATTGGCGGACCTGGTCATCCTCGGATTCGTACAATCACCGAAGTGCCTGACAAAAATATTTGTAAAACAAATTCCAATATAACCGCCGGATTTATGCGCCTTTATCTGATTGCCTTACAATTTCTTACCATTATTCCACTCCCCTTCGACACCCGTTGCGAAAAGGAGGACCTGGGTCGCTCCACGGCGGTCTTCCCGCTGGCGGGGCTGACCATCGGCGCGCTGCTGGTTGCGCTGAACTGGCTGGTCACGCCCTGGCTGGCGCGTCCGCTTTGCGATGCGCTGCTGATTACGGCCCTGGCGGCGGTAACCGGCGCCCTGCACCTGGACGGTCTGGCGGATGTCTGCGACGGGCTGGCGGCGCGGGGTGGTCGCGAGCGTTTCCTGGCGGTGATGAAGGATTCCCATGTCGGCGCGGTCGGCGCGGTTGGATTGGTGCTGGGGCTGCTGCTGAAGTGGCAGGCGCTGCTGGCGGTGCCGCTCGAACACAAGTGGCAGGCGCTGCTGCTGTTCCCGGTTCTGGCCCGTTTCGGCCAGGTGCAGACGATCGTTTATGCCCGTAACGCCCGCCAGGACGGCCTGGGGTCGGTCATGACCGTTGGGGCCGGTACTTTGCAGCTGCTGCTGGCCTGGGGGATGGCGCTGGCCGCGGCCTGGTTGCTGCTGGGAACCACGGGGCTGGTGGTGCTGTTTGTAGTAATGGCCTTCACCTGGTTGCTCAAGGCCTGGTTCCAGCATCGCCTGGGGGGCATCACCGGGGATGTGATCGGCTGTATCAATGAGTTGAATGAGATTCTGGCTCTGATTATTATTTCGGCAGTTAGGTAAGCGGGTAAGGAACAAAAAAAGTTTCACGCGACGACGCAACGCTCTAAATCATAAACGGCAGTTTAACCGCCGAATACGCAGATGTACGCCGAGAAAAGCAAGCATTACGTATAATAAACGTACCAACCATTTGGGTTAAGCCAGGGACTTCTACAAGTTTTTGATTTCTCTGCGTGTATCGGCATTCATCGGCGGTTAACTGTTTTATTCAGGTTTAAAAGCCTTTCGTTGCGCCGTCGCGTCGTCGCGTGAGTCATGTCTTACAGAAATTTTGCTCACATATTTCAAACGGCAATTCCAAGTCCAAGTCCAAATCAAATCACAAGGAGAACAAATGCTGACCCAGATTGAATCCGCCCGCCAGGGCATCCTTACACCCCAGATGGCCGCCGTTGCCACCCAGGAGGAGCTCTCCAACGAGTATATCCTGCAGATGGTGGCCGAGGGGAAGATCGTAATCCCCTGGAATCACAACCGCAAACCGTCCCGCATCGCCGGCATCGGCAAGGGACTGTCTACCAAGGTCAACGCTTCGATCGGCACCTCTTCCGATATCATCGACTATGCCGCCGAAGTGCGCAAAGCCATTGCCGCCCAGGAATCCGGGGCTGACACGCTGATGGAGCTTTCGGTGGGTGGCGACCTGGACCGGGTGCGGCGCGAGGTGATCGCCGCCGTGGATCTGCCGGTCGGCAATGTGCCGCTCTACCAGGCCTTCTGCGAGGCGGCCAGGAAATACGGCGACCCCAACAAGCTGGACGAGGAGATGCTCTTTGACCTGATCGAGAAGCAGTGCGCCGACGGCATGGCCTTCATGGCGGTGCACTGCGGCATCAACCTCTACACCATCGAGCGATTGCGCAAGCAGGGCTACCGTTATGGCGGCCTGGTCAGCAAGGGGGGGGTCAGCATGGTGGCCTGGATGCTGGCCAATAATCGCGAAAACCCGCTCTACGAGAAGTTTGACCGGGTGGTCTCGATCCTGAAGAAATACGACACGGTGCTGTCCCTGGGCAACGGCCTGCGGGCCGGAGCGATCCACGACTCATCCGACCGGGCCCAGATCCAGGAGCTGCTGATCAACTGCGAACTGGCCGAGCTTGGCCGCGACATGGGCTGCCAGATGCTGGTGGAGGGACCGGGACATGTGCCGCTGGACGAGATCGAGGGCAACATCCAGCTCCAGAAGCGCATGAGCGGCGGCGCGCCCTATTACATGCTGGGGCCGATCGCCACCGACGTGGCGCCCGGCTTCGACCATCTCACCGCCGCGATCGGCGCGGCCCAGTCCAGCCGCTTTGGCGCCGACCTGATCTGTTACATCACTCCGGCCGAACATTTGGCGCTGCCCAACGAGCAGGACGTGCGGGACGGCGTCAAGGCGGCCAAGGTGGCGGTTTATATCGGCGACATGAACAAGTATCCGGAAAAGGGGCGTCGGCGCGACAAGGAGATGTCCAAGGCCCGCCGCGACCTGGATTGGGAGAAGCAGTTCCAGCTGGCGCTCTACCCGGATGACGCCCGTGCCATACGCGCCAGCCGTACACCGGAGGACGAGGCCACCTGCACCATGTGCGGCGATTTCTGCGCCTCGCGCGGCGCCGGTAAGCTGTTTGCCGGAGATCTGAGAGGAGACAAGATATAAATCATGCTACGGAGAAGATCAATGACGCCACATACACGTATTTATCTGATTCGCCACGGCCAGGTGGCCGGTTTTGACCAGGCCCGCTACAACGGCCAGACCGATGTGGCCCTGACCGACCTGGGGGTGGAGCAGTATCACCTGATGAAGGAACGCCTGGCGGAGACTAAAATCTCGGCCTGTTACAGCAGCGACCTGTCGCGCTGCGCCATCGGGGCCGATATCATCTGCGGCCAGTTCGGCATCGAACCGGTCAGGCGCAGTGAACTGCGCGAGTTGAACGTCGGAGTCTGGGAAGGGATGACCTGGCAGGAAATCCAGTCGCGATGGCCGGAACAGTGGCAGTCGCGCCTGGCCGACCTGGTCAACTACCGCATACCTCAGGGTGAGAATCCTCTGGATGTGGAGGCGCGGCTGATGCCGGTGATCGGGGAAATTGTTACTCGCCACTCCGGTCAGGAGATACTGGTGGTGGGGCATGGCGGGGTCAACCGCATCGTGCTGCTGAACGCGATCGGTGCGCCGTTGGCGGCGATGTTCAATATCGAACAGAGCTACGGCTGCCTCAATATCATCGATTATTACGCCGACGGCCGGGCCACGGTGAAATTGCTGAACGGGTGACAATGCGGTCGATGCCGCTGAATATCTTATGTACACTGAAAATGAAAGGCTTGCTTTCATTTGACAACAAGCCTTTTATTTTTCACCCCCTGTAGGAATTGTTGATTTAAAGCTCCCGTACAAGTTATTACCATGTCAATGACACCTTGTATAACCTGCCAACATTAGCTATAGTTTTGAAAAACACTCAGTTAACATGACACATCGGAGCAAAATCATGTCAATGCAGATGCAGGTAGAATATCCCGAAACCCTGCCCGATGCACTTGCCGAGACCCGGCAGGAGTTTGAGACCGAGGCGAAGCTGGCCATGGCTGCCAAACTTTTCGAGATGAAGCGGCTGTCATCGGGCCAAGCGGCTCAAATGCTGGGAATGAAGAGGGTCGAGTTCCTGCTGTCACTTCATAGGGTTGGTACTCCCGCCATAAACATCAGCGAAGATGAACTTTTGTCGGATGTCTGCAGACCCGTCCCGGTTCAATCGGAATTCTGATTCGCGCCAAACAGGAAGGTGCCCCCATTTCCATCCGTACCGCACTTGACAATATGCACCGGCATGGCATCTGGCTCGGCAGGGAAATTGCGGCTGCCGCCATCAAACTGGCCGGAGAATAGTCCCACCCTCTGTTTTTCTTCGTATACTTCACCACTTTAAAAGCTAATGAAAAGGCAATGACCCCCAAATTGTTTTTTTCCAGCCGGATAGTAGTAGTTTTCCCGCCATCCTGGCATCCACATGAAAAAATGTTGGCGGCCATCTGGTATTTGCATCCGGATTGAGGTAAGATGCCCCCCTTCTAATTCATGCATTCAGTCAAGTCACCGTTTCAATATGGACCGCCAATATGTCCCCTCAATCCCACATAAGTGATTACAGCCGCTATTTTGGCCTGAGGCAGAAGGTCTGCATGGTCAATATGTCGGCGGAGCGCGACAGCGAGATTTACGAGTCGCTGAGCGGTGTCGTGGTCTCCAGCAACATGGATTCGCTCGAACTGATGGTCGTCTACGGTGGGTGCGGTACGCATGATGACGAGGTCGGGAAGGCAACCTACAAGCTGACCACCGAGGCCTTGGGGAGCGGAATCCAGGTGCTGGCCGACCTGACCGGCATCACCGGCGGCAATATCCTTCAACTCCGCATGCACGGCTCGCTGGAGATGTTTCAACGCCGGAGTGTCCCGCGTGTCGAGCTGTCTGTTAGAATCTTCCAGCGTTGCGGGAATTTTCCGCTTTCATCTTTCAAAAAGGAGTGGAAGCGGATCATGGCCCATATGGGCAGCAACGGCCTGCCGCCGGGACTCGTCCTTCAGGAGACCGCAGTCAGCCTCAGTGCAGGCGGAATCGGATTAACGTTTGCAGCGGAAGGTCGGCCGACTCCGCTGTCGATGTTTTTTGTTGCTCCGAATGAAGGTCTGCCGATCTGCGCGCTGGCTGAAACAGTCTGGGAAGACCGTCAGCCCGAGGTACTGCGCTGTGGATTCCGCTTCATTCAGATTCTCAAGTCGGACCAGGAACGCATCAACCGCCTGGTTGCCGAGTCGCTGCGGAAAAATGGCGGCAGTCACCTGGATTACAAGCGCGATTGGGTGCTGGTGGACAAGATGGTTGCTGACGTTCGTAAACCGGGGTGAATGCAATCTGTATACAGTGAACGGTCATACAAACAAATATGCCCCCCGCCTTTCGAGGCGGGGGGCATAATGTTGTTGATGCTAATGTATACATGCCCTATTGCCGAAGGTTTTAGTTACCGTGTCGGCAACATCCCTTAAATCGCCACAGCTGTTTTTGTAGAGGGCCATATCCAGGTCACTTTTAACGGAATCGGGTATGCTCGCTTCCTTGATGAAAACATTTACATCCGTACCCTTGGTTATCTGGAGCGGTCCCGAATAGTTGACCTTGAGGCCATCGCTGTATTCACATTTCATGACTCACACCCCCTTTGTGTATAGATATTATTGCATATCCATGCCGTAAGAACCATAGCAATTTAGTGTGGATGTTACGCCTCCACTGAATGCGGAACATTAATCATAAATTAAATTTTTATGCCCGAAATCCACCGGCTTGTGCTAATAATTTCAGCCGTGGATAGCCAGAGAGAATAGACAAGGAGATTGCCGATGATTGACAACATGCGGGAAATCAAACGGACCAGGATCGTGGCAACATGGGGGCCGTCGTGCGCAATACCCGGAATGGCTGAAAAGCTGATCGCGGCAGGCGTTGACCTTTTCAGGCTCAATTTTTCCCATGGCACCCATGACGAGAAACTAACCGCCTTGCAGGCGATCAGGACTGCCGCGGTTTCGTGTAATGTGCCGGTCGGGGTGATTGCCGACCTGCAGGGTCCGAAGATCCGTGCCGGTATGCTGATCAACGGGGCCATGCAGCTGACGGACGGGGCCGAGGTCGGAATAGCGGTAGGTGAATACCAGGTCAATCCCGGCATCATCCCGACGATTTACGAGGGTCTGGTGCGCGATGTGCAGCCGGGATCGAGGATTCTGCTGGATGACGGCCGTATGGAGTTGCGGGTGCTCGATACGTCCCCTGACCAAGTGCGTTGTCTGGTGGTCAAGGGTGGGGTGCTCAAGGACAAGAAGGGGATCAATCTCCCCCAGGTCAATGTTTCCGCGCCATCACTGACCGAAAAGGATCTGGAGGATCTCCGCTTCTGCGTCGGCGCCGGTGTTGACTGGGTTGCGCTTTCCTTCGTCCGCACCAAGAGCGATATCATGAATATCAAAATTGAACTGGCCCGGCTGAACAGCGAGATTCCGGTGATCGCCAAGATCGAGAAACCGGAGGCGGTGGAAAACCTGGACGACATAATTGCTGTTGCCGATGCGCTGATGGTGGCGCGGGGGGATCTGGGGGTGGAGATGGAGCCGGAACAGCTGCCCCTGATTCAGAAGAGGATGATCAGAGCCTGTAACCAGGCCGGCAAGCCGGTCATTACCGCGACCCAGATGCTGGAGTCCATGACCGATAACTGCCGGCCGACGAGGGCCGAAGCCTCCGACGTTGCCAATGCGATCCTGGACGGGACCGACGCGGTGATGCTTTCCGGCGAGACCGCGGTCGGGTGCTATCCGTTGGAGACGGTTTCGACCATGGCCAAAATCGCGCTGACCATCGAACGTTCCACGGTGCATAATTCGCATCACCTCAATCCCCAGGGGAACGAGATCGATATAGCCATTGCCAGGGCTTCCGCCGAAGCGGCCGAGTCCCTTGGCGCAAAGGCGATCGTGGCCATGACCGAAAGCGGACATACCGCCGCGCTGATGTCCGGCTGCCGTCCGGTCGCCCCGATCATTGCCATAACGCCTGACGAGGGTGTGCGCCGGAAACTGTCACTCTATTGGGGGATCAATTCCCTGCTGATGCAGATGCAGAGCAATACCGACGAGATGGTGGCCGAGTCCGGTCGGCTGCTTTTGGCAAACGGTTTCCACCTCGGTGATATGGTGGTCATGACCATGGGCGCGCCGGTTGCCGCCCGCAACACCACCAACCAGATTCGTGTTTTCAGGCTGGGAGAATAATATGAGATCACGAGGTCCGCGAACAGTTACCCTGCCCAGCCCGGATGCCGCAGCAGCCCTGGTAAAGAAGATGCGCGGCGAGGCAGATGGGAACAGCAACTATCGTAGCAAGTCCCTGAAAATCCACGGACCGGTCTGTGCCAAGTGCGGCCGGGAATTCGATGCCGCCAGCCTGAACCTGCTCACCGTCCACCACAAGGACGGCAACCACCACAACAACCCCCCCGATGGTTCCAACTGGGAAAACCTGTGCGTGCATTGTCACGACGATGAACATTCGCGGGGCGTGCTGGGGGAGTATCTTTCGGGAGGGTAGGGCTTTATTCTTAAAACGGCAGTTAGCCACAGAGATCACAGAGAACACAGAGTACTGACAACAAAAAAACTATTTTCTTGAATCACCTTTTGGGTGAATAGCCTTAATGCTGTAATAGGTTGGATTTTCTCTGAGAACACTGTGTCCTCTGTGGCAAATGCTTTTTCAAGGTTTATTTGAAGTTCTGATAGATCAACCGCGCCACCAGCGCCAGCACCATCGTGATGAAGACCGGCCTGATGAAGGCGGTGCCGCGCTTGATGACCAGTCTTGAACCGACCCTGGCCCCCAGAAACTGTCCGATCCCCATTACAATCCCTTCCGTGAAACGCACCTGCCCGACCGACAGAAAGAAGATCAACGCCACGAAGTTGCTGGTGAAGTTCATGACTTTTGTCGTGGCCGTGGCCCGCAGCATCGAACAGCCCAGAAGCATCATCAGCGCCATGGTCCAGAATGAACCGGTGCCCGGCCCGAAGAAACCATCATAAAAGCCGATCGCCAGTCCGAACAGCAGGTAAAACGGTCCGGCTTTCATGCGGGCGTGGCAGTCTTCGGCACCCAGGCTGGGTGAAAGCAGCGTGTAGATTGCGATTGCCGCCAGAAGCCAGGGGATCAGCTGTTTGAGAAGAGTCGCGTCCAGCAGCTGCACTGTCCCGACCCCCAGCGCCGCCCCGACTGTCGTCCAGAGAATGCCGCTCCGGCAGTCGCTCAATTTGACGGTTCCGGCCCGGACAAAGTGCAGCATGGCGCTGCCCGAGCCGAAGGAGGCCTGGAGCTTGTTGGTCCCCAGCGCCACCTGGGGCGGCAGTCCGATCCCCATCAGCACCGGCACCGTTATCAGGCCGCCGCCACCGGCGATCGAGTCGATCAGGCCGGCCACAAAGGCGGCCGCGAACAGCAACGCTAGCAGTAGCTCGGCGGGCATGCGGCTCAGACCTTTTTGCGTCTGGCAGTGGCGAAGGCGTTTGCGGGCGGAATAACAGGGAAACTCATGTGCAGGTGGATAGAGGCGTGTTTCATTTCTTGTCGGGCCAGTAGCTGCCGCCGGTCAATGTGGCCGTGATGCTGCCGATCCTGACCTTGGACTTCATCTGCACCGGAATGCGGCGCTCATCGTCTGTGAGCCAGATGAACATGTCGCCGGTGCGGGCAAAGATTCCCTCGAACTTCAGCACCGGCTTGATCACGACCGTCTTGAATCTGCCCAGCGGAGTTACCAGCTCTTCCCGCCGCAAAACCTGGACCTCGGTGTTCCAGAGTTTCTTGCAGTCGAAAATTTCAATGAAATGGGATGCCCCGACCTGAAGCGGGATGGACCGGAAATAGAAAAAACTGGAGAGGGTGTCGTAGGTTCTATCGGTGATTTTAGCGGTGGTTTCGCACTTCTTCAGGAAGTCTTTGGTGGTGACTTCCTGGTTCTTGCGGTCAAATACCGCATCTTTCTGGAAACGGGTCCAGCCCTCCCTGATCCGTTCGCGATACAGGCGGGGAACTCCGATGTGGTGTGGCGGGGCGCCGGAAACCAGGATCGACTCGATGCGGTCGTCCACCGGGAAAAAAAACTTGAGCCAGTCGGCTGACTTGGCCGTGGAAACGATCAGTATCTCGTCGCCGACCTGCTTGACCTCCTGTACCGCGCGGCCTGCCGGAATGCCGCTGTAGGATATTTCGAACTCCAGCCGCTCGGGTATCGGGAATGCGTTTACAAGTGCCGGCAAAAAAAACAGCATGAATGCAGAGGTCAGGAAAACGGCTATATTAGAAGGATTTCTTTCTGTCATTCCTGACCCCTGTATTCATGCTGTATTCCTCTATGCCTGTCCGCCGTTCTGGGTCTCTTCAAAGGCGGTGCGTGCTTTCTGCATCTCCTCAATCTCGCGCAGCTTGTCTCCCATCCAGGAGTGGAACACCTTGGCGTTCTCATAGCTCATGACGACGCCGGTATCGATGAAACGCACCATACTGCTGGCCAGATCCTTCGGTTCAACCGCTATTTCACGGCCGATGGCCCCTTCGGCGGTTATCTCGTGGGTGATCGCATCCGGTAACGGCTGGCGCTCCAGGTAGAAATTGATCACCATCTCGCCGCGTGGAGAAAAACCGCCCTGGGCGCCGTTTACGTAGGACGGGTTGTAGCCGTAGTTGAAGACATACTTGAAGGTGAGTTCAGGTTTCCTGCTGCTCATGATCATGCTCCTTTGACATAAAAAATCGGCGGAATACAAGCGCCGGTAAGAATCTACCGTTTACCTATCACAACCGGGTGCCGTAGGAAAAGAACTTCTTGCATTTTATGCCGGTGATGATTTATAAAAGACAAAGTCGATCTTATTTGGCGGAGGTTCTTTCTAATGAATAAAACGTGGATCAGTTTCAGTGCCTTATTTGTCGTATTACTCTGTGCCGGTTTTGCTATCGCTGATGAATCATTGCCAAAAGTCATTTTCGACCAGGGTCATAATCAGCAGTTCCTGATCGGTGAAAAGGGTGAGCTGCAGCTGTCAAACCTGGCGGATATCATTCGCGGCAAAGGGGGTGAGGTTGTCGCTACCAGCGAGGCTTTGAGCGATAATACGCTCCTGGATGCGACCGCTCTGGTGATTTCTGGCCCGTTCGCCCAGTTGCAGGCTGAAGAGGTTGAGGCGGTGGCACGTTTTGTCGAACGGGGCGGGCATCTGGCGGTGATGCTGCATATCGGTCCGCCGTTGGCCGGACTGCTGGAGCGGTTGGATATAGATCATTCCAACGCGGTCCTGCACGAACGGTCAAATGTGATCGACAAGGACATCAATTTCCGTGTCGGGGAGTTGACTCCGCACCAGCTCTTCTCCGGTGTCAGCAGCTTTTCGGTCTATGGCGGCTGGGCTCTCAAGTCCGGAAGGGAGGGGGCTGCGATCGCGCTTACCTCCGCCGGTTCCTGGATCGACCTGGACGGCAACAGAATTCTTACAAAGGGCGACGCGCTGGGTCCGTTCGAAATCGTCATCGCCGGATCTTTCGGAGCGGGAAGTTTTGTGGTTTTCGGCGACGACGCCATATTCCAGAATCGCTATCTGGATCAGGACAACGCCAAACTGGCGGCAAATCTGGCCGACATGCTGATTGGACGTTAGTATAACAATCTAAACACGGTTGACATTTGTACTCCCGGATTGATATTAAACGGTAACTAACTTAAGAGGAGGGGTACAATGAAAAGCTTTTTCGCAAAAATCGCCATGGCCGCCGCAACGCTGATGCTGTCCACCGGTCTTGCCTCTGCCGTAGAAGTCAAGGTGACCGCCCCCGATGCGGCCGGGGTCGCCAAGAGCGCCGGGGATAAGACCAAGGCCTCCGCGACGGCGGTCAAGGAAAGCGCCAAAGGTTCGGCCGCTGCGGCCAAGGGGGCCGTGGCCGGCACAAAATCCGGCGCCAAGGCAGCCGCAACCGATGCGAAGGCTACTGCCGCCGGAGCCAAGGCCACCGCCAAAGCCAAGCTTGTGGATATCAACACCGCCACCGAGGCCGAGCTGAAAGCTGTCCCCGGAATTGGCGACGCCTATGCCGCCAAGGTCATGGCCGGCCGTCCCTTTGCCAACAAGGCCCAGCTCAAGTCACGCAAGATCCTGCCCGTCCCGGTCTATGAGCAGGTCAAGGATCTGATCATCGCCAAGCAGGCAAAGAAATAAGATTGCAGCTCCGCTCCAACGCTTCTGTTGCGGGGTATCCGGTTCGGGTGCCCCGCTTTTTGTTGGATGTCTGGCCGTCTAAATCTTGACTTTCCGGCAGGATACCTGCTACTCTGTTTCCTTTTTTACGCAGATAAGGAGTAGTAATGAAACCGCTTTTTTTAAATCCACCCACTTTCGAGGATTTCGACGGCGGCGCCGGCGCGCGCTATCAGGCTTCCCGCGAGGTGACCTCTTTCTGGTATCCAACCTGGCTCTGTTTTCCGGCCGCTATGATCGAAGGCAGCCGCGTGGTGGATGCCCCGGTGCAGAAGTTCGATCTTGAGAAGTGCCTGGAAATCGCCAAGGATTTCGATATGGTGGTGATGTACACCTCCACCCCGACACTGATGATCGACATCGAGACCGCCCGGCGCATCAAGGCTGTCAAACCGGAGATCGTCACCGTGCTGACCGGACCGCACGTGACGATCCTGCCGGAGGAATCGCTGCGTGCCGGCAAGGGCGCCATCGATATCGTCTGTCGCGGTGAATTCGACTATTCCACCAAGGAACTGTGCGAAGGACGTGACTGGGACAAGGTGGACGGCATCAGCTACATGCGGGACGGAAAGGCGGTTCATACCGCCGACAGGCCACTGATCGAAGACCTGGATGCGCTCCCCTTTGTCGCGCCGATCTACAAGCGTGACCTGCCGATTTCCGAATACGTGATCCCGCACTTCAAGAGCCCCTACGTCTCGATTTATTCCAGTCGCGGCTGTCCCTCCAAGTGCATCTACTGCCTCTGGCCG
Source organism: Geobacteraceae bacterium GWC2_55_20 (assembly GCA_001802125.1). Classification (GTDB taxonomy): domain Bacteria; phylum Desulfobacterota; class Desulfuromonadia; order Geobacterales; family Pseudopelobacteraceae; genus JACRCG01. The sequence continues at coordinate 20,557 of MGZK01000128.1, forward strand.
CAGACCTTTTCCGGCCAGCGCATGCGGGTCCGCTCACCGCAGAATGTCTATGAAGAGATCAAGTGGATCACCGAAAATATCCCCGAGATGCGCGAGCTCTCCTTCGACGACGATACCTTTTCCGCCAACCGCCAGCATGCCCAGGAGGTGGCGCGCCTGATCAAGCCGCTGAATATCTCCTGGACGATCAATGCCCGGGCCAATACCGATTTCGAGACCCTGCGGGTGATGCGCGAGGCCGGTCTGCGCCACGTGGTGGTCGGTTTCGAAAGTGGCAACGCCCAGATCCTCAAGAACATCAAGAAGGGGGTCACCAAGGAGCAGGCGATCGAGTTCGCCAAGAACTGCAAGAAACTGGGGCTTTCTATCCATGGTGCCTTCATCATGGGACTGCCTGGAGAAACCAGGGAAACCATCCAGGAGACGATCAAGTTTGCCAAGGACATGGACCTGAATTCGATCCAGGCCTCGCTGGCTTCGCCCTATCCAGGCACCGAGTTCTACGATCTCTGCAAGCAGAACGGCTGGATCTCGTCGGACAACTTCATCGATGACACCGGCCACCAGAAATGCGTGATCAACTATCCGAACCTGTCCAATTCCGAAATCTTCAACTCTGTGGAGGAATTCTACGACAAGTTCTACTTCCGCCCCAAATACATCGCCCGCAGCATCGGCAGGATGATCGTAAATTCCGAAGAGCGCAAGAAGCTGCTCAAGGAAGGGAAGCAGTATCTGCAGTACATGCGCAAGCGCAAGGAATCCAGTGCGCCCTGATACACGGCCATCTGCGGAGTTGCCTTTGTCACTCGTCCCTGCGGCGTACCATGGGGTACGCCTCACTCCTCACTCCTTGACGCCACCGCATCTGACCATGTCTGAGGGCGCAGAAAACTTGGACGGTTGGAATTGAAACAACTTATCATCACATCCGACGACTTCGGCCTTTCCCCGGGCGTCAACCGCGCGGTGGAGCAGGCCTGGCGGGACGGGCTGCTGACCTGTGCCTCGATCATGCCCGGAGCGGCCGCCTTTGACGCGGCGGTCGAGATCGCTCGGCGCAATCCCGGCCTGCAGGTCGGCCTGCACCTGACGCTGGTGCAGGGGCGGGGGGTGTTGCCGCCCGACAGTATCCCCGGACTGGTCGATCCTGATGGCAATTTCACCGATAACCCGGTGGCGGCCGGCATGCGTTATTTCTTCGATCGCGGCCTGTTCTGCCAGCTGAAACGCGAGATCGAGGCCCAGATCGTGCGGGTGCTGGGTGCCGGCATTCCACTGACCCATATTGACGGTCATCTCAACATCCACCTGCACCCCACCATTTTTTCGATCCTGGCCGGACTGATGCCGCGCTACGGCATCTCCAGCTTCCGCCTTTCGCGGGAGCGGTTGGGCCATAACCTTAAGTTCGACAAGGAGAGGCGGATTGGCAAGACCGTCGAGCGGGTCATCTTCGGCTCATTGTCAAATAACGCCCTGCCCCGACTTGATGACCTGAATATCCGTTACGCCGCCGAAGTCAAGGGGGTCTTGAACTCCGGCCGCATGACCGAGGCCTATGTTCTCGATATCCTCAACGACCTGCGGGACGGCCTGACCGAGATCTACTTCCATCCGGGAGTTCTGCCGGACGCGGAAATCACCCGCCGTATGCCGGACTACCGGCATGAAGAGGAACTGGCCGCGATCAACAGTCCTGCTGTCAGGGAGAAGCTGAAGCAGTTGAAGATTACCGTGCAAAATTACCGTGGAGATGTGAAATGCTGAAGACGTTGATCGTCATGCTGTTTGCCATAACAGCCGGCGCTGTTGGCGATATCTTTCTGACACAGGGGATGAGGAGTACCGGCGATATCTCGGCCATGGGTTTCCGCCAGATAGTCGATACCGTGTTCAAGGCCCTGACCAACTGGCGGCTGATCCTGGGTACCGCGATGCAGGCGGTCTATTTCGGGCTCTGGCTGGCGGTGCTTTCGTGGGAGGATCTTTCGGTGGCGCTGCCGCTTCAGGCGCTGAGTTATGTCGTGGTGGCTTTCCTGGCCCAGTGGTACCTGGGGGAGAATGTCAGCCAGATGCGCTGGGCCGGTATCTGCCTGATCTGTGTCGGTGTCGCTCTGGTCACCAGAAGCAGTGTGAATTGAATTTATCGGGGGGATCATATGCTCAATGTTCGTAAAATAGCCTTTATCGGCGGCGGAAACATGGCCGAAGCGATCATGCGCGGCCTGTTGCGGGAGGATGTGGGGGTAGGCATCTGCGTGGCGGAGATCAGCATGAAGCGTCGGGACGAGCTGACGGCAAAGTTTCCCAACGTGCGCATCGTCGAGGATGTTGCCGAGGCGGCCGCGTGGGGCGAGGTGGTCGTGCTGGCGGTCAAGCCGCAGCATGCCGCGAGCGTGCTGGACCACCTGGAACAGGCCGTGACCCCGCAGAAGCTGGTGATATCGATCATGGCCGGAATTACCACCGCCAAGATCGAGGAAAACCTGGCGCCCGGCTGCCGGGTGATCCGCTCGATGCCCAATACTCCGGCCTTGATCGGCGCCGGCGCGACCGCGGTCTGCGGCGGACGCAAATCCTCCGACAGCGACCTGGATCTGGCACGGCAGATTTTCTCGCTGACCGGCAGCGCAGTCTGCGTTGACGAAAAGCAGATGGACGCCGTGACCGGATTGTCCGGCAGCGGCCCGGCCTATGTCTTCACCTTCATTGAGGCGCTGTCCGATGCCGGAGTGAAAAACGGCCTGCCCAGGGACGTGGCCTCCCAACTGGCGGCCCAGACCGTGCTGGGCGCTGCGCGGATGGTCGTCGAAACCGGTGAGCATCCGGCGCTGTTGAAGGAGAAGGTGACCTCGCCCGGCGGCACCACCATCGCAGGCCTGCATGTTCTGGAAAACGGCGGATTCCGCGGTGTGGTCATGAACGGCGTTGAGGCGGCCTGTAATCGCTCCAGGGAGCTGGCGGGGAAATGATTATTTGATACTATTGTTTCGGATGACCATATTAAAAGGGGGCATGTCCTTGTCGGGCATGCCCCCTTGTGGTTTTCAAGCTGTGAATAAAGGCTTGCGGATCAAACCACCACAGCCTGCAACTGAATTCTGTCTGCCGTTGCCCGTACAAATTTCTGCCGGCCATGGCCGGGGAGGGGAACCTCTTCTATATTGAGAAGACCTGCTGCAACCAGGATATCAACATCCTTTTTGACAGTGCTTCTGTCACGCCGCAGGCGCTGTGCGATGGCGGTAATGGATGAGGGATCCGCCTTCGCCGCGCGAAATAGTTCGAGCCTTGCGGGAGACATGACAGCAAACATATCGCCAGGATCTTCAAAGGTAAGGGTAAACTCCGGTTCCAGGGGTACTCCAAGGTCAACCTTTTGCGCGATCTCTGTCCCGCGTGCGAAGTATTCCCCGGTGGTTCCAGTTTTAACGACTACGTTGCGCATTGTATTCCTCCAGCACCATTGTCCATTCCTGTTCGAAGCGCCGTTCGATTTCCTCAAAATTTGCCGTATCTATTGACTCGACAGTTCCTTTGAAATGTCGGTGGTGTCCATGCCGGTTGTCATATCCAAGCACCCGGCCGTTGTCGCCGCTGAAGATCAGATGATTGATGTATGCCAGGTTGTAGCGGCTCACAGCGTCATTATCCAGCCAGACTTCGTATCTGAGAGTGCCATTCCCGCGCTTGCGCGAGACCATGAATGACCTGTCGATGATCTTGATTTCAGCCATGGCTCTTTATACCATGCCTGCTCTATTACGACAATTACTTTTAAATAAGGTGGTTGAATCAGAATGGATTAAATTTCATTATCTGTTACAGTATTTGATCGTAGCAATCATATACGCATACGGAGGTTGACTTTATCATGTTTGAATCCGCCGAACTGGGTCACAAGATCAGCAAGGAAGTCTGGAAGAAGGAAATCCCCGAACTGCGCGAGGGGCTGCTGGATGCCCAGTTGGACCTGTTCCAGTCCCGGAAGTTCCCGGTCATCATCCTGGTGGCGGGGGTTGATTGCGCCGGCAAGGGTGAGACGGTCAACCTGCTGAACGAATGGATGGACCCCCGTCACGTGGAAACCCATGCGCTGCGCGACCTGACCGACGAGGAGCTGGAACGGCCGCAGATGTGGCGCTACTGGCGGGTGCTGCCCCCCAAAGGCAAGATCGGCGTGTTCATCGGCACTTGGTATTCCGGGCCGCTGGTGGAGAATGTCTACGGCACTATCAAGAATGCCGAGCTGGACCAGCGCCTGGAGCGTATAGCCCGTTTTGAAAAGATGCTCTGCGACGAAGGGGCTCTGGTGCTCAAGTTCTGGTTGCACCTCTCCAAGGACGAGCAGAAGAAACGCCTCAAACTGTTGGAGAAAGATCCCAAGACCCGCTGGAGGGTCACCGAAACCGATTGGGATCACTACAAACTGTACGACAAGTTCCGCCAGGTTTCCGAGCGGATGCTGCGCACCACCAGCACCGCCGAATCCCCCTGGACCATCGTCGAGGGCACCGATCCGCGCTACCGCTACCTGACCATCGGCAAGGCCATCCTCAACGCGATGCGCCAGCGCCTGGATGCGGCCGAGCCGCCCCGGCACGAAGAACCGATTCCGCCGATCCTGCCCACCATCGACAACCTGCTGATCCTGCAGACCCTGGACCTGACCAAGAGCCTCAAAAAATCCGAATTCGAAAGTGAGCTGGAAAAATACCAGGGCAAGCTCAACCTGCTGACCCGCCACCCCGATTTCAAGAAGCTGTCGGTGGTGGTGGCATTCGAGGGCAACGATGCCGCCGGCAAGGGGGGCAGCATCCGTCGCATCATCCAGGCGCTGGACGCGCGGCAGTACCGGGTCATCCCGGTGGCGGCCCCGACCGAGGAAGAGCGGGCGCAGCCCTACATGTGGCGCTTCTGGCGCAACATCCCCCGCAAGAG
>MGZK01000129.1 GCA_001802125.1 Geobacteraceae bacterium GWC2_55_20
CTCTTCACCGGCAGCAAGGACAACATCATCCACCTGATGGACAACCACCGCTTCGAGCTGATCCGCCATGACATCGTCGAGCCGATCCTGCTGGAGGTGGACCGCATCTATAACCTGGCCTGCCCCGCCTCGCCGGTGCATTACCAGTACAACCCGGTCAAGACCGTCAAGACCAGCGTGATGGGCACGATCAACATGCTGGGAATGGCCAAACGGGTCAAGGCTCGCATCCTGCAGGCCTCCACCTCGGAGGTTTACGGCGACCCCCAGATTCACCCCCAGACCGAAGACTACTGGGGCAACGTCAACCCGATCGGCATCCGCAGCTGCTACGACGAGGGCAAACGGGTGGCGGAAACACTGATGATGGACTATCACCGCCAGAACGGCGTGGACATCCGCATCATCCGCATTTTCAACACCTATGGCCCGCGCATGGCCGAAAACGACGGACGGGTGGTCTCCAACTTCATCCTGCAGGCGCTCGGCAATCATGACATCACCGTTTACGGCAACGGCTCGCAGACCCGCTCATTCTGCTATGTGGACGACCTGGTGGAGGGTATGATCCGCATGATGGAGTGCGACGGCTTCATCGGACCGGTGAACCTGGGCAACCCGGTTGAAAACACAATTCTTGAGTTTGCCGAGAAAATCATTACAATAACCGGATCACGGTCGAAGGTCGTCTTCAAGCCACTGCCCCAGGACGACCCCAAACAGCGCCAGCCGAACATCTCGCTGGCAATTGATAAATTGGGATGGAAACCTCTGGTCGATCTTGAGACCGGACTCGGCCGGACCGCCGATTATTTCGCGGCCAGGTCAGGAAAAGGGTAATCACTTGAAATTCCCACTGCAGAAAAGAATGTATGTCATCCCGGCGGGATGCCTGGCATTCATTCTCTTTTTCACCGTTTTCGGTGACAAGGGACTGCTGCGTATTTTTGAGCTGAAACATGACAAGGACAAAATCGAGGCCCGCCTGGCCGAGAACAAAGTTGAAAATGAAAAACTGAAATATGAGATCGTTGCCCTCAAATCCGACCGCCGCTACCTCGAAAGCATCGCCCGCAAGGACTTTGGCCTGGTGCGAAGCAACGAAGTCATCTACCAGTTTCCAACTGATAAAAAGTAAATCACGTTTCGCCGCACCGCCTTAAGACGCTACGGCAGACTTTTTCGAGGTTATTTATGGCACGACAAAGCTGTGCTGTCTGCGCCTGGCGCGAAAACTGCTCTAAACGCTTCTGCATTCCCGACGGGGGCGCCAGATGCCCCGATTACTCACGCGACGTCAGCATCAAGGATGTTGACGAGAACGCGGACAAACCCACCGATCAGAAAGAACATCCAACAAAATGATGCGAAACAGAATAGCTGAACTTGTCCAATCCTCGCTGCACGCCGCCCTCTCAGCCCAGGAACTGTGTACGACCCAACTTCCGGCAGTCATCATCGGAACCCCGGCCAGCCCGGAACACGGTGATTTTTCCTGCAACATCGCCATGCAGATGGCCAAGGGCGAGCGCAAGGCGCCGCGCCAGGTGGCCGAGATACTGATCAGGCGCCTGGGAAACGGCAACGGTCTGCTGAAAAAAACCGAGATCGCCGGTCCCGGTTTCATAAACTTCTTTGTCTCCGCCGGGGCCTGGCAGGCCAGCCTGCTGGAGATCGAATCACAGGGAGACGCCTTCGGCCGCACCTCAAGCGGCGGCGGTAAAAAGGTGCAGGTTGAATTCGTCAGCGCCAACCCTACCGGACCGCTGCATATCGGCCATGGCCGCGGAGCCGCCATCGGCGACACGCTCTGCCGCATCCTGGACGCCTCGGGCTGGGACGTCACCCGTGAGTTCTATTACAACGATGCCGGCGCCCAGATCAGCAACCTGGCGCTTTCGGTGCAGTCGCGCTGTCTGGGCATCGAACCGGATGATCCCCGCTGGCCGGCCGACGGCTACCAGGGCGAGTACATCAAGGACGTGGCCCGCGCCTACCTGGCCCGCGAAACGGTGGAAGCCAGCGACCAGCATACCGTCGCAGCCGGGGACCCGAACGACCTGGACGCCATCCGCGGCTTTGCCGTCGCCTGGCTGCGCCGCGAACAGGACCTGGACCTGGCCGCCTTTGATGTGCGCTTCGATGTCTATACCCTCGAATCGGGCCTCTACACCGAAGGGCGCGTCGAAGCGGTAGTCGGCAAGCTGATCGCCAACGGCCACACCTACGAGCAGGACGGCGCGCTCTGGCTCAAGACCACCGACTTCGGCGATGACAAGGATCGCGTCATGCGCAAGGCCGATGGCGGCTACACCTATTTCGTGCCGGACGTGGCCTACCACCAGGCCAAGTGGGAGCGCGGCTTTACCCGCGTGATCAACGAACAGGGCGCCGACCATCACAGCACCATCACCCGCGTCCGGGCCGGACTACAGGCGCTTGACATCGGCATACCCAAGGGGTGGCCGGAATACGTGCTGCACCAGATGGTCACAGTGATGCGCGGCGGCGAAGAGGTCAAGATATCCAAGAGGGCCGGCAGCTATGTCACGCTGCGCGACCTGATCGACGAAGTCGGACGCGACGCGACCCGTTTCTTCTTCATCATGCGCAAGCCCGATGCCCAGCTGGTGTTCGACATCGACCTGGCCAAGCAGCAGACCAACGAAAACCCGGTCTACTACGTCCAGTACGCCCATGCCCGCATCTGCAGCATCTTCGAGAATGCCGCCGAGAAAGGTTTCCGCGCGCCGGTGAATCCTGCCGCGTCCGACCTGGAGTTGCTGACCACGGCGGAAGAGCTGCAGCTGATCAAGATGATGAACGCGCTGCCGGATACGATCGATGACTGCGCCGTGCATTTCGAACCGCACCGGCTGACCTACTACCTGACCGAGCTGGCCGGCTGTTTCCACAGCTTCTATAACAAGAACCGCGTAATTTCCGATGACGCCGTATTGACTTCGGCGCGACTTTACCTTCTCAAACGCACCGCCCAGACCCTGAGGAACGCCCTCGCGATCCTCGGCATATCGGCGCCGGAACGGATGTAGCGGAGGGCATATGCGGATTGACTACAATGAACCCAAGAAGTCCTACACATCCCCCCAGCCCGGCGGTAACCGCACCAGGAAGGAATCCTCCAACCCGCTGCTGCTGGCGGTCGTCATCACCGGAGTAATATCTCTGGCAGTGGGATTCGGCAGTGGCTGGTTGCTGTCACAGAGTTACGCCAAAAAAGGGTTCCAGGCCGCAATGGAACAGCAGAGCCTGGAGAACTCACCCAAGGCGACTCCCCAGACCCCGGCAGTCCCCTCGCAACCAGCCGCGCAGCAGGCTGCAACAGCGCCCCAACCGCAGCAACCGGGCGGCGCGCCCCAGGCAGGCGCCCCCGGAGCCCAACCTGCACCAGAGACTCCGCTCAGCTTTTACAAGACCCTGCCCAGCGGCCAGAAGAGCAATGTGCTCGGCAGCGGCATTAACGCAGCAGACAATTCCGCCGCCAAGCAACCGCTTCAGGCGGCAATACCGAAAAACTACCCAAAACCGGCCCAGCCGCAGGTCAACGCCAATCCTGTCAAGGCAACTCCGCCAGCCGCCGAAAAACCGGCCGGCAAGCAGCAGGAAGCGGCCGGCTTTACCGTCCAGGTTGCATCCTACAGCCTGAAATCCGAAGCGGACGCGTTGAAAAGCAAGCTGTCCAGCAAAGGATACAGCGTGCATATTGACGAGTCCAACCAGGGCGACAAAGGAACCTGGTACCGGGTCCGGGTAGGCAAGCGGCTTGAGCAGGAAGCGGCCAAGGATCTGGCAGCCAAGCTCGGCAGGGGAGCAATCCCGATTCCGGACAGGGATTGATAGCTTCTGTCGTGATGCAAATAAATAAAAAACGTCCGGCATCAGTTTTTCTATTGACAATCAGCGCACCACACTGATATAAAGTGGATTCAATTGTCGCGGGGTGGAGCAGTCTGGTAGCTCGTCGGGCTCATAACCCGAAGGTCATAGGTTCAAATCCTATCCCCGCAACCAAACAAATAATAAGGACTTAGGCTTAATTGCTTGAGTCCTTTTTTGTTGCCCTGTTGCGACTTTTGTTGCGACTGCTATTCCACAGATACTTCTGTAGCATATCCTCCGTAGCACTTACTCCGCACCACCCCCTACCCTTGCAGAACAATACCAACACATACTTTATACATATGACGGATCAAACACCCCACGCAGCATATAAACGCCTTTGGGTGTTTCTCAAGGTTTGTTGTATGGTGGTGATTGTACCAGCAGTCAAAGCAGTAATTAGATAATGGTCGTCCTCATAGTCAACTGGGTTGCCAGCGTGACCACTACCGCGCTCCGCTTGGTTCCTCGCTTCAAGGTATGAACGATACACCTGTTCACACCTCTCAGCCGAGGTTGATGTGCAACCAGGATTGCATTAAGTATAATTTGACGCAATTCCAGTGCTGATGATGGCTCACAGGTAATAGCATCAGGTGGAAATTTCAGATATATTACAACAGATTTCGCAACAGCACATATGCAACCTGCTGATATAACTGCATCACCAACGGGTTAACAACCCGATTGGATATTTTCTGGTTTATATTCTGCCTTCATTATGGTAGTCCGTTGTAGTTCGTCTATATTGAATATATCAGGAGGGTAGCAGCTCATGAATTATGCAGATTTCATCAGAAGACAGACTGATATTTCAGTGGCAGATGCCATAGAAATACTTACTCCCATCTTTCTCAGGGCCATACAATGGAATCCTGATGGTGATATATCAAAGATAAAGGCTGAGAAGGCGCAGTTTATTGAACACACGATTGTTCAATTTGTGAACAACAAGGGTATAAATGGGAATCTTGTATATTATAACGAGGTAGATAACAACGGCTTTCCTATTGTTGATGATGAAGAATATGTTTCTCAGAAGTTAAGCAGAACTAGGAGCATTGTTGATTGCAAGCAGTTATTGAGCTTGTTTCACTACAATTTTAAAAAGGACTACATTGTCCCTCCCGAACTTGAAGAGCTTCTGAACATCAAGTCATTTGGCCCATCACCTGAAAAAAAACCGGATAGCATAACCAGCAGTGACAATCCGTTAGATGAAGAGGTCCCTCAGAATATCAGGGAAATGCCAGAAACTATTCTGAGGAAGAAGGTTGCTGAGCTATCCAATGAAAAGGACAAGTGGGATAAGTCAATTACAACAGCAGCTAAAATTGGATTACTTTTCTACGAAAAAGAGCTGCCTATACCAACAACAGAAGACGCCTTTGTATCTGATTTTATTAAAGAATTCAGTGGATTGCCAAAGAAAACAATATCAATGATTTATAAATCTCTGCCAGCTAAATACCGAAATAAGGGTGGCAGTCCTCCCAAAGAATCCGTAGGGATTGATGATGATACGCTGGATTTAATTATTGAGACAGCTGTTGCGTCTGGTCTGATAATTGGCGATGAAGAGGTAAAAGATGCCAAGGAATTAGAAAAACAGCTTGCCCGATTAGAATTTGACGTTCCACCAGAAGAATACTTGAGAGTAATATCAGGAGCCTGCAAACGAGTCTTAAAGAAATATGATCAAGCAATAGCATAACCTCCTACACCCTCCTAATACACATCGGGAAAGCTCTCAACATGGGCTTTCCCGTTTTTTGTTTTCTCCCCAAAATGCCATCCATACTACCCACCCCTTACCACGTTTACCCTGGTTGTGCTTTGGACGCCTATATAGAGATATGCGAAACGTTGACCACACACAGCGGCACTGCCGCATATCTTGCAGGACAGAAAAGGAGTAGTACAATGGCATTCGAAGAACTGGTAAAGAAAGAGTCAACAATATCACAGCAGTCAACACAAACCGACACTACTGATAATAGTGTCCCCACCGGCACCAACAATTCGGCTATTACCGCCGAAGGCAATTTCGGTGTCACACCTGCAACGTCCGATCAGGATAGTGCCATCCCTGCCGACAAAACAGATATGTCGGCTACAACACCGGCTGACGATCCCCAGGCATCCAGTAACATCCCAGCCACGTCTAACCCGCTTGCACCATCAGCAAGCGACTCCCTCCACATGGCAAAGTTCAAGCTCGCTGTTCTTGCTGCCCTTGATAACACCGACTTCACCGGTGACATCAAGAAGGTTGAGAAGGCAACCCAGGCTGTTACTCTGCCCAACCCCGAAGATCGAGTTCGTGCGCAGCTATTGTCAAACGCTGAAAAGACACTTTACGCCAAGGCCGCTAAAGATGCAGAACGTGGCCTCCCCTTCGTGCTGCCGACCAAAGCAGATATCAATGCTCATGTCGAACATGGCATCAAAGCCTACAGGGAAAAGCAGGCTACCCTGTAATCAGCGTAATGGAATGGGGAGGGATTTTCTCTCCCCTATTTCCTAACCAACCAATAATAATAATTAAGAGGTAAACCATGAGCAACAAAATCCGTTCTGGAAGCAGTCCTAATCCATTAATTCAAATCCGGCCAAATTTTGTCTCCTCAGCTGAAGTCGAACCCTTTGAGCTGATCTTTATGAATACCAAGGGAAAAGATTACCAAAGAGGAACGGCACTATATCTTGCATCCTTAGTGCTATTCGAACTTGAGATAAAAAAACAATTACGGGTTGAAGCGTTCAATTACCTTCGTGATAGGAATTTCCTCAATTGGGCCAATACTGGCTCTGAACTGGTAGTTCCAAGTCCAGCTGAAATTGATGCTGAATACGAACGGCACCTAACAGAATGGTTATCTAAAAACATGCCAGTAACTCTTAAATAAACCGAACAGGGAGGAGTAGCGCCCTCCCCAATATCAATGCACTACCAACACTAAATTCACATGAGGATATAAATATGAGTGATACAAACGATTCATCAGCCCCAGGGCTGAAACTGCAATCTCAGCCCGATCTACTCAAAGCAGCATTAGAGTATGCCAGCAGGGGCATACCGATCTTTCCACTTGGACCACAAGGCAAATTATCCATAGTCAAATGGGGTAGCGAAGCAACAACTGATCCTGAGCAGATAAAGGCATGGTGGCAACAGAACCCCAACTACAATATTGGCCTTCTAACTGGTGCCAAATCAGGTATTGCGGTGGTGGATTTCGATTCTCGTGAAGCATTAGCCAGAGGTAAAGAGCTTGGCTTGCCTGATGGACCTACGGTTAAAACTGGTCGAGGGTTTCATCTTTACTGCCAGCAAAGCGAGGGTACACGTAATTTTCAAAAAAGGTCCGATCTGCCTGAGACTGACTTAAGGGCAGAAGGTGGTTATGTTGTAGCTCCCCCTTCTATTCATGAGAACGGTGAACAGTATTCCTGGTTCATATGCAAAGGTCTCGATGATCTACCACTGCCACCTTTACCTGAATGGATACTCGCCAAAACACCCGAAGAAAAGACACCTGTTAAGAGTCTGATTACTGGTGTTCCTGAAGGGCAGCGCAACAATGCTCTTGCTCGACTTGTTGGGTCATGGCTACATGAAAATGTGTCTTATAAAGATGTCATTATCAAAGCCAAAGAGTGGAACAATCAAAATACTCCACCTCTTGATGATCGCGAAGTTCTCAAAACCATCGACAGCATTTACAAGCGTGAACGTGGCAATGTTCCAACAGGTGAATTTGAATGGGGCGAGCCAATTCTGTTTGACGGGATTGATGTAGAAGAGATTACTGCCGACCTGCTGCCGTCTTGGCTGGGTGATTATTCTCGTGCGGTTAGTAAGTCTACCCAAACTTCTGAAGCGCTTGCTGTAATGGTTGGCTTGTCAGCAATAGCAACTTGTGTGCAAAAGAAAATTGTTGTGTCTCCCAATCGCAATGATTACGTCGAACCGCTGTGCATATGGACCGTTTCAGTTCTACCATCATCTGAAAGAAAAACTCCGGTATTTAAGGCTATGACTGCTCCTATTTACGCATGGGAAAAAGAACAGGCACAATTGCTCGAAGCGCAGATAGCTGAAACAAATTCAATCCGTCACATAGAACAGAAGCGAATAGATAATCTGCGACAAAAAGCTGTATCTGCCACGGATTCTGCTGAAAGAGAACGACTGATACAGGAGATAGGCGCAATACACGCTGCAATGCCTGATGAAGTGCGAGCCCCAAGATTATGGGTTGGGGATACTACCGCCGAAACACTGCAAGACTTGCTTGCCGATAACAATGAAAAGATGGCTGTTCTAGCAGATGAGGGAGTCATATTTGAGATCATGGCTGGTCTGTATAGCGACAGCAAGGTGAATATTGATATTTTCTTGCAATCATATTCCGGCAGTCCAACCAGAATTGAACGTAAAAGCAGATCTGCATCACTGGAAAATCCAGCCCTTACATTTGGGATCACAGTTCAGCCGTCTGTAATTGAAAGTTTGGGTATGGGCAGTAAGAAGGCTTTACGAGGTAAAGGTGCACTTGGGCGCTTCCTGTTCTGTTTCCCGCAATCCATGATGGGCAAAAGGGACCCGCGTAACGAATATCAAGTGCCGCTAGAAGTTAAGCTGGCATACCAACAAGGGATACAGCGGCTTCTTAATATCCGAGATAACTTTGACGATGAAGGTGCCTTATGCCCAATAGTATTAAAACTCGAATCTGATGCATTGGAACGATGGCATGAGTTCAGCGAATATGTAGAGGAACAGCTGGGACCAGATGGAGAATTGGCTTTAATGACTGATTGGGGTGGAAAGCTTCCTGGCAATGCGCTAAGAGTTGCTGGACTTATGCATCTTGTCGATCAGGGACCTGAGAACGATCATATTTCTTCTGAGACTATGGAGAATGCGTTGGAATTGTGTTCTCTGCTTGTTAGTCATGCAAAAATGGCATTCGATATCGTTGGGACTGATGAGACTATATCTGGTGCAAAGAAAATTTACAATTGGATGCAGCGTAACAAGTTTGAAGGTTTCTCCAAAACAACGTGCCTAAGGAGTTTGCACATGTCAGCCGATAAGATGGATAAGCCCCTCAAGGTGTTGGAGGATCGGGATATTATCAGGTCACACAAGATTGATACAGGTGGGAGAGCATCTAACTGTTATGAGGTGAATCCTATTCTCAAGCACAAATGACTTCTTGCACTTATTGCACTTAATTTACAGAGAAATAATTTTGAACTGGTGGGCGAGCTGGTGTGAGGTAGATTGTGTATGTAGGTAATATTACCATATATATAATATATATAAATAATAATGGTAAATACTCTCTACTATATATACTACCCTCCACCGCCACCGCTCGATTCCATTTTCTATTCACAAGAAAATAAGTGCAAAAAGTGCAATAAGGTCCCAGAGGGTATCTGCCCGTTAAGTGACACCAGCTTAATGCATATGTTACGGCACCCTCAATATCCACATAGAAAAGACTTCCTGATTTATACCCACTTGAACAGGTAAGAACGTATCAGGCGTTCAGTACAGAGCATACAAACAACCCACTTGAAGAAATCAACATTACCGGCAATCCATACAAGAGCCACCCTACCTACACACTAGACCCAATAACTCTAGCTCTCATAAAACACATTAAAGCCCTTCATATCATAGTAGAATCATGATATGAGTATCTGTCCCTACCACTTCAAGGAGTCCAACGATGCTCCGAAATATATTTATCCTTTTAGCGTTTGCTCTTCTTACCTCAGCTGCATCTGCTGAAATATACAAGTGGGAAGATGAAAACGGAATTCACCTTACAGATAGTCCTGGCTCTGTTCCTGAAAAGTATCGTGAGAAGGTATATGCTGATACAAGAGCGCAGATCAAGAACACCGCACCTAAAGCCACAGGAATAGCAAACTTAAATATACCAGCTGTTGTCAATCAGATAAATCAGGTATCAGTTTTTCAGGCTAACCTTGAGCAGCAAAGACATAAAGCAGAGGCATTGAGACAGCAACAAGCTAGAACTTTAGCTGTAAGCAACAAGAAAGTTAAAAGTGCATTTGCGTCATTGGCAGGATTCATGGTTATTTGGTTAATGCTTGGTTCTTTTCTATTAATTGGCTGGATAGCTACAATTGTTGACATTGTAAGAAGCGAATTCGAAACGCCCTCAAATAAGACTGTCTGGATGCTGCTGGTAATCTTTATACCGTTGATAGGGATGGTACTTTATTACATTTTTGGCTTAGGGCAGAAATGCAGTTCAATAAGCTACATGGATAGACAACGTGAGGACTTGCAGGCTCGGTTAAGTCCAAGAGATCCAAAGGATAGAGATTTCATTATTTGACGCATTTACAAGATATTTTCCATACATATCTACGCAAGGAGGTAATTCAACAAAATGGCGACTCTATCAGAACTAACAGTACAGGTATTAACAGCACGTATGTCCAAGAAGGAAATGACTCTTGAAGAGCTTCAGAATGAGATGGTAACGATTAGCAAGATGATCAAAGCCATTGATGAAGGCACTCTCCAGGAGACAACACCAGAAACACCAGCAGAAGAACCCAAACTCCAGAAGATCAATATGAAGAAAGTATTCAAGGACAATGAGGTAATCTGTCTGCTATGTAGCAAAGGCTTTACTACCCTCAAGAGACATCTTTCCAGTGTCCACCAGACAACAGATAAGGAATACAAGAAGCAGTTCAACATACCCGCTAAACAACCTCTTGTTGCCAAGGCATATTCTGAGAAGAAAAAGGCAGATGCTCTGAAGAACAACCTGGGAGCAAAGATGCAAGCAGGCAGGAAGGCTAAGGCTGAGATTACTTCTGGAGAGGTATTTGAATCTGCAGTACCAGCGGTTAAGACCAAAGCTGCTGTACCAGCTAAGGTTGCCAAGAAAAAGTGATTAATTGTTATGATTCCATATCACATTAGAAAAATGGCTGAAGAAGCTGGTTGTGACGGCCTTGTAGATGGACTTGCACGAAACCTATACACAAATGTGATATTTGATGCCGAGACATGCACGTCTGAAGATGGCCCTTTCTACTGTACATCTTGTTTCTCAGATGCTGTAGTTCATAAATGTAGAGATAAGAGAGACCACTTTGCACATCATGCTCGCCTTAGCCCTGTTCCAGGGAAGGGTGAAGGGAAACTTCACTCCGATTGCAAGGATGAAATATGCGACATATTAGCTTCCTTATATCCAGAAGGTAAATGGGAAAAAGAAAGAAAGATTAGTGAAAACAAGAGATTGAAAACTCCTGCATTACGACCAGACATCAGTGGCTATATTGATGACAAGAGAGTTGTCATTGAGGTTCAAGCAAGTGCACTAAGCATAACAGAGATCTTAAAAAGAACAGCCGCTTATACAAAATTAAAGAGCAACATACTTTGGATTGTTCCTCTTACAGAGCAGTTGGGAAGCTTACCCTTCAGACCCAGACTTTATGAAAAGTATCTGCATAGTATGTACTATGGCAGAGTGTATTACTGGACAGTCGGACAAGGCTTATGGCTTGACCCTGTTCATTTTGGAATAGCTAGTCGTCATGTGGCTTATAGTGAATGGTATAAAGATGGAGAAATGAAGACGGGTGGCGACTATTACAAGCCATACAAGACTATCAAGACTCCTATTTATGGAGAAAGAGTTAATATGACATCGCACTTTGAGTCACACAAACGCGATACCTTCATTCCTACTAATGCCCGCAAAACTGTTCCTCAATGCATCATATGGAAAGATACTTTAACTAGTTGGTGGAATGCCGTTGAAGAAGGTAAATACACTGATGATTATTTTACCGAGATCTATTCTGACATTGAGATCCCACGTACTAAGGGCAGTCAGCGGAAGAACAATCATCAAGAAAAACAAGCTAAGAACAAAACCCATGCGTTCCAATCAGATCTAGAAGCACAGTGGGCTATTTTCTTCGATACTATGGGCATTGTGTATGAATATAAGAAGGCAAGTTATGACTTAGATGGTTCAGTGTTTCTTCCGGACTTTTGGTTGCCTCAAGTTAGTATGTGGGCTGAAGTTAGGCCTAGTAGGTTTTCGAATGAGGAGGAGCGGAAGTGTCAATTGCTTGCAAATGCAACTGAAAAACGGTGTTTACTGTTAGAGGGATCGCCCGATTTTAGGTCTTATTGGGCTTTAGGTCCTGAGTATGAAGACGACGACTACCCTGACACCGATTACCTACTAACTTCAGAGTATCTTCATTCTGAAAGTAGATTCTTTTGTAGTACGGGATATTCCAGGGAGGATCCTGCAACTGATAAAGAGTTTATATTCGGGGATGACTATATCGCTGCTGTAGAAGAATCGACTAGTTTTTTCAGATAGTATGACATACTTACTTCACACGCTTATTGATATTCCCTACCAGCTTCAAGATACACTCTCGCATCTCAGTATTCTTAATACTCCTGAACGCCTGTAATAACTGATCCTCTTCACCAGAAAGCCTTACATGTTGCACAGGAACCGTACCGAAGAAGTCTGACACCTGAACCTTGAGAGCATCTGCTATCTGCTGGAGCTTGAGGATATTAAGGGTAGTATGGCCTGATTCATATTTCTGTACCTGTTGGAAAGACACTCCTACTAACTCAGCAAGAGCCTCTTGAGATAAGCCAGCATCCTGCCTGAATTGCCTTATACGGCGACCTACCTCTTTAGAGTCTACAATACCACCCATAGCACAAACTCCCATGTCAGGAGATTACAACTATGGGTTGTATGTAACCATGTATCCATATTAGAAATAATGTGACTTGCAAATGTATAATTAAAGTGGTATGTGATGTTTAGTGGATGCTTAGGAAAGCAACAATACACTTGTTGCCAATAGGCTACAGAAAATAGCAAATACTCACTTGCAACTTATAATTAACGTAGTACAGTAAAAGCAAATTACATATGTTTGTCACCGAAAGGGTAAAGCCAGGGAAACCTGGTGGCGCAAAGCTACCTGTCCTGTAATGGATAGAGGGGCTGTCGAAGTGGCTGTATAGACTTTGAGCCTACCCTTATAAACTTTGGGTAGGCTTTTTTTTATTGAGTTCATGATAATTCCGCTTTTGTAATATATCCGTTAGCAGCTAACCTTTTGAGGTGGATATAATGAAAGCAATACTTGGAATACTTGCAATTATTTTCATTATCGCAGCAGTAGTACTTATGTTTATCCATCCAGCTGGAATTGTAATTGCCGCTCCATCTTTGCTACTCATTGGTAAAATGCTTGCTAAAGCTAGTAACTAATGAATCACCCCGCCGCAAGCAGCGGGGTATCTTTAACCTTAGTTTATGTTTGAATCGCCCCAAGGGGCGGGGAATTTACCCACAGAGATTAAACTTGATAATAAATTACTTGGGGGTGGAATATGGAGCAACTGCTGGCATTAGTACATAAACGTATTAGGAGATTGCTTGATGACAATTCATATTATATCAAGCCGCATAGAATATCAGTTACTACCCAAGAAATTGGCATATATGATGAGACTATACAAATCAAGCCAATGGACGGAGAAGATTATGGAGATAACTATGTTTTAACAGCTAAAATTATAACAAGCCGAAAACAACTCAACACTGAATACAATATAAGAATTGGATATGATAACACATATGTCATGTTGGTGGTTGATTGTGCCTACGACATTAACTTGGCAGCCGGCATGGCACCAGTGCTGGCTGTAGTTGGCAATAACATAATTGATAAAGATTCCTATCTGGCTGGTAACTACAAAGTACTACCAAACAATAGGATTGGCTTTAAAATAATCAGAGAGATACCAGCCGATTACAAGTATTTTACAGATAATAAACTAGATACGGACTTAAGCAACATGATAAATTCAGCATTAATATCTTCTGGTGTATTGATTGGGGTATTCGATTAATAATATTATTATTTATACTGTATGTTTGGTTAAACTATCCAATAAATAAGTGGTTAATTTATGGGCGATTGGCTTGAGTCTGCAAACGAGTATGAATCAAACGCATTGTTGTCTTTAAAGCGAGAAGATTATGATGATGCAATATATTGGTTGTTAAGACTTAAAAATTGCTGTCATTCTGACATTATAGAATATGGACTTGGTGTTTCTTACTTCAATCTTGGTTATTACGAAACTGCACACAGGCATCTATATAAAATAAATATTGATAGTTTATATCGTCTATACAACTATACTATTTTCAGCAAAGAAGAATTGCTCAATATATATGCTAAAGTACGCAATATAACAAAACGTGATAATATAACTTATGTTAATCACGATATGTTAGACGATAGCTTATTAAGATCATATCAGCAGCTATACGATACGCTTCGCAAAAAAAACATGAGTTATTCAAGTGAAGTTGTATTCGATATATTTTTAGAAACGTTACACATAATACACTTTTTTGCTATAGGAAGAGATATTGATGATGTAATCAATATCGTAAATAGCAGGCAAGAAGATAATTGTGAACCTGCTTCATACGATTACATAATAAGTACTGAAAATATATATAGTTCAGAAATAGTTACTTTACATTCAATCTACAAAGCTAAATTTGATGAATTAAACAGATATTATCAGGAAGATACCGTTATTGATATGTTTAACATATGGATTGAGGTTTTGTTAGTGCGATTCAATAGGTCATTGGTCAAATGACAATCAAGGGTGATTTATGAGCTATTATGAACAATATCGGCACGAATTGTTTACTGGATTTAATTTACTTCAAAATAGTGATATGCATGCGTTTGCAATGGAGTCATTTAGGCCAAAATATGAAATAGCTTCCATAAGACTGACAAAGGATGAATTTGCTCTATTGAAACCATATTTTTTATACGGGCTTGTGCTAGCCAGCTTAGGACTCAATAACAAGGCGGACGCTATTAAGTATGCAAATGATTTGAAATCGTGTGGTTTTAATTTCTACCAAAAAGTTAACCCGCTGATAACAAACGGCTATAATAATTATGACATTGCTCGGTTGGCAAATGATGAAACCAATTAAATAGTAAGGTAATTAGGAGGGATCTCAAATGAATGGTTTACTTGGAATGCTTGATCCTACAAACAGTAGTCGTACCACAAGCCAAGCTGAAATGGATTTTATGATTGCAGAAAAAGCTTATTCGAAAGGTGATTTTTCAACCGCAGTGCAATATTTAAGAAAATCTGCTGATGCTGGCTTTGCAGCAGCTCAGAACAATCTCGGAATGGCATATGATACTGGTGAAGGTGTTCAAGCAGATGCTAACGAAGCCTTGAAATGGTATACTAAGGCAGCTAAACAAGATTACACTGAAGCATTTAATAATATTGGTTGCTTATATAATGAATACCAGCAATACGCAGAGGCGTTTCAATATTTCTCTAAGGCCGCAGCAAAGGGACACTCTTCAGGTCAGCTTAACTTAGGACTTCAATATGTCAATGGTATGGGAGTAAATCAAAATATGTCTGAAGGGATTGCATGGCTCAAAAAATCTGCTGCTCAAGGTAATTCAGGAGCAGTAAGTGTACTTAGAGAATTGAATGTATTGTGAGCATTGTGATTCAATCATCACAATATCAACTACAATTTGAAATCAGTTTTTTATATATTTTTTAAAGTATGTTTCTCATTGAACTTTCAAAGTTCAGTGGAGATTCGGTTTTGATTTTTATATATTTGGGATTGAGAAATAGAGGAGTATTGAAAACGTTGTATATGCAGACCCCACCCCTCCGTTTATAGAGAACAGAGCAGATAGAGTGTAAGAGGAGATGGATACCTTAATCTGACTATATCGCAACGCCAGCTTCCGTTTTACAGCTGTACATAAGCATTACCAATAGAGCACTTCCCCAAGCGGGTTGTGCTCTTTTTTTCTTTCCAGGCTGGCCAGCCTAAATATCAAACCTGGAAAGGAGAAGTATCATGAACACATTTACCACTGACATAGCAAAACGCGAAACACTTGCAACCATGATTGGCACCTATCAACAGGCAACCAGTATGGTTGAGCAAGCCTATGCCATCCTTGAGCAAGCTCAGAATTCCCTTCGAGCAGTGTTCATGGATAAGCCCGGATATAGATTCAGTGCCACTGAGCATAATTGCTCAGACGTTGGCAAGAATGCCAGCGATACCATTAACTCCAGGATCAAGAAAGATGCTTGGGCAGTGATCGTAGAGCGTATGGAGTTGAGAAGATTACTTTCCATACAAAGACGAACTGAACTGGATTGCCAGATTGAAAAGGGTGAGCTACCTGACTTAACAGATGAGAACGTAATGGCGCTGTTTGAGACTTCGGCTGCAAACGTCAACGTCTACCTGGATGAAGCTATCCTGGAAGTGTTTGAATATCTACGACCACGAAGCAGCAGGTTCAAAACCAACACAGAGTATGAGCTTGGCAAGAGGGTCATACTTACATGGCAGGTAGAAAAAGGGTGGAACCGTGGCAAGTTCCGAGTCAACTACCATAGGGATAAACAGCTTACTGCTCTTGATAATGTATTCCACATGATTGACGGTAAGGGACCGATTAAAAGCTATCATGGCCCCTTATATGATGCCATTACCGATAGTCCTGATGGCACCGGCAAGACAGAATATTTCAAGTTCAGATGCTGCATTAACGGCAACCTGCATTTGGAATTCTTGAAGCCGGCACTTGTAGCAAAGCTCAATGCCATAGCTGGTGGTAATCGGCTACGAACAAACCAAGCATAATCGCAACAAGGAATAGCAGTCACAGCAAGCAGCCTTTCATACAATCACAATAAGGAACGTAGAGGGACGGCCAACATCGGTCAGTCCCTCTTTGCGTTCATAGGAGACCAACCATGCACCAGATTACATCACCATCCATAAAGCTGCATACCACCAACGAGAACCAGGGAACCTACCTCAATACCCTTACTCTCAATCTTAATGGCAACAACTACCATCTACAGGGAGGCACCAAAGATACCATCTACGTCTTCACGGAAAGTATCGGAATCTACGTGCTCACAATCAACAAGGCTCTCGGATACATGGGACTCAATAGTTACATGACACCGGAACCTGATCCTATCAATTCACTGTTTCTGCACAACCATCAGGAGATTAGTGAACACCTGGGCAACAAGTGGGAGAGTTTGAAAGCAGAGACCATCGTAAAGAAGCTGATCCAATATCTATACTGAAAGGAGCAATCAAATGGCTATGTTCAAATGCAACAACTGCAAACTGATTTATGAGGATTACTACCCACCCGATGACACCTGTCTCAAATGCAAGAATGGCAAAGTGCGAATAGTACTGGTGCAGATACCAACTGAAAGGAGAGCATCATGAACATAACTCACATCAAGGAAATCACACTAATCATGTGCGAGTGCTGCTGCGATTTCATAATTGAATCCGATAGCCAGGAGCTTAAAGGCGTGTCCTACTGTTCAGAATGTATTAGCGAATATAGCAATTCTAATTAGTCCGCAAAGCCCCTCCAGAAGTCCATCACTAAATATCCATACAACCACAAGCATTACTAATCTAAAGGGTCACAGCGCCCTATATCTGCGTCTAAAAGGAGATAACACCATGTACTCACCTAAAATTAACGAGAAGCACATTCCAACTCTTTATCACCTTGGTAAGAAGCTCAAGAAACCTATGACAAAACTGGTTAATGAGGCAATAACGCAATACCTGGAAAGAGAATCGGGAATACAAACAAATAACATAAGGCGGCTGTTATGAGTGTTTCATGCGAGATATGCCACAGAGCCATCAAATCACAGGAAGTCACTCACGGTATCCGGTATGGCACAACAGACCCAATAACAGACTTATTCCTACCATCCAGAGATTCAGCCTATACCATCCTCTGCCAGTCATGCGGAGAAACCTTGTTAAAGCTCGTGTATCAGAAGCTCAACCCCGCGAAAGCGCACTATACAAGCCTCTTCAGATAGTCAGACAAACATCCCTTCAGCACTAAAATAGTTAAAAACCAAACCACAGTTATTAACAGGTGTAGGACCGGAATTACTTGTTAAGAGAGGTTTGGCATGAAGTTGAAGAGAAATGAGAAGGCAGCAAATGTTAAAGGGTTCGAGGGTATTTATTCTATCACGACGCTTGGAAGAGTATGGAGCCATAAAAGGAAAATATGGTTATCTCCGTATGATGTTGGACATGGATACTGCACCGTCAGGTTAAGTGTCGATGGTTCGCAGACCGACAGAAAGGTTCACAGGCTTGTAGCAGAGGCATTCATTCCCAACCCAGATAGTAAACCACAGGTAAATCATAAAAACGGTAAGAAGTGGGACAATAAGGTTTCTAACCTGGAGTGGGTTACAGCTCGTGAGAACAGCCAGCATTCAAGTGATATGGGGTTGAATAGAACTCATAAGCTCTCCTACTACAAGAAAGTAATCGTCTGTAATATGTTTCACCTTCATAACATTAGTAAAACTGACATTGCCGCATACTTCTGTGTCTCAGTGCCAGCCATCTGTTACATCGTTAAAATATACACCCCACTTTTAGGGCTCGCATAGAGACACAACAACCACATACCAAGAATCAGCAAGAGGCTCGATATCCCATCGGGCCTTTTCTGTTTCTGCAAACCAACCACAACAAGGAGAAAGCCATGAGTATTCACAAGTTATACCGTAATGATGGCCGGAGTCGCGTTAGCATAATCACTAGAGCAGATGAAGCCAAGATAGTGTCTCTTCTTAACAATGGAACGTGTAGTAACAGAAAAGAATATTTCCCCGACGTCGCGGACCTTGTAGAAGTGCTTGTAGATACAGGGATGCGCTTAAGTGAGGCGCTAGAGCTTCGATATGCAGATGTTAAATTTGATGATAACCTAATTGCTGTCCGAATGGGTATGTCGTACAAGTGCAGACGAGTGCCAATGACAAAGAGGGTAGCTGCTATCCTGAAAAGAAGACAAGAGATAAACCAGCAAAAACCATTCAACTTAACTGCATATCAGATAGAAAGAGCATGGGCCTGGGCAAGAGCGCAAATATGGGTGAACGGCAATCCATCATTGGTTCTGTATTCACTTAGACGCACTTGTGTATGCAGACTGGTCTCTGCCGGAGTAGCACTCGATATCGTTGAAGAATGGCTTTTATGCAACCGTAACAAAGGATACAGAAGGCTCGCTCCTCTTACGTCTCACCTTTTGACCAAAGCTGCTGAGATGCTAGAGAATAGCGCAAACACTGAGCTTTGAGATTTTAAGCACGTTGCATTTTCAAAGAGCCTGTGAGATATGAATTGCAGATAGTACACCAGCAGGAGGTAACTAACACCATGCCACCAAAGATGGTTTATCAACTCAAAATATCACTTTTCGATATTCAGCCACTTATTTGGAGAAGAATACTGATACCGACATCAGCGACTTTCTGGGATTTACATTCAGCCATTCAAGATGCTTTCCAATGGAATCATTCACACCTGCACCAATTCTATTACGATGACAAAATTGCAAAGAAGCCTCTCACATTCGGTATTCCTTCAGAAGATGATGAAATGAATGATATGGAAGTACTGCCAGGATGGAAACACAAGATATCCAAGTACCTCAACCTCGAAGAACCAAATATGAAATATGTATATGATTTTGGTGACGACTGGATACACCTCATACAGCTTGAAAACATACTCCCTGCCGAAAAAGGCGTAAAATATCCAGTATGTTTGACTGGTAAAAGAAACTCACCACCAGATGATTGTGGCGGCAGATGGGGTTATTCTGAGCTATTGGAAGTTCTAGCAGATCCTGAACATGATGAGTATGAGGATACCAAAGCCTGGGTGGAATCTATTAAGGAAGGACCATTTGACCCTGAGCATTTTGACCACAAAGAAATTAGGTTTGAAGACGCCAAGCTAAGGTTCAAGGAGTGTTTCGAGTAAGATCCCCTCTCTGATAGCACCATACAATTGAATAGCAGTAGCATATTGGGTACGGGTCATTCCGTACCCTTTTTTTATTTCTTTCCGCCGCCATGCGGCCAATCAATCAGGAGGTGGAAAGATATGGCAGTTTACAGAAGGGGTTCAAAAGGTGTCTGGTACATGAATATTGTGGTCAATGGTATCAGGGTAGCAAAGAGCACGGGTAAATTAACAAAGAAAGAAGCCAAACAGTTTGAAGCTTTGGAAAGACAGAAACAAATTGATGAGGCTAATGCAACACCGCAACAACGAGCAGCCAAAACAATGCTTTCTGAAGTGGTAAAGGAGCTTTATGATGTGCGCTGGAAGTACAACAAAGATTCTGTTAATTCGTTGGCTAGGGCAGAACGGGTGGTTGAGATCGTAGGCGATATGCCCATTGGGGATGTTAATCAGGAAACCATAAGAAAGCTGATACTACATCTTCAAGGTAGACGTAATAAGCCAGCCACCGTCAATAGAACCTTGGAGGTACTCAAGACCATGTTGAAGTACAAAAAGATGGAATGGGACTATATCAAGCTGGCTAAAGTCCCTAAAGGTCGTATCAGGGTAATATCCGTTGAAGAGGAGCAACAGGTAGTCAAGCTATTCAAGGAAACCAACCACCAATCACGCAGACACTTCTATCTTGAACTGGCGGATTTGGTAATCTGTTTGGTCGATACCGGTTGTCGCTTAGGTGAAATACTGAAGCTCAAGTATGAAGACATCAGCTTTGAGAACAACCTTATTAGCATTTGGATCAACAAGGGTGGCCGCCCAAGATCAATACCGATGACAATGCGCGTCAGGGCAATAATGGAAGCTCGTCAAGCTAGAAATGGAATTAAACCCTTTGACCTAACCAATGATATGTGTGTAACGGCATGGCAGTGGGTACGCAAGACCATGGGGTTTGAGAATGATAGGGAGTTCGTGTTACATGCCCTCCGGCACACCTGCGCATCAAGGTTATTAGCCAAGGGGTGTGATATTGTGACTATTAAAGAGTGGCTGGGTCATGCAGATATTCAGACTACTATGAGATATGCACACATGGCTCCTAACAAATTGGCACATGCAGCAGCAATATTAGAGAGTTATAGCGAGTAGACCTGTTGCGACTTTTGTTGCGACTCATAGTGAAATATGTTCTAAATCTGCATTATGTGACACACCTGCAAGACGACTTTATGTGCAAGATAGGCCATATATAATAAGCAGTTACATGAGGTCGCGGTTGTGAGCAGATATAGCTATTCGCTTCAGATAACCACTCATAACCCGAAGGTCATAGGTTCAAATCCTATCCCCGCAACCAAATAAATTCAGGGACTTGCATAAACTGCAGGTCCCTTTTTTGTTGTCACTGCACACTGAATTGTACCATAATATTAAGGGTACATCTCGCCGCGAATAACCGGGAAATCATGAAAAAACGTATCGTAATAGTGGGAATGGGATTTGGTGGAATCCGTGCCGCACGGGTCCTGGCAGGCAAAGGACACGATGTGGTCCTGGTGGACCGGAACAATTATCACCTGTTCCAGCCGCTGCTCTACCAGGTTGCAACCGCCGGCCTGGAACAGGAATCCATCGCCCATTCTGTACGCGCCATGGCCCGCAGATGGACTGGCACACAATTTCAGCTGGCGGAGGTGACCGGTGTCGATTTCGCCACTCGGGAGCTGCATACTGACACTGGAAACATGTCATACGACTATCTTGTGATCGGCGCCGGCAGCGTCACGAATTTTTTCGGGCTCGAATCGGTTGAGCGACACTCCTTTGATCTCAAGGAACTGGCGGACGCCGAGACATTGCGCAACCATATTCTCACCGCCTTCGAACGGGCGGTCCTGGAACCCGATCCTGCCCGCAAACGGGCATTAATGTCCTTCGTCATCGTCGGTGGCGGGCCAACAGGGGTTGAGTTCGCAGGGGCACTGATCGAGTTGGTCCATTTTGTTCTGGCCAAGGACTACCCCGAACTCAGCACCCACACAGCAAGAGTCATCCTGGTAGAAGCCACTGACAAACTTCTGGCGGCCATGCCGCCAAAGCAGCAAACGTACACACTCAA
The DNA here is from genome assembly GCA_001802125.1 of Geobacteraceae bacterium GWC2_55_20. Lineage (GTDB taxonomy): Bacteria > Desulfobacterota > Desulfuromonadia > Geobacterales > Pseudopelobacteraceae > JACRCG01. Next base: position 22,018 of record MGZK01000129.1, read on the forward strand.
TAAACTGCGCAGCATGTCCGTTGAGGTACTTCTGAATGCGCGCGTTGTAGACGCCGGCCCTGAAAGGGTCATACTGCATGACGGAGCCATCATTCCCGCACACACCCTCTTCTGGTCCGCGGGGGTAAAGGCGGCAGCAATTGCCGCCGCTCTTGACACGCTGCACACTTCCGGTGGCCGGATCCCCGTTGAACCGGATTTAACCCTGGCCGGTCATCCGGAGGTATTCGTCATCGGTGACATGGCATACCTGGAGCAGGACGGGTCGCCACTCCCCATGACGGCGCCGGTCGCCATGCAGATGGGCATCTATGCCGGGAAAGCAATATTGTCAAAAGCGGGCGGCACCCCCCTGCCCCCATTCCGTTATCGCGACAAGGGGAGCATGGCCACCATCGGCCGGAACTCGGCAGTGGCGAGCGCATTCGGAATGAACTTCCGGGGATACCCAGCCTGGCTGGTCTGGCTGCTCCTGCACCTATACTACCTGATCGGCTTTCGCAATCGCATCGTCGTCATGCTCAACTGGGTCTGGTATTACTGGTTTCATGAACGCCAGGTCCGTCTCATAACCAGGCGGGAGTCCGTGAAAAACCCTTGACCATTCCCGCATACATGTGCTGCTGATGTTTATCACATCCTGATAGCCAGATAATCACCGGTTCACAACCTCTATCCCTGTTACATCATTCCCATCTTATTTAACAGAGGCAGTAAATCCTTATGTTGCGTCACCCAGACACCGCATTCATGTCACTATGCAGCACATGTCATGTCAACGAGTCCCGGTCCGATACCACAGGGATGCTACAATGCCGTAGATGCAGTTCAAGCCGATTACAACCATCGGTGTGACCGCACCGAATCCGAGCCCCAACATTCCCTTGCCCATTTCAGGTAACACCATAAAGAGCATCATGGCGGACGGAAGAAGACTGAAGAGGCAGCCTCGCAGGAGAACCTTTTTATTCAGCAGCGGCAAAAGCAACAGCAGCATCCAGATACCTCCCCAGATCATGCGCTGATAGAGCCAGGAGGCAGTGAATTCCGGCTTCATGGACAGACCGATCAGATCACTGATTCCAACCTTGCCCATGGCCCAGATGTTGAAACTGTCTACCAGTCCGCCTAACGCTCCGCCGGTAAAAGCAACGCTGACTTTACGAATCATGGTGAATCTCCCTGTGAATTAATGTGGTTGACTCCTTCGCGGATAAGATTTACTGCGTGGCTGCCGTCCAGAGAATAGTAAACTATCCGGCCATCCTTACGGTATTTGCCCCCGCAGTGAAAGGAGCCTTGCCACTTGCAACGATAATAATCAATCGAAAACATTAGGATTGATTTACCAGCATGCCACGTTATAATCACCAGGCGTCAATTCCGCTCAACCGTGATGAAGAGTTAAAAAACCCACGTTATAACCCTTTGGACGCGTAATCAGGATCAGTTTGTGATTAATGCAAGCAATGACAGGACGGCGTATAACAACACACTGGTATTTAAATGGCAAGAAGAACGGCTTAATGGGAAGCCAAGCTTCCCTGCACGAAAGGAACACATAATGGCGACTTCAGGCAGAAGGGTTGCAACGGGCTTGATGATACTTCTATTTCTGTGCGGATGCCGTGTTTCGCTGGCCGATTCAGGTACGCGGCAGACGGCCGGGAGCACGACGCCGGGCACACACTCCTTCGCAATCAGGGTGAAGGGAGTCGAACGGCGCTATCTTCTCCATGTCCCGCCAACCTACAACCCCGCCAGGAAGTGGCCAGTGGTGGTCATGTTCCATGGTGGCGGTGGCACTGCCTGGTTTGCCATGCGGGAAACAGGATGGGCGGATAAAGCCGACAAGGAGGGCTTTCTGGCCGCGTTCCCCGAGGGAACGCCCCTGGACACGTCCCGCCCGGCCAGTTTCCGTGACAATCCGCAGACCTGGAATGATGGCTCCAGGCGGGCCAACGTCGGTGCGGTGGACCGGGGTGAGGCCGATGTGGAGTTTGTCTCCATGATGCTTGCGGAAATGAAGTCGCACTTCAGCGTGGATGAAAGACGGATTTATGCCACGGGTTTCTCCAACGGAGCTTCGATGACCTTCAGGGTGGCGCGGGAAATTTCGCCGCTCATCGCCGCGGCGGCCCCTGTCGCCGGTTCCGATTGGCTGGAAGGCAAGATCCCGGAGCGTCCCGTGCCGCTCCTGTACATCACCGGGACCGCCGATCCTCTGAATCCTGTGGAAGGCGGAGAAATCCACATCGGCCAGAAGGTCTTTGATACGAAACCCGCGGTCGGGGAGATGATCGGGAACTGGGTGAAGATACTTGGCTGTCCGGATGAGACGCGCGTGATATACGCCAGGGATGGGGTAACCGGAATCGCATACTGCCTACCGGGCGAGGCCGCCAAACTCGTGCTCTACACCATCGAAGCGCACGGTCACCACTGGCCGGGCGGGAAGTCATCACTGCCAAAGAGGCTGGCGGGGAAAAATACTGCAAAGATTAAGGCAACGGACATCATCTGGGAGTTCTTCAACGACACCGCATACAAGATGAAAATACACTAGGAGGAGTTGCAGATGCCTTCTGCCATTGAACATTACACCTGCACGTCAGCAGAAGATATGCTGGACAAACTAAGACCCGCAAATGAATTGTGGCAGAGTACTCGACAGTTCTGGGCTTTTCGTGGCCTCTGGAATGATGATTTCACACTCATCCCCAGCGCGCTGCGAAGTTCTCCCGAGGCAAAGCTTGGCTATACATTTGCCCCGAAAAAAGGAATCCAGCCAACCAACCAGGAGCAAATAAATGCCGAGTTTCGAAGACTGCATGAATTTTACTGGTCCATTGATGCCCAGGGTCTTCTTGCGCCCGTGGATAGTAACCTGCTACGGACACCAAAAGGTTGGCTAAATCTCGAAAAGAAAATCACGAATCATGGATGGCCGGTTGATGAACTGCTGCCACTCCTTGCCCTGGCACAACATTATGGCGTTCACACGCGTCTGTTGGACTGGAGTGACAAGCCGCTTGTTGCGGCATATTTCGCGGCAAAGAAGGCAGTCGAGAAGACTAGTGGGCGATTCCTCAGCGTATGGGCTCTTAATCTCGACTGGGTAGTAAACACGGCATTTCCGGGCAACCTGAACACGTCCGTTTACATTGTCACAGCACCACATGCCTCGAATCCCAACCTGCATGCCCAGGGTGGCATCTTTACAACGGAAATGATCACCAGGGCCGCATTCCCCAAACCGGTAAACTGCAAACCGGTTAACGTCCTAATTGAAAAGGAATGGAAAACTCTGCATTGCACGGACCCGGTTATGGGGCACTTCAAGTTACCCTGTTCCGAAGCGAATAAATTGCTCCGGCTGTTGAACCAGGAAGGGATAAACGCGGCAACAATCTATCCGGGATACAAAGGGGTGGCCGATTCGTTAACCGAGAGGGAATTGTGGGACATCCCCGAGCGGGCAACATACTGGATGAAATGACAACGGTGGACAGAATCGCAGCATTGCTGACAATCAAGCCGAAATGTGATCTTAAATAATAACGATCTGAACATTAATCAGGTGTGGAAGTCTTTTCACCATTTTCATCCGATTTCCAATAAAAGACCCCTTCCCCGCAGGGAAGAGGTCACCGACAGCATGGATTCATAAATCAAAGAATGATTACTTCAGGGCTTTCAGCTGTTTTTCCACCATCTGGGCTGTCAGCGGGTCGTAACCGTCCTTGACCACGATTTCCTGGCCTTCCTTTGACAGGGCGAATTCCAGGAATTCCTGCACAACCTTGGGCAACGGCTCGCCCGGTTTCTTGGCAACATAGATGTAGAGCATTCTGGCAAGCGGGTACTTTCCGGAAAGAACGTTCTGATAGTTGGCCGCCTCTACCTTGCCGCCTTTCTTGTCGGAGAGCGGAAGGGCACGGACACCCGAGGTA
>MGZK01000130.1 GCA_001802125.1 Geobacteraceae bacterium GWC2_55_20
GTCAGTCAGCGCCTTGTTGAGCTGGCGACGCAATTTCAAAGGATTTACGACCTGATAATAGTTGTCCGGATTACACTGGTTAATATCAGCAGCGGTGCAATCCTTGGCCCATTCCTCCCTCAAATCCGGGGTATTGTTGCCGTTTTTGTCCTCAAAACCGCCCCACTTGGCAGCATACCAGAGAGGATTTTTGAGCGACTTGGCAGTGGATGTGGTCCCTATGGTAAACTCCTTGCTCCAGGTCAACGGCATATCGGCTACTACAGCCGGGGTATCGCCGTCAGTGGATCCAACATCCTTGTCCTTTACTGGCAGATAGACTCCATCTTCAGTTGTTCCGGATATGACAAATCCCATAACTTGGTCGATACAACCGGCGGCATAGTCCGACACCAGTTTTATCTCGATCTGGTTGGCAGCCAGGGTGCTGCTGCCACAGGATCCGTAGCCATCTGTGGCGGCAGTTGCGGTACAGACTTCGTATTTTACAATGGAGTCCATGTCGTGGTCGGCACCCTGCTCCACATCCTCATAGTTGATCCGGAACAGGGCATAGATCACATTATTGCTGCTGTCGTAACGGATGTCGTCAACATAGTAATCAACAATGGTATTGGTCGGGCAGTAAGCGGCCGTATCAGCAGGACTCTTCTGGGTAAGCTGCATACCATAGGTAGCATCATAGGTCAGGTTCATGCGCTGGGCACAGCCACCGTTAACACTGGCACAGCCGCTGACAGACTTGGCTGTCGGCAATATCGAGACTGTGCCGCTACTGGTTTTAATCTGCAGATCCGAAAATGGCGATGAGAGCGCCACCACAAAAGTGTTGACGTCGGGTTTGCCGGTAATGGACTTGAACTTGGTTTTGCCGTAGTAAGACAAAGCAGCTGAATAATAACTGCCCATCTTGGTCGGCTCTTCGGGACACATTCCCCGTAACAGACTGAAGTTAGCAGCGGATTTACCGGTGCATAGAAAGTCCTTGAGTGTGCCGTTCTCGCCGATGTACCAACTGTTACCGGTAATGTTTTCGGTCTGGCCGATTGTGTAGGCCAGGTCGTTAAGCAGAGTACGTCCTGAACTCTGTGTCTCTCCCAACTTCAACAGAACAGGTGTATCTTCAGCAAAGCTGGTATTGTCCGGCTTCTTGAACGAGCTGCCGGGTATCTGATCGGAGTCGTAACTGGTATTGGTGTCTGAAAGCAGAAGGATGAACGGCTTGGCACATCCCGGATATATGTCATAAAGCGGCTTGGCTGTACTGCCATCCTTGTAGCCCCAGTCAGGCTTGGACAAACTTAAACCGGAGTCCTGAGAAGTTGAATAGGTAAAATCACTGGTCGGGGCCAACCGGCCGGCATAATAGCGTAGCGATTCATACATCATCTCGGCAATCGGGTTACCCCAACTGCGGCACTCCCCTTCCGCTATAGGACGGTCAGAAATCCAACCACAGTTACCGCCAGTGGCATCCTGGTAGGACCAGTCGGAATACCTGAAACCTACCGGTTTGAGCCGGTCAAAGGTAAGAATGATATTTCCCTGGGCATTCTCCGAACTCTGGAATATTCCGTTATTTGCGTTGGACTCGTCCAGAATCGCGCCGATATTTTTACGCAAGACCCCACCACTTGTGTTCTTGGTATATGAGGTGGTCATCATGCCGAAATACATTTCCGCCTTGTCGACACATTTGCCTTCTGTGGCAAAATCGCAGTTGGCGTCAGTGTTGCAGGCTTTGGACAAAGTCTTTGAGCAAACCTTGGAGCCGTCCCCCTCGCCGTACTGTTGCAGAAGGCCAACAGGTTTCCAGAGACCTGTGCCCGAACCTGGGTACCACTTGCAGGAATCTCCGATCTCGCTTTTCTTGATATCCAGCTGGTCGGTGGTGTCAATGACAGTATCACAGACCTTGACTCTGACTTCATAGTCAGTGGGGGTGCCGAGACTGTTGTCACAGACCGGCCGTTCCTTGGAGGCCCAGTCCCAAATGCGTTTGCCGGAGACATTTTGCAAAAGCCTCATCAACGGCGCTCCGGTATCTGAGAGTGTAGAGTTACAGACCATGTGGTACTTGCTGGAGTCCTGACTGGTTGCCCCTGATGTGGGTTTACCCTTGTTGATAAACTCGCTGGCATAGAGAGTACACTGGTTTGAAGCAGATATATTGAAGGTACGCATGTTGTTGTTACCGAGGTTAGTGGTACCGAAAAGCTTCCAGCCGGCATTGGCCTTGTTGTACCAGACCCGCACTCCATCCTGACCGCCGCCTTCTGAAACACGCACTACCAGACGATACCAGGTACTGCTCTTTGACAGGCTGATCGAATCGGTCACCATACCGGCGCAGGCGGTAGTCGGAGCAGTGGTGCAACTGGAGTGCGCTCCGTAGTGAGAAGCCACGACTCCCAGTGACGTATCTGCAGTCGTGAATAGTTCAACCTCGGCGCCATCATCACTATCTACCATGAACTTCCAGGTCTCGGAACCGTTGCCGGTCGATGTTTTGAATTCGGCCACCACCACGGTGCTATAAGCATCAAGATGGTCCTGGGACGGATCGATTTTTGAACCGGCAGTTCCAAAATTTGTAATAGTGGTATCGTAATCGATGAATGTAGAGGTCAGGGGTTCGGTAGCGTCAGAGAAAGACGCCAGAAGATCTGTGTGTGTATCCCCGCTAATCTGGGCTGCCGCAAGGGCTGCCGGATGACGGTAGCGCACTACCAGCATTTTGTTGCTGGTGGTGCCCGGAGTGGCTGCCGTGCACGTGGACAAGCCAGATTGGGCAAAACCGACCAGCTCCATGGATTTGTCGGTACAGGCATAACCGCTGGCACAGTCGCTGTCCAATGAACAGGAGTAAGTGTATTGAGGCGTGCCGGACGAATTATAACAGAGACGGCCGGTGAACTCCTTGCCCCAGCTGTGCGCGTCCTGAGGAACGGTTGCCCTTTCCAAAACCGTTTCGCTGGTACTGTCCGAACTGCGGTGACCGCCGTAGAGCACTTTTTTCAGTACATCTATACGGCTCATTGTGAGCCAGTTGAGGATATTTCCGCTCCACTGCCCACCGGCATTGGAACAGAACTTCGTAGTTGTGCGGGACACCGGATCGAACTTATCTGTGCCGGTAGTGTTGTACTGGTAGCACTTGTAGGGATCAAAGTAACCGTAATAATCGATCGAGTGTTTGTATGTGATATCAAGAAGTCCGTCGTCATCAAGGTCGGCTGAATCGCTATAGGATTCGTAGTAGAGTTTGTGGTCGCGGCCCATCTCGAACATCACCAATGGCGGTACAGTGGCGGCTATGAATGGAGGCTGAATGCAGTAATCGTTCATAACCGCAGAACTGGCATTAGTTGATATGACGAGCAAGCAAAGTAGTAGGCATAACTGAGCCATTAAGCGGGCAGATAGAGTTTTCATCGTTTCCACTCCTCGATGATGATTTTGTCCACAACATTGCCGTTGACATGGAGAACGACCGAGTCTCCACCACGAACTTCGTTCGGACCTGCCTTATCCTCGAAATATGCATTATTTTGCTTCGTATGTTTCCGATATATGCACTTATCGATAACCCGGTACTCTTTGCCGTCAGCCACCACTTTTATGCCGTCAAAAAAGGATACCCGACCCGTGAAATAATAGACCGACGAATCGGCAGCACAAACAGCCAGAGGCATTAACAATGCGCAAATTAGAACAACAGCTGCAAAATGAGTTTTTACCCTGATCATGACCCGGCACCTCTCTTTACCCTGAATAAGCAGACAACGTTGCTACTTCCCTTCCAGCATCTTTTTCAACGTCTCCGCATCGCGCATCCCCACTTCAACCTTGCCGTTGGGCATGACCATGGTCGGAGTTCCCGAGATACCGTTGGCATTGGCAAACTTGATGTTTTCATCAATAGCCTTCTTGCTGCTCTCCTTGGTCGGCTTGGGAATTTCCTTACCCTCGAATGCCTTGTCTAGCAGATCATGGCTCATCGACTCCAGGACTGAACGTGATTTGTCATATGCTCCCGGATGCATCGGCAAAGGATAAAGCATCACGTGTATGGCAACATCCGGAGCAATTTTTGCCAGTTTTTTCAGCTCCACATGGCCTTTTCGGCAGTAAGGACAATCCGGATCCGTAAAAACATACAGTTTTTTTGAACCTTTGGGATTTCCCATAATGACAGCATTTTTTACAGGAATGGATTTCACATCCACAAAGGTAGGTTGCTTCTGCTGCGGGAGTTCCTGCTTGTGCGAGGAAACAGCTTCCAGTTTTGCAAGATTCACCATCATGCCCTGTATCAGATGCTTTTTGCCGTAATCAATGAATATCACGGCTTTCTGATTGTCTTTCTGGACCAGTAGTTCAAACAGCCCGCGTGAAGGTGACTCCTTGACCGACAGAACCGATGCCCCGGTCGGCTTCATCAACTCCGCAGCTTCCTTGCTGGATAGGGTATGGCATTTTTTACAGTCGGTGCCGCAATTTTCCTTGGACATGCCGAATGACGGAGTGGTGATAAACACTGACAAGGAAACTGCAACAAGAAGTACTTTCAGCATTGTAAATCCTTTCGGTTTTTAATTTCGGACAATATAAAGCAAGAATAATGCCGGCAACAGCCAACCCATAAACAGCTGATATAACAACACTTATTTTCAAGCACGACCATAACTATGCATTTATTTCATACCATCACGAACCCGTCCCTCCGGGAGCTATGCAAATTTTGCTCACTCAATACCATAATCTTTTAATTTATAGAGCAATGACCTGTGGCTTATTTCAAGTATTTTGGCCGCCTGGGTACGGTTTCCGCCGGTCTTGGCCAATGCCTTGGTGATAAGGTTCCGTTCGATTGCATCCTCTGCTCTTTTGATTGACAAATCTTCGTCCTGGTCTGGAATCTGCAACAACACTACACCGGAGCGCACTGCAGGAGGGAGACTGCTACACGATATTCTGCCGCCATCACAGAGAATGGATGCCCGCTCGATCGCGTTTTCCAGTTCACGGATATTACCGGGCCAGGCATACGCCATCAAGCAGCGCATGGCATCCGGCTCAATGCGAAGATTCATTCGATCAGCTCCGCTGGAACAGGTGCGAATGAAGTGTTCAACCAGCAGCGGGATATCCTCAACACGTTCCCTTAACGGCGGCAATTGCAAACAGAATACGTTAAGCCTGAAATACAGATCTTCACGAAATATCCCGGCTTTTACGTCAGCCTGCAGGTCGCGGGATGTGGCTGACACGACCCGTACGTCAACCTTTCGTGAATTGCTGGCCCCGACCCGACGGATCTCTTCATCCTGCAACACACGCAAGAGCTTTACCTGCAAGGCTGGCGGCATATCACCAATTTCATCGAGAAAGAGCGTGCCGCCGTCCGCCAGTTCGAAAAGTCCGGTTTTATCGTCGGAAGCATCGGTAAATGATCCACGGACATGGCCGAACAATTCGCTTTCCAAAAGGTTTTCAGGTATGGCGCCGCAATTTACCGCCACAAAGGATTTATGAGCCCGGCGGCCGTTCTGGTGAATTGCACGGGCCACCAGCTCCTTGCCGGTACCGGACTCGCCGAGAATCATTACGGTAGTTTTGAGATTGGCAACTTTCCCGATCTGGCTGAAGATTTCTTCCATGACCACATTGCGGCTGATGATTCCGTTATAGGCAAAACGACCTGCGACAGCTGCTCTCAGCTGACTGTTTTCCTGTTTCAACCGTTCCCGCTCTTCGGCTTTCTTGAGAACCATAACGATTTCATCTTTTTTGAAGGGCTTGGAGATGAAGTCGTATGCACCCATTTTCATGCACTCCACGGCCGTTTCGACTGTACCGTAAGCCGACATCATGATGACCGGAACAGAGATGCGTTCTTCCATTGCCCTGGCGAGAAAAGTTTTCCCGTCCATTTCGGGCATGCGGATGTCGCAGAGTATGAAATCGTAGGCCTTGTCCTTTATGCATGCCAGCCCTTTTTCACCATTGGCGGCACAATCCGCCACATACCCCTGGCGGGTCAGCATCAGCGACAACATGTGCCGCAGATTTTCTTCATCATCTATTACGAGAATGTGTTTTTTGCCCACGGGCACTCCTTTTATCAGACATGCCGCTAACCGGACACTGTCGGCAACCAGACCGTAAAACAGGTTCCTGTACCCGGCTTGCTTTTTACGGTAATGCGGCCATCAAAGCCTTCAATGATCCGCGCAGCGATAGCCAGACCAAGCCCGGTACCCTTGCCGGGCGGTTTGGTCGTAAAGAACGGGTCGAAAATATATTTCAGATCGTCATCCTCAATCCCCGACCCATTATCAATAACGTCAATACGCATAAAACGGTTCTCGATCCGTGACTTGAGAATAATGGCGCCATTTTCCGCAAGCGCATCGCGACTGTTTATCAAAAGATTGATCAGTACCTGCTGCAGTTGGTGTGGATCCGCTTTCACCTGTGGCAAATATTCATCCATTGCAACAGAGACTGTAAAATGCTTGAAAACCCCCTGCTGTGACAGCAGCTCCAGCGTCGCAGTGGCAACCTGCCTGACATCGGCGGTTTCCTGGCATGAAACACGCGGGCGGGAATAATCTAACAATCCGCGAACGATCCGGTCGATTCTGGCACAGTCGGTCGAAATCCGCCGGGCATAGTCCTGGATGGCCGGATTGTCCGGTTGTTCGACCGCGGCCAGGTCGGCATATCCCATGATCGATGCCAGTGGAGTTCCGATTTCATGGGCCATTCCCGCCGCCAGAAGTCCGATCGACGCCATCTTCTCAGTGCGAATGGCCTCTTCGCGGGCCTGGTGAAGATCATTGTTGACACGCTCCAAGGCTGCCATATGTTCTGAAACCTGCTGATCTTTGCTTTGCAATGCCATGGACATCTCGTTGAAAGACTCGGCAAGACGGGCAAGCTCGGAACTGCCCGATACTCGCAATTTCTGTCCATATTGCCCCCCGGTGATCTTTCCGGTAGCAGACAGCAATCTATTGATCGGATTAACAACTATCCTGGAGAGTATAAAAGAGCCGAGTCCCATCAACATGATAAAATCAAGCACGAAATATGCTGCAAAAATCTGCCTGGTCCTGTCCAAACGGGCGTTTTCAGCTGTCAGTGACAGCAGCAGGCCGGCCCTGCCAACCGGAACGCCATTTCGCGTCACGTTGATGACATTTGCAATGCCGCTTCCATCAGCAAGAATGCCGCCATCCGAGGACACGTGAATGCCGTTGAACGGCAAATATACGTCACTGCCGTCGCGGCCGGCTGTAAAGATGGCCTTGCCGTTTCTATCCAGTAGAGTTAAGCGTGTGAAAGCAGCATCGTCGGAGAGTTTCTGAACGTATATTGATGCGGAAGAATCTGGCGGAATGATTCCCTCCGGAAAGACCGGCAGGTTATCGGGTAGTTGACTGACAAAAGTCGCCAGGAGAGTACGGGCATGTTCGCCCTTTTGGGCATACAGGTCGTTGGCTGCGGTTTTAAAGGCCAGAAAGCTGAACAGCAGCCACGTCATTACCAGCAGGAAGCCCAGGAAGGCCATGATCGAAACAGTCAGACTGGGGCGGTAGCGGGCCATATCGTTAGCCTTTATTGAAGCCGCCAAGATTGAGATACCACTCGATAAGTGGTCGTCCATAGAAGATGTAGAGTACCGCTCCGAAAGCCAGATACGGACCAAACGGAATCGCCAGTTTTGAATCCTTTTTCTGCAGCAGCATTATCGATACGCCGACAACCGACCCGACCAGAGAACTGGCCAGGATTATGAACGGAATTGACTTCCACCCCAGAAAGGCGCCCATCATGGCCAGAAGCTTGATATCCCCGCCCCCCATCCCCTCTTTGCCGGTCAGCCATTGATAGCCGTAGGCAACCAGCAGAAGGCTGCCTCCACCCAGCAGGATACCTAGTAAAGAATTCAGCCAGTTATGTCCCTGCAGGAAAAACGACATCACAAATCCAATTATTATTCCTGGAAGAGATATTTCGTCCGGAATAATCTGGTGTTCGATATCGATGAACGTAATCACCACCAATGCTGAGCAGAATACAAACAACACCGCAAAGGCAAGTGTCGGGCCGAAACGCAGAAACAGCAGCAAGGTGATGATCCCGTTAAGCATCTCCACCAGCGGGTATTGCAGTGAAATCCGGGCGCCGCATCCACGGCATCTCCCGCGCAGCAAAAGATAGCTGATTACGGGGATGTTGTCGTACCAGCGGATCTGATAGTTACAATGCGGACAATGCGATGGTGGGGAGACAATCGATTCTTCCTTCGGCATGCGACAGATACAGACATTCAAAAATGATCCGACCACCATGCCGAAAACAAATGAGAACAGGGAGTAAATTGTATGAAGAGACATCAGTCGAAACTTTCGGCTACATCCAGGGTTATTTGACGTTTCAGGTACATTTCGACCTCGGTCGCGGTGGAATATTCGAAACATCCGGCAGCGATTTGAATGGCGCGTTTACGCGTGCAACGCCGCAGAATCTGCTTGACGCGCAACAGGGACCCGGCCCCCATGGACAACTCGTCAAAACCGAGACCGAGCAGTACCGGAAGATACAGAGGATCTCCCGCCATCTCACCGCACAGGCAAGCCTCAATACCGGCGCTGTGAGCAGTATCAACGATATGCCGCAATGACCGCAAAACAGCCGGATGCAGCGGTTGATACAGCTGCGACAGCTGCTCGTTTGTGCGGTCAATGGCCAGAGTGTACTGGATCAGATCATTGGTCCCGACACTGAAGAAGTCTACTTCTTTAGCCAATAGATCCGCCATTGTCACTGCCGCCGGGATTTCAATCATAATCCCGAGCTTTATTCCGTTGTCAAATGGAATACCTGCGGCAGCCAATTCGAGCTTTGCTTCCTCAAGCAGCGCGGTTGCGGCTCGAACTTCCTCAATTCCGGATATCATCGGAAACATTATCCGGACAGGTCCTTCTGCGCTGATACGAAGAATGGCTCGCAGCTGTTTTTTGAACTCATCCGTCATGCCGAGCGAAAGTCTGATCGCTCTCACACCCAGGGCCGGATTCTGTTCAGCATTATGATCCAACCCGTCAAGCAGCTTGTCTCCGCCGGCGTCAAGAGTCCTGACTGTCAGCGGATGCGGCTTGATCGCCTGCTGCATGGAGCGATACACCAGATACTGCTCTTCCTCATCCGGCATTTCGGATCGATTCATGAAGAGGATTTCGGTCCTGTACAAGCCGACACCAATGCCGCCATGTTTAAGTACCGAAGCGCCTTCCTCGGGGATTTCCACATTCCCCCTAAGACAAATGGCATGACCATCAAGTGTTTCAGCCGGCAGATGGGCGGTCTTGAGGAGTTCGCTTTCCACATATTCGTAGTGTTGTTTGCGGCTCAGAAAAGTCTGAAACGTTTCCCGGTCCGGGTTAACGACGACTGTACCGGCAGTTCCATCAACAATAACCGGTGCGCCATCCAGCAAAACGTCACAGACACCTTCAATCCCGGCAACGGCTGGAATCTCCAGGGCTCTTGCAAGAATGGCCGTATGCGACGTACGGCCTCCTATTTCCGTAATTACCGCCAGAATGTTATTACGATCAATCTGCAGCATATCCGCGGGAGTAATGTCATGCGCCGCAACAATGGAACGGCTTTCATGTATCGGAAACTGCTCGGTCTTTTCTCCGCTCATGCTTTTAAACACTCGCTCAATGACCGTTTCAACATCATTGATCCGTTCTCGAAGATAGTCATCCTCGATACTGGCAAAGGCCTCGCGATAACGTTGCAGCGTTCTCTGCAAGGCACTCTCGGCGTTAATCAGTCCTGATGCTATTGTTGCTGAAGTTTCAGAGAAAAGCCGTTCATCCGACAGGATCATCAGATGAGTTTCAATAAAGAAGAGGTGATCTTCGCCGGTGGTTTCCGCCAGGTGGGATTTCAGATGTTCAAGCTCTGCACGCGTATCAGAAATTGCAACCGTCAATCGCTCGATTTCGCAGGCCACTTCTTCCGGAAGTATCGGGTATTCCAAGATATTTATGCGTCTGCGATCTACAACACGTAATCTTCCTACGGAAATCCCTGGAGAAACGGCAATTCCCGTAAAAGATCTCATATCATTCCTCACCAAATCCATTGGTGATCAATTCGCTGAGTGTATTCATGGTGTCCACCTCATCAGCCCCGTCAACGGTAAGCCTGACCGTGGATCCTTTCGATGCGGCCAGCATCATGATTCCCATGATGCTCTTGCCATTTACTTCGACCCCTTCCCTGGCGAGCTTGACTTCAGACGTGAACCGGCTGGCGGTTTTTACGAACAGGGCCGAGGCGCGGGCATGAAGCCCCAATTTATTTACAATCAGAAATTCGTTCTGAAGCATGATTACCTGTTTCCTCGTTTTCTAGGTATCTACTTTAAAAATTCTCCGGCGACAATAATCCCCTCGCGTCCGCACCTTTGCATCTCGGAAGCCAGTTTTGCCACATCCATACGATCGCGGCGGGAACAGAACTCCATCAACATCGGTAAATTGGCTCCGGTGACTACTTCAACACTGCCTTCTTTCAGAAATGACATTGCCATATTGGAAGGAGTGCCTCCAAAAAGATCGGTCATTATGATGGCGCCTTCAGACTGAACCTTCGCAACCGCTTCCACAACCCTTGCCATTATGTCGTCCGCGCATTCACCGGGAGCAACTTCCACCGCTGCGCAATTTTCTATCGGGCCGACTATCATCTCCGCTGACGCCTTGAGGGCCGTTGCAAGACCGGCATGAGTAACAAGTACTAATCCTGTCATTAGTTTCCCTTTTCAATATCCCTGTGAGTTATTCTTACTGCGGGCCAAAGTTCCTGCAAATGCATACCGGTGGCTTCCGCGACCGCCACCGAGCGATGGCGGCCGCCGGTACACCCGATGGAAATAGTCAAATAGGCTTTACCTTCCTGTCTGTGAGCCGGCAAAAGCATGTCGAGAAGCGGGAAAAAGTAATCAAAGAAAGCCGCCGTGACCGTGTTGTCAAGCACATAATCCCTTACAGAATCATCCAACCCGGATCGCGCTTTCAACTCCGGCACGAAAAACGGATTCGGCAGAAAGCGCACATCCATGACGATACTCGATTCCAGCGGCACGCCATAACGAAATCCAAAGGACTGCACTTCCACCACCAGAGTATTATCCTGGTCTTCTCCCCGGATGATGCGGAGAATGAACTCCTTAAGCTGGTGAACATTGAATTCCGATGTATCTATGACTCTGGTGGCCATGCCACGCAGGCCGGAAAGCCGCTTGCGCTCTATTCTGATCGCCTCGCCCACCGAACAGTGTTCATCGGCCGGATGCCTGCGACGGGTCTCCGAGTAGCGTCGCACGAGTATGTCGTCCTGCGCGTCAAAGAAGAGGATTTCCAGGCTGTGTCCGGCGGCTGCGACCTTGGAAAAAGCACTCTCGTACCCCTTAAAGAATTCCCTGCCGCGAATATCGGCCACCAGAACAATACCCTTGAAGGGTTCGCCAGATTTATCGATCAGATCGACAAAGCGCTTGAACAACCGTACCGGCAAATTATCAATACAATAGAAGCCTTCATCCTCGAGAGCCCGTACTGCCGTGGATTTGCCGGAACCGGACATGCCTGTGATGATTATGATACGCATTTACTACTCGACCTCGTCACCAAGTGGACGCGACTCGATACGCGCCAGCAGCAGTTCCTGAAAATCCCGGGCCGAGTGGTATCCCATGCCTTTAAGAAGATAGTTGCGCGCGGCAACTTCGATGATGGAGCCAAGGTTGCGCCCCGGCCTGATAGGAATGTAAATATGTGGTATGTCTACTCCGAGAATGGTTGTGGTGCGGTCATCGATACCAAGCCGGTCATACTCGTGTGATTCGTCCCATTCTACCAGTTCAAGCATGATATCGATAATTTTCTTGTCGCGAATCGAAGAGACCCCATAAAGATCCTTGATACTTATGATTCCCAATCCCCTGATCTCCATCAGGTACTGGATCGACTCTTCCGCCTGGCCGACAAGCACGGCCGGCATTTTCTTTTTGATGAAGACCATGTCGTCGGCAACCAGGCGATGCCCCCTGATCACCAGGTCCAGTGCGCACTCGCTCTTGCCGATACCGCTCTTGCCTGTCAGCAACACACCAACTCCAAGCACATCCATCAGGACACCGTGCATATAGGTGGTCGGCAGTAGCCGTTCCTCAAGAAACTTGGTAATCAGCGAAATAAAGGTTGATGACTGGTGGGGGGTGGCCAGCACAGGAATGGCGTTCTGTTCAGCCAGGTCAAGCAAGAACTGGGGTGGCCGCAACCCCTTGGTAACGATAAAACACGCTATGGGGAAACTGCAAAGATTACCCAGGTTCTCGGTAGCGACATTAATATCAATATCATTCAGAAATGAAATCTCGGTATTGCCGAGCACCTGTATCCGATCGGGATGCAGGTGCTCGGTATAACCGTCCAACGCCAAGCCGGGCTTTTGAATACGCGAGCTGGAAACACGGTTGGCAAGTCCGCGCTCACCGGCCAAGAGCGTCAGTGCGAGACCATAGTTGGTTTCGCTCAACAACTCCTGTATTGAAAGGGCAATTCCGTCCAAGACAATTTCCCGTAGATCAAGCCCGATGCGGCTCAATCAAGCCAAAGTTGCCATCTTTACGACGATAGAGGACATTGATTTCTCCGCTGTCGGCATCAATGAACACGATAAAATCCTTGTGCAGCAAATCCATCTGCATCACGGCTTCGTCAACCGACATGGGCTTGGCTGTTTCGGTGGTGGTCTTGATCACAACCGGTTCGGCACTGGCTTCAATACTCTCGGCTTCAAATACTTTTTTGGAAAGCTGACGGGAGTGCTCATCGCCGTTTGGCTTGTGAGCCTTGATCTTTTCCTTGTAGCGTTTGAGCTGGCGTTCGATTTTATCAATAACCGCATCAATTGCCGCATACATGTCATTGGTTGCCTCGGAAGCCTTGGTGCTGACACCTTTTGCCGATATAACGATTTCAACAATGTGGCGGATCTTCTTTTCTACTGAAAAATAAACCTGCGCATTGATTGGTCCATCGATATACTTCACCACTCTTTCGAGTTTTTCCTCCGCGTACGCCTTAAGGGCATCGCTTTGCTCCATGTGCCTGAATGTCATGGTTGTTTGCATACTATCCTCCTGTTTGTTGGGTACTGCAATATGGACGTCTGCCGTATCGACAGCGCGTCAAAAATGTCGCTTTCGTTCCGATGATGAACCAAATTTAAGCATTTCCCGGTATTTGGTTACAGTTCGGCGTGCAATGTTGACTGTTTGTCCCGACAGCAACTCGGCAATCTTCTGATCAGAAAGCGGCTTTTTGGGGTCTTCCTTTTCAATGATTTCCTTGATTCTGTTCTTGACGCTCTCCGAGGCGAGAAACTCGCCCTCGCTTGTGGAGAGACCGCTGTTAAAGAAGTACTTCAGCTCATACAGCCCCTGCGGAGTCTGCATGTATTTGTTGGTTGTCACCCTGCTGATGGTTGATTCGTGCATTCCGATATCTTCAGCAATATCCCTCAAAACCAGAGGACGCAGATATTCGATGCCACGGTCGAAATATTCACGCTGGAAACGGATGATACTCTTGGCAACCTTGTAGATTGTTCTCTGCCGCTGCTGAATACTCTTGATCAACCACTGGGCGGAACGAACCTTGCCGCTGATATATTCCTCGGCATGGTTATCGATTGAACCGGTTCCACGGATCTCCGTATATTGGGTGCTGACCTTGAGATTTGGCAACCCTTCCTCGTTAAGCATCACCACATAATCGTCGCCAACCTTGTGAACAAATATATCCGGAGATATGTAGTGCACTTCATCCGAGTTGAACGATGAACCGGGGCGGGGATCAAAGCCGCCGATGATTTTGGAGGCCATCAATACCTGGTTGATGTCTACCTTAAGAGCACGTGCAATCTGCTTGTAATTACGTTTTTCAAGATCACTGATATGGTTCAGCAGTATCCCTTCAACAACGCTCCCCTTCATCCCCATGAAACGGGCCTGGATCAACAGGCATTCCCGCAAATCCCTGGCCGCGACACCGGGCGGATCGAACTCCTGGATGCACTCCAACACATCAATGACATCATCTTCCGAAGAATTGCTGGCGGCAGCGATCTCCGGCAGCGATGCCCTCAGGTAGCCGGATTCATCAATATTGCCGATGATTACCTCTCCTACCCGCACATCCATTTCGGAATACTGTCCCATATGCAACTGCCATAACAGGTGATCTATCAATGTCCCCTGACGGGTCAGAAGATTCTCGAAAGATGGCCGGTCGTCGTCGCCACTGTACTGTTCTCCGGAACTGTAGTTATAACCATCCAGGTAGCTGTCCCAATCCCGCAGGGTTTCTTCACCTGTTTCAACTTCATGAAATTCAGTAGAATTCTCGGCCGGATCAACTTCCAGCTCGGCTGTTTCCAGAACATCCGGCTCACTAATCTCTTCAGTTTCCGCGGTTTCTTCCAGAAGCGGATTTTCCTCCAGTTCCTGGCGAACCAGATCCTGAAGTTCCAGCCGGGTCAACTGAAGCAACTTGATGGCCTGCTGCAATTGCGGCGTCATCACCAGCTGCTGAGACATCTTAAGTTGTTGGCGCATCTCCATTGCCATGAATCGTAAACCTCTGTCCCAACTAAACGAGACTATTGCATATTTGTAATCTAACCCAACACACGGCTGTCAACAATCGAATCGTATTATAACTTAAAGTCGTCTCCAAGATAAATTTCACGAGCTTTTTTGCTGTTTGCGATTTCATCGGGAGTACCGTACTCCAGCACCTCTCCCGAGTTCATGATATAAGCCGCATCACAGACACCCAGTGTTTCCCTGACGTTATGATCCGAGATCAAGACACCGATGTTCTTGTTTTTCAACGAAACTATCAGATTCTGAATATCTCCCACCGCTATCGGGTCGATACCCGCAAACGGCTCGTCCAACAGTATAAATGAAGGATTCGTTATCAGGGCACGCGCAATTTCTACACGCCTCCGCTCACCACCGGACAGCGCATATCCCATGGAAGAGGCGATATGGGTGATACTGAACTCTTCCAGCAACTGCTGCATGCGCTGCCGGCGGAGATTCCTTTCCGGTTCGACAGTTTCAAGTATTGCAAGCAGGTTGTCCGCGACTGAAAGTTTGCGAAAGACTGACGCCTCCTGCGGTAAATAACTGATGCCGCGGCGGGCGCGCTGATACATCGGCAGCCCTGTAATTTCCTCATCTCCCAGAAACACCTGACCTCCGTCAGGTTGCGCCAGGCCGACCACCATGTAAAATGTGGTTGTCTTGCCGGCTCCATTCGGACCAAGCAGTCCGATGACAGCTCCGGAATGGATTGAAATATCGACACCATTGACAACCTGGCGACTGCCATAACGCTTCTGGAGTGATGTAGTCCAGAGCCGGGAGTGTTCAGCGACCGTCTGCATTGCCCTTCCTGGAAGGCGGATTTATCACGGCCTCAACTCTGGATTTAGGGTCATCTCCGCCGGAAACAACACTTTTGTCATCATCGACATAGTAGGTGATGGTCTTTCCGCTGATGCTGTTTCCCCCCTGCATTACCCTGGGATTGCCGGTCAAGGTGATGCGGCCGTCACTGCTGTCATAAACGGCCTGCGCAGCGGTCCCGGTCTTGTTCTGCTGTACGATACGCACATTTCCCGAAGCTTCGATCTTTTCCACATCACCTTTCTTGTCAGCATAGTTGACGGTGATCTTGTCGGCAAAGATGGTTATGTCGCCCTGTTTGGCAACGACCTTACCAGTAAACACAGCTGTCTTGCCCTTGTTGTCGGCGGTCAGTTCATTTGATTTAATCGTGATCGGCAGACTGGAGCGGTCCTTGCGACTGGACTTGTCGGCGGGAGCGGCCAGCGCCACGGATGCCAACAGCATAAAGACCAAAACCATCAAGGATATCTGTTTATTCATCGTTTTTTACCTTTACCGCGTTTCCTGACTTTTATTACCGGCTGTTTTTTTGCTGGGAGAACAGTTTTTGCCACTCTGGACACAGGTGGCGCCTTATGCAGCGATGCCCCTGCAACAGTCGCTTCAACCGTTTTCATGAAGCGGGCGCGCTGATCCTTAACATCCAACTCCATCCCGATTGCGTTGAGACTCAAACGTAGTTGCCGGAAAACAACCCGGTCGGCTGTATTGAACCGGGACTTTGATGCATTGTATTCTATCGAGTCAGTGTCAAAGGATATGCCTTCCTCCGCCTTGACATGAACCTTTCCCTGCAGCTGTATATTGTTGCTGTTACTGAAATAATCGCCACGTTCAGCGGTTACGGTTATTGCGCCGCCCAGCCTGCTGCGTGCAAGATCCATCTGGATCCCGCTAAGATGGGCCACCTCACCATTCTTGTCATACTCGACATGTTCAGCCAACAGTTCCCAAACCACCGCACCGTCCCGAATTTCACTGAAACGAGCTTTATTCAGGGCGACATCGATATTCTGGGGAAGCTGCTGAATGGCTGACTGCGACGCAACCTGTCTATGAGAACCGTTCCGGTAGATGACGGCCACGATACCGATAAACGCCGTCGTTACAATAATGACCAGCAGCGGTCTGATAAAAACGGGCGATACCATAATAATGCGGGACTATACCATCGAGGAGGGGGACTGTCCAGCAGAACGTGGTTCGTGACTACATTTTTGGCACAAAGATTGAAGGTCACAATTCATAACGGCTGGCCACCTCGTCCCAAAAGCCGCAACCTTTCAGAATCAGATCGCAAACCTCACGCACAGCCCCCTTGCCGCCCCCCTTTGAGGCCACATAATCAGCGACACTCAGAGCTTCCGGAAGCCCGTCCGCGGGAGCCGCGGAAAAAGCGACACGCCTCATGACCGGGACATCGATCACGTCATCCCCGACGTAGGCAATCTGGCTGTCAGACAGGCCGGTTTTCAGCTTTACGTCCTGATAGCTGTCCAGTTTTTTCAGGGCTCCCTGATAAACAATATTGATACCCAACTCGGCGGCACGAATTGCAACGACCTTGGATGTGCGCCCGGTAATAATGCCGACTTCGATACCGTGACGCTGCAGCATCTTTATGCCGTGGCCGTCCTTGACATTGAATACC
Source organism: Geobacteraceae bacterium GWC2_55_20 (assembly GCA_001802125.1). GTDB lineage: Bacteria > Desulfobacterota > Desulfuromonadia > Geobacterales > Pseudopelobacteraceae > JACRCG01. The sequence continues at coordinate 17,229 of MGZK01000130.1, forward strand.
TTGGTTTCAAGGCCGTTGCCGTCGTAGATGATTCCGCCATCGGTCATGACACCATCCACATCCAAAAGCAGCAGTTTGATATTCTTGAGTTTCTCGTTCATCAGGCGATACCGGCTTTCAGAATGTCATGCAGGTGGACTATACCGCAGGGCGCGGGGCTTGAGTCGTCGTCAAAGACAAACAGCGAGGTAATGGCACGATGCTCCATGATCTGCAGTGCCGCGGCGGCGAGTTCACCGCGTTTGATGCGTAAAGGCCCGCGTTTCATGATCTCGGCGGCGCTCCGGTTCAGGATATCATACCCCTTTTCCAGCGACCGGCGCAGATCGCCGTCGGTTATCACTCCACGCAGCGCCCCGCTGCCGTCGCAGACACCGGTAACACCCAACCCCTTGGAAGTGATTACAAACAGCGCGTCCTTCATCAGCGTATCTTCCCGGACCAACGGTATGCCCTCTCCGCTGTGCATCAGGTCTTCCACCCGCAGCAGAAGTTTTTTGCCCAGAGAGCCGCCGGGATGGAAAATGGCAAAATCCTCGGCCCTGAAACCACGCTTGACCAGCAGCGCCACCGCCAGCGCGTCCCCCATCGCCAGCGCGGCTGTAGTCGAGGCGGTAGGCGCCAGTCCCAGCGGGCAGGCCTCCTCCTTGACCGATACATCCAGAAACACGTCGCTGGAGCGGGCCAGGTTTGATGTCTGGTTGCCGGTCATCGCGATGAGATGGGCGCCCAGGCGTTTGATGGAGGGGAGGATCCGCAGGATTTCCTCGGTCTCTCCACTGTTGGAAATGGCGATCACCACGTCTCCGGTCATGATCATGCCCAGGTCACCGTGGATACCTTCGGCCGGGTGGAGAAAGAAAGCGGGAGTGCCGGTGGAGGCCATGGTGGAGGCGATTTTCTGCCCGACCAGGCCGGACTTGCCCATGCCGCTGACGATTACCCGGCCGGAACTGGCCAGGATCAAATCCACCGCATTCTCGAACGATCCATCGATGCGACCCGCCATCACGGATAGCGCTTCCGCCTCAACCCTGATAACCCGGCGTGCCTCGGCTATCACTGTCATGCCGGCATCCTCTGTTTCACAACCGCATCAACAGCTTTGAGCGTATTCAACAACTGGGCAAGTTCACTCAGGGGAATTGAATTGGGACCGTCACAGAGCGCCTTGTCCGGATCCTCGTGCACCTCCATGAAAACCCCGTCGATGCCGGTGGCTACAGCGGCCCTGGAGAGATACTCGACAAATTCGCGCTGACCGCCCGAGCTGTCCCCCTGCCCGCCCGGCAGCTGCACGCTGTGGGTGGCATCAAACACCACCGGATAGCCGGTGGAACGCATCACCGGGAAACTGCGCATGTCCACGACCAGGTTATTATATCCAAAGGAAGCGCCGCGCTCGGTCAGGATGATGTTTTCATTGCCGCTGGCGGCAATTTTTCCGGCAACGTTCTTCATGTCCCAGGGCGCCAGGAACTGCCCCTTCTTGACATTGATGACCCGGCCGCATTTTGCCGCGGCAATCAGAAGGTCGGTCTGGCGGCAGAGGAAGGCGGGAATCTGCAGAACATCCAGCACTTCAGCAGCGGGAGAGATCTGCTCGATCGAGTGCACATCGGACAGGACCGGCAATCCCAGCGTTTCCTTGACCTTGCGCAGGATGGCCAGCCCTTCCCTGATTCCGGGACCGCGGAAAGCGTTGATCGAAGTGCGGTTGGCCTTGTCGTAGGAGGCTTTGAAGATCAGCGGTATGTTCACGCCGTTACAGATCGTCAGAAGCTTTTCGGCATGCCGCAACGTGGCGGCTTCGTTTTCAATCACGCAGGGCCCTGCAATCAGCGCCAGTGGACGTGTTCCGCCGATTTTGACATTTCCGATAATAATTTCACGAGTCATTTGAATTCCAGTTCCTTTAACAATGATGTGAATTGCCGGGAGCCACTCCGGCACGGGCAGCAGCAGTTAACAGCAGACCAATCTTAACAGTCCGGTATCAATAAAAAAAGACACCCGCCAAAAAAACAGCGGGTGGCCATATCAATACCACAGGCAATGTTCTATCTCAACCCAAAAGCAGTTGCATAAGCAATATTGAAATAGCTTGTCCGGCACCGGATTACTTCCTGACAAAAATTTCCTTGGCCAGATTGCTGTCGATGGCAAACTCTGAATAGCCGACCCGGAAGATGTAGGACGGAAATGCCTGTTGCAGCACGATGCGATTTCCGGGCAAGACCCCCATCGCCATCAGTTTCTGCATTTTCTTGCTGTCTTCGGTCTGAATGTAGGCAATTTCGCCTTCCTGACCCGATTTGAACTCGGTCAGCGGCACCACTCCCAGGTCGCCTTCGGCGCGGGCCTGTTCGCAGCAATCCCCTGGCGGGATCGGCTTGCCGTGGGGACAGGTGGTGGGGTGGTTGAGCATGGTGCAAACCTTGGTGTCCACCCCCTCGTGCAGCAGGTGCTCAAACTCGCAGGCCTTGTAATCACCGGCTTCACCACGGATGTTGAGCACATCCATCATCAGGCGTTCAGCCAGCCGGTGGCGACGGATCGTGGTGCGCCCCTCGATCTTCCCTTCGGGCCGAAAATAAACCAGCCCCTGCCTGATCTCCACCATGGCGCGACCGGTAAGTTCGGCATAGGCGGGATCATCCAGCGGAATCGAGAAATTCTGGGGATCCAAAGCCGCAAGTTTCTTTTCCTCAACCGCAATCCAAAGCGCCTCCAGAATTTCCTCCGCCTTGTCGGATAATTTCATTCCGCATCTCCTTTATCAGAATCGTTCTTTTTGAATATCCTGCGTATCTTTTTGACCAGTTCGGGTTCCAACGGATTTTTATAATTGCAGCGCGGACAATGGATCGAATGGCAGCCACCGGAACAACCGCCGCAGCCCTGTTTACCATCCTTTTCGTCGAATGTGTACCCGCAGAATCCGCAGATCATGCCAACAGTCCGGTTACCAGCAACAACTGATTCAGCAGATAACCGCTACCGAACGCCAGCAGGCTCACGAACAGGCCGATACCACCGGCCACCCTCCAGCCCCGTTCGTTCTTCATCACCAGGAACTGGGCCACGCAAGGGATAAACAGGGTCAGCGTGACGGCAGCCACCGTCAGTTGCCGCGCATCCATCAGCCCCTTGGTCTGCAGGTCGTACAGGCCAGCGGCGCCGTAGTCGCGCCTGAAAAAGCCGAAGATGAAGGCTACCGCGGCTTCCCTGGGCAGCCCGAGCGAGGCCATCACCGGCGTCATCGCATCTATGGCCTTTTCAAAGAAACCGGTCACCTTGCCCAACCAGAGCAATACCGAGGCCAGTACGAATAATGGCAGAATTTCCAGAAAATACCACTGCATACGGGTATAGGTTTTTGTCAGCACGTTCGAAAACTGCGGCAGCCTCATCGGAGGCAGCTCCATGTAAAACATCGGCGCCTCACCGGGAAGAATCCGGGCGGCCAGCAGACCGACCGCAATGAAGATCAGCAGCAGACACACGCTCCACACCGCCAGTGCGCCGGGAGCCTTGGAAAGCAGCGCGATGATCACTCCCAGCTGGGCCGAACAGGGAATCGCCAGTGCCAGCAGGACCGTCGCAATCACTCGCTCACGAACCGTCTCCAGGGTACGGGTCACCATCGTGGCCATCGTATCACAGCCAAAACCAAGCACCATCGGGATCACCGCCCTCCCCGTCAGGCCGAAATACTTGAATACCCGGTCCACCAATAGCGCCAGACGCGGGAAATATCCGGTATCCTCCAGAAAGGAGAAGAAGATGAAGAAGGTTGCCACGATCGGCAGAATAATGCCGACCGCATATCTGATGCCGAGCGTGATGATGCCGTATTCGCCGACGATCAGCTCCTGAACGATCTCCCATGGAACAATTTTCTTGACCAGACCGATCACCCAGGGATTGACCATATCCACAAAAAAACGTTTTTCCAGCAGGTCCACGACCGTTCCGGCACCGAACTGTCCCACAAACTTGTAGAGTCCGAAATAGAGCACGATCAGAAGCATCGGAACGCCGGTCAGCGGCTTGACCGACCAGTTGGACAGCCGTTCGGCCCAGGTTACGACCCGTTTGTCGGGAGCCACGAAGACACCGTTCAACAGATCCTTGGCGATCTCGTTACGTTCCAGCGACAGATTGAGATGAAACGAACCACGGCGCTTGAAGGATATCTCACGCGCCAGCTCCTCCAGCACCGGGTAGCCCTCCCCTTCACGATGACGTACGATCTCAATGATCTCCTCGTCCTGCTGCAAAAGCAGCATCGCCAAAGATCGACGGGAAAGGATATATTCTCCGGTCATCATCCCGGCAATCTCATTTATGTCTTGTTCCAACAGGCGGCTATAGGGGAAGCGCCTCCTGGCATCACCCTGGCGTTTATACCCGGCAATGGCCGCACGAATAGCATCCACACCGCGGTTACGGGCGGTGGCAGCCCCGATCACCGGGATGCCCAGACGCTTTTGCAGCAGTTCCAGATCGATTTTCAGCCCCATCCGCTCGGCCTCATCCATGATGTTGACGACCAGTATCACCGGCAGTTCAGCCTCGATCAACTGAACCGTCATGGCCAGCATGCGCTCCAGATTGCGGGCATCCAGGACATGCACAACAACGTCGGGGGTCTCATGCAGCAGGATTTCGCGGGCAACCCGCTCTTCTTCGGTTATCGTGTGGATCGAATACATGCCGGGCGTATCGATCACCTGCCAGGATTCACCTTCAATCGTGGAGTTGCCGCGCGAAACCTCGACAGATGTTCCGGGATAGTTGGAGACCGTGACATAGGCCCCGGTCAAGGCATTGAAGAGCACGCTTTTCCCGACATTGGGATTACCCACCAGGGCTACCCGGCGAACACCGGCTCGGCCTGCCGGTTCAGAGGAGGAATTATTGCTGCTTGACGACATCGTTACATCCCTTTTATGCTTTTGATTTTCATTTTCAATGGTCTCTCAAAAAAAAGTCCTAATTGCGCGTCAGGACTTGGTTGTTCTGCAATCAGAACAGAGGCCGTAGATTTCCAGCTTATGGCTTCTGATCATGAAGCCATGTAAAGCGGCGATTTCATCCTGCAGCTTCTCTATCGTTTCGTTTTCGAACTCGATGATGCTGTTGCATCCGGTACAGACCAGGTGGTCATGGTGTTCGCCGGCCATCACATGTTCATAGCGGGTCTGGCCGTCATGCAAAAGAATTTCCCGAGCCAGACCGGACTCCACAAACAGCTTGAGCGTACGGTAAACCGTGGCGTGGCCGATGCCGGGATTGCTGGTTTTGATCTTCAGATAGAGTTCTTCAACACTGACATGCTGGTGGGTCGAAAGAAAAATATCGAGAATCACGTCCCTCTGGCGGGTGGAGCGCAACCCCTTGCTGGCGGCGAAACGGTTGAAGGCTTTTTTCTTTTCCAGTATCATGCGCCCCCCTTATTGAACTTGACATTCAATTTAATGGCAGAGTCTGGTCCTGTCAATCATTTTATTGCAATTCACGGTGATGATGCGGCCATGCTTACAATTGTGAACAGCATGCTATAATGTAGCAAAATCCACTACAGGAGTATGATATGCGATCAGTCATGTCAGTCAGTTTTCCCGAGCAAATTTCACATGAGCTTGAATCATTCGCCATGGAAACGGGTCGGAGCAAAAGCGATACCATCAAAGAGTCGCTAGCACTCTATCTCTGGGATGTTCGTTTTAATTCTCTTAAGAAAAGCATGACTCGCCGGGCGAAAAAGCTGGGTATCGTCACCGAGGATGATGTGTTCAAGGCGCTCTCGTGAGAGTTGTCTTCGATACCAATGTCTATTTTGCCGCCTTTGTGGCGGAAGGTATCTGCGCCAGACTGATACGCCGGGCTCGCAAACGTGAATTCGAGCTTTTTCTCTGTCATGTGATTACCCGCGAATTTTCCACCAAGCTGAAATACCGCCTGTAACTCCAACTGTTCTGCCTTGTTCGATCCTTTCACCGCCGTAACCCTGCAGGATAACACAGACCAATACTCACTATTCAAAGGATGGTCAGGCTACTATGTTGCCGCCAACGGTGACTGCCAACTGACCATGGATGCAGACAAAGCCATCATCGCCACCTTCGACAAGGATAATGACCATAGCGTACTCTGAAATACTATCCGGCAATCAACGTCGCTTACCTTGCCACCACAGTGCCCGCAGTGATCAAGACATGGGGAACCGATTTTACCGAAAATCTTCTCCTGAACAAAAGTATTGCCGTCACAATCAAAGGGGGATTCAATGCCGATTATACTTCCAATGGCGGTAACACTATCCTGCGCGGATCAATTACAGTGGGGAAAGGCTCTTTGACAGTGGAGCATCTGGTGGTGCAATAGATTGATTACAACAACGGATAGAGAACTATTTTGGCAGGTTTGGCGAGTAAATGGAAATGGCTGTCAAGAGTTGCCACCGGTGCATGAACCGATGCGGCTGCAACGGCGATGAAGCAGTCCGACAGGCCGATGGTCACACCCTTGCGGCGCAATTGAAATGCAAGCTTCCCGGCTGTAGCCCATAAGCGGGATGTTTCTGCAATAAAAGGAAAAACTCCTGTGAAATCGTCAAGCACGGCCAGTTCTTTTTCCGATTTGGCCCCCTGCATCAGCTCCGCCAGAATAATACCACAATAATACACCTGCTCGTCATCGATCAGGCGCGTCACGATGCTGTAGTACGGCTCGTTTTTGCGGAAGAACTCGATCCAGACCGAGGTATCCACCAAGACCCTAGCCAAGTCGCGGATCTCCATGGCGTAATTCTTCGGCAGCGGCGGTGAACTCCATCTTCCCGGCCATTCCCTTGATGCGGGCTGCACGACGCAGACGGATCTCATCCTTTACAGCGGTAATGACCGCCTCGGTCTTGCTTTTGGCGTCAACCAGCGACAAAAGCTCATTCAGCAGATCCTGTGGTAGCGTAACTGTTGCTCGCGCCATATTGGGCCTCCAAGGAAATCACACAGATAATGATACTTTTTCTGTGCTACAAGTCAACACATGTTTTTGCCATAGAATCACAATACCTGCAGCCGGCAATCAGCGCTACAGCGCGGCCAGAGACCGATAAATCCTACTCGTACATCAGCCTCATGCCACCCAGGGCGCTCTTCAATGTCCCCTCGAACTTTTCCTCAACCCCGCCGCTGAGAATATCCAGATAGTTCATTTTTTTCTTCGGCGGCAGAAGCACTTCCGGCTCACCCTTGATGCCGGCCTGCTTTCCGGCCTCCTCGATCGCGTCCTGCAAGGTGCCCAAGCGGTCAACCAGTTTTACTCCCTTGGCCTGTTCCCCGGAGAGAATCCGGCCATCGGCGATTTTCCTGACATCGTCGATCGGCAGCTTGCGCCCTTCCGCCACCGCCCTGATAAACTGTTCATGGGTATTATCAATCACGGACTGCAGCATGGCCCGGTCTTCTGGCGAAAATTTTCTCAACGGCGATCCGGAGTCCTTGTATTTTCCTGTTTTGAGCGTATGGGACTTGATGCCGATCTTATCCATCAGCGCCTCGATGTTTGACAACTTGAGAATGACACCGATGCTGGCGGTAATCGTGCCGGGGTTGGCGTAGATCATGGTCGCCGGCGCAGAGATGTAGTAGCCGCCCGAAGCCGCCAGACTGCCCATCGAGACGATGATTTTCTTTTTGGCGGCAAACTTTTTAACTTCTTCGTAGATTTCCTGCGAGGGGGCCACAATGCCGCCAGGGGAATCAACCCTGAGCACGACCGCCTTGATGCCATCCTGCTTGAGGAAATGCCTCAACTGGCGAATGGTTTCCTTGGAATCCAGGATCATCCCCTTTACTTCTACCAGTCCGATGCCGTTTTTGGATACTAATGTGGTATCGGCGCCGTCCAGCAACGACTTGGCGATTTTGACCGAAACCGTGAACAGCACGGCCACGGAAAATGCAATTGCCAGAATAATGATAAAGATTTTTTTTGACATATTCGGCTACCTTTTGTTTATTTTGGCTTTAATGAAAGAAGTGGTTCTGCTAGAGTGTTTGACATGAAAGTCTTGGTCATAGCAGATACTCACGGCAATACGCCGCTGGCATTCAAGGCCCATACGTTGTCAGAACCGGTCGATATGGTGCTGCATCTCGGTGACGGAAGCGATGATGCCAACCTGATGCTGGAAGTGCTGGATATTCCGGTGATCAATGTTGCCGGAAACTGCGATATCGGCTCAAACGCACCGCGTGAGCTCTTATGGGAATGTGAAGGAAAAAGGATTTTGTTGTCGCACGGAGATGGTTACGGGGTAAAAAGCGGGCTGAGCAAACTTGAACGGCGGGCCAGGGAGATCGGAGCCGATGCCGTTTTGTTCGGGCACAGCCATAGGGCGATCAACGAATTCCGTTCCGGGCTTCTGATGCTGAATCCCGGCACTCTGACACACACAGCCCATCATCGCACATTTGCCGTAATGGAGATTTCCACGGACAGCATCACCGCCAAAATGTACGATATCGATTAAACCCCGCCTCCCCTGTTTGATGCTTCATGTCCTTTATGAACCGCCTTCTCAAGCCTGCGACGCCTCGGCCAGGTAACCAGGAAGTCCACCGGCCCGGAAAACACATACAGCAGCATGATCGAAAAAATCATTACCACCGGCTCGGCAGCCACCACTATCAGCAACACAACCGCCAGCAGCAGAAAGCCGAAGGGTTGACGTTTTATCAGCGCCGGATCCTTGAACGAATAATAGCGGAAATTGGAGACCATCAGGAAAGCCAGCAGGTAAATCAGCACGACAATTGCCAGGCGCTTGAAAGAACTGGGCCAGCCGAAATGGTGGAACAACAGTACCGTGGAAGCAACCATGCAGGCTGCTGCAGGTGTGGGAAGTCCAACGAAACGTTTGCTTTCAACCGTATCGACCTGCACGTTGAAACGGGCCAGGCGCAACGCGCAGCAGGCCAGAAACAGGAATGCCGCCAGCCAGCCCAGCCGGCCGAACGGCTTAAGTGCCCAGGCATACATCATCAGGGCCGGCGTCACGCCGAATGCGACAACATCGGCCAGAGAATCATATTCGACACCGAATTTGCTTGTGGTCCCGGTCATGCGGGCAACCTTGCCGTCAAGGCCGTCAAAAATGGCCGAGACGAAGATGAACAGGGCCGCGACCCTGAAGTCCTCACTCCCGCCGTTAAGCGTCATGACCATGCTGTAGAATCCGGCAAACAGGCTGGCGGTAGTGAACAGGTTGGGCAGGATGTAAATTCCGCGCTTGATGCTGTCTTTTTTTGTAATGCTCTCTTCCTGAATTTCAAGGTTCATGCGACTGAATCCTCACTTAACCGATTCTACCCAGAACAGTCTCTCCAGCCACGGCTTTATCTCCGTTTTTAACCAATGGAACAACATCACTCGGCAGATACACATCCACGCGCGAACCGAAACGTATCAGACCATAGCGTTCGCCTCTTTTCAGAATGTCACCAATCTGCGGATAGCAGATAATACGGCGCGCAATCAGGCCGGCGATCTGTACGAACGCGATTTTGACCCCATCGGCTGTTTCCAGAACAATACCGCTGCGTTCGTTCTCACAGGATGCCCGCCCGTCACGGGCGTCGAAAAACTTGCCGCGATTGTAGGAGACATCCAGAACTTTGCCGTCCAAAGGCACCCTGTTGACATGCACGTTGAACACCGACATGAAGATGCTGATTTTAAGGGACTCGACTCCCAGAGGGGTTTCGGACACGCACTCGCAGACAATTACGGTTCCGTCCGCGGGAGCTACAATGTCTTTAGGATCGGCGGAAGGGGTTCTTTCCGGGTTGCGAAAAAAGTACAAAACGAAAAGCATCAGCAGGAAAGATATGGCGGCGGGAACAGCCAGTACCAGTGACGCCAGTTTCCATGACGAAAACACGAGTATGAAAGACAATCCGACCGAGAAAAGAATGAAAGGGTAGCCTTCCCTGGCAAAAGGTGATGAATTGTCCATAAAGTTGCCTAGCCCCTATTACGAAATAATGACTGTTAAATAGCGGGATGCCATAAGCGCGGACACCCCTCTCCCGCAAGGGTAAAGGGGTGTCGTTAATCGCACTGGCTATGTGTCAGTTCTTGGTCTTGTCAACAATTTTCTGTATCCATGGCATCATGCTGCGCAGCCGCTCGCCTACCTGCTCGATCGGATGGGCGGCGTTGAGACGACGGCGCGCGGTCATTTCCGGATAGTTAGACATGCCTTCGAGAATGAACTGCTTGGCATACTGACCGTTCTGGATATTGTCAAGACACTCTTTCATCGCCGCACGGCTCTGGTCATTGATCACCCGTGGTCCGGTGACATATTCGCCGTATTCGGCATTGTTGGAGATGGAATAGTTCATATTGGCGATGCCGCCCTCATACATCAGGTCAACAATCAGCTTGAGCTCATGCAGACACTCGAAATAGGCCATTTCCGGGGCATAACCGGCTTCCACCAGTGTTTCGAAACCGGCCTTGACTAGTTCCACCGCGCCGCCGCAGAGCACGGCCTGCTCGCCGAACAGGTCGGTTTCGGTCTCGTCCTTGAAGGTGGTTTCGATGATGCCGGTACGGCCACCGCCGATGGCGCTGGCGTAGGAGAGCGCCAGTTCGCGGGCGCTGCCCGAGGCATTCTGGAAAACCGCGATCAGGTCGGGAATCCCGCCGCCTCTTACAAACTCGGAGCGAACCGTGTGCCCCGGCGCCTTGGGAGCGATCATGATCACGTCCAAGTCTGCGCGTGGCACAACCTGATTGTAATGGATGGCGAAACCGTGGGCAAAGGCAAGAGCCGCGCCATTTTTGAGCTTCGGCGCGATCTCGTCGCGATAGAGAACCGACTGGAACTCATCCGGAGTCAGGATCATCACCAGATCAGCTTCGGCAACAGCTTCGGCGACACTCGCCACCTTGAGGCCGGCATTGGTCGCCTTGACGGCGGAAGTAGATCCTTCACGCAGCGCCACGGTTACGTCAACCCCCGAATCCTTGAGGTTGCAGGCATGGGCATGGCCCTGTGAGCCGTACCCTACTATGGTAACTTTTTTCGATTTGATCAACGCGAGATCACAATCACGATCGTAATAAACGTTCATGCTGGTACATCCTCCACACAAATTTTATCCGGCAAACCGGTCTGACGTTTAGTAAGTCAGAAATTATTTTTTGAAAATAATTTCGTTGACGCACTTATCCAGATAATCTGGATAAGAAAACGAACGAGACAGATACTACATTCGACCGCCGCTGTCAACGTAAATAGCTGTTTAGACCGCGGTCATGGCCGCACACCGTACAAATGGACGCCACAAGAAAAGCCGCCGGTTTAGTGGCGGCTTGTCATTTTTTCACGTTCCGGCAAAGAGCCGCCTAACCCTTCCACCCTTTTGCTCCACGGCCGATCGTGACCGAACCGGTACGGACCAGCTCCTTCAGCCCCAACGGACGCAAAAGATCGAGGATCGCGTCAATCTTGAGCGGGTTGCCGGTGGCCTCGATCGTATATGACTTGGGGGTAACGTCAATAATCTTGGCGCGGAATATATCAACGATACGCAGCACCTCGGCGCGGCTCTCGTCTTCGGCAGTAACCTTGATCAACGCCATTTCACGCTCGATGCCGCTGCCGTCGGTGAAGTCGATCACCTTGAGGACATCAATCAGCTTGTTGAGCTGTTTGTTGATCTGCTCCAGGATCTTGTCGTCACCACGGGTTACGATGGTCATCCGCGACAGACCTTCCTCGTTGGTGGGTGCCACCGAAAGCGAATCGATATTGAAACCGCGCCCGGAAAACAGGCTCGCCACCCGGGAAAGCACCCCAAATTCATTTTCAACCATAACTGATATTGTATGTTGCATGGCAGTATTCTCCTTACGCGTTCAGTACCATTTCATTTAATGACGCTCCGGCCGGAACCATCGGAAGAACCTTCTCTTCGCGGGCAATCTTGAACTCCATGATCACCGGCCCTTTTTCCGCGAATCCCTGCTTGATGACCTTTTCAACCTCGTCCGGCTTGGTGGCGAGAAAGCCTTTCGCGCCGTAGGCGTCGGCCAGTTTGATGTAGTCGATCGGCAATTCCATGCAGGTTTGGGAATAGCGCTTGTCGAAGAACAGCTCCTGCCACTGGCGAACCATGCCAAGGAAGTTATTGTTCAGGATTACGATTTTTACCGGCAGTCTGTTCTGCACCAGCGTCGCCATCTCCTGGATGTTCATCTGCACCCCGCCATCGCCACAGATCGTAATCACCTGGCGTCCCGGAAATGCTGCCTGGGCCCCCATCGCGGCCGGCAGGCCGTACCCCATCGTTCCGAGTCCGCCGGAAGTCAGCAGCGTGCGGGGGGAGTTGAACTTGAAAAACTGCGCCGTCCACATCTGGTGCTGTCCGACATCGGTGGAGATGATCGCATTTTCATCGCAAAGTTCACGCAGCTTTTGAATAACAAACTGCGGCTTTATGGTTGTAGTGCTGCTTTTATAGCTGATCGGATGTTTGTCCTTCCAGGCAGAGATTTCCTGATGCCATGGCTCCATGGCGGCTACAAATTCGGCCGTCTTGTCCATCATCTTTTCGGTAAACTTGATCATCTGCGCCAGAACATCCTTGACGTCGCCGACAATCGGAAGGTCAACCCGCACATTCTTCTTGATCGAGGTCGGATCGACATCAACATGGATGATTTTCGCATGGGGGGCAAAGGTGGCCAGCTTGCCGGTAACCCGGTCATCGAAACGTGACCCGACCGCGATGATCAGATCACTGTGGGTCATGGCCATATTGGCGCAGTAGGCGCCATGCATGCCGAGCATGCCCAGCGAGAGCGGGTCATCGCCGGGAAATGAGCCCAGTCCCATCAACGTGGTGGTAACCGGAACACCGAGTTTGCGCGCCAGGACCGTCAGTTGTTCGGAGGCGTCGCCGAGCACAACGCCACCACCGACATACAGCACCGGCCTGCGTGCTTCAAGAATCATCTTGCAGGCTTTTTCAACCTGTCGCGGGTGCCCTTCCACGGTCGGCTTGTAACTGCGGATTTCGACCGAATCGGGATATGAGAACTCACCCATGGCAACCTGGATGTCCTTGGGAAAGTCAACCAGAACCGGCCCGGGACGTCCGGTGCGGGCGATGTAGAAGGCTTTCTTCATGATCGTTGCGATATCCTTGACATCCCTGATCAGAAAGCTGTGCTTGGTGCAGGGACGGGTAATACCGATGATGTCAACCTCCTGGAAGGCATCGTTGCCGATCAGCGCGGTCGGCACCTGCCCGGTGACAATCACCATCGGTATCGAATCCATGTAGGCCGTAGCAATTGCGGTCACGGTATTGGTCGCGCCCGGACCGGATGTGGCGATCGCCACGCCGACCTTGCCGGTTGCGCGGGCGTAACCGTCGGCGGCATGCGTGCCGGCCTGCTCGTGGCGCGGCAGAATGTGACGGATTTCCTTGAAGCTGAAGAGTTCGTCGTAGATATTAATCACGGTACCGCCGGGATAGCCGAAGACGGTGTCAACGCCCTCCTTTTTCAGACATTCCAGCATTATTCGTGCGCCGTTCATTTTCATGTAATTACCTCATTTAATTTATTTCGTGTGTAGTGAGCTGAACCGGGCAAACCGGTTCAGGCGGTTGTCACCGCTCCGGTGTGGGCCGAGGTGACAGCCTTGGCATAGCGGGCCAACCAGCCGGTCTTTATCTTCGGCTCCGGCGCCTTCCATTTTGCGAGACGTCCCGCCAGGGTGGCTTCGTCCACAAGCAGTTCTAGTTTGCGGGCAGGAATATCCAGTAGAATCCGGTCCCCCTCTTCCACCAGCGCGATCGGCCCTCCTTCGGCGGCCTCCGGCGAGATGTGGCCTATACAGGGGCCGCGGGTGCCCCCAGAGAAACGTCCATCGGTAATCAGCGCGACCGAGTCGCCCAGCCCCATGCCCATGATCGCGGCCGTAGGCGCCAGCATTTCGCGCATGCCCGGCCCCCCCTTGGGCCCTTCGTAGCGGATCACGACCACGTCGCCGGAGGTAATCCTGCCCTCCATGATGGCGGCCATGGCCAGTTCCTCGGCGTCAAAACAGCGGGCGGTGCCCTCAAACTGCATCATTGCCGCCGACACGCCGGACTGCTTGACGACAGCCCCTTTGGGAGCGATGTTGCCGGTAAGGATAGCAATGCCACCTTCCTTCTTCACCGGGTTCCCAAGCGGGCGGATGACCTCCTCGTCAACATTCTGAATGCTCTCGGCCAACTGATGCGTGGTAAGGCCGAATAGCGTCTGCGTATCTTTTATCTTGTCTCCCAGCTGCTTGAACACACCGGCCACTCCGCCGGCAATGTCCAGGTCTTCCATGAAATGCTCGCCGGCCGGGTTCATCGAAGCCAGCTGTGGCGTATCCTTGGCCAGTTCATCAAATAATTCCAGGGGCAGGTCCACTCCGGCCTCCCTGGCGATAGCCAGCAGGTGCAGCACCGTGTTTGATGACCCTCCCAAGGCCAGATCGACGCGGATGGCGTTCTCGAAGGCTTCACGGGTCATGATGCTGCGCGGAGTGATGTTGTTCTGAACCAGCTCGACGATCTTTTCACCGGAAGCAAAAGCTATGCGCCTTTTGAGAGCAGAGACAGCCAGAGCGGTGCCGCAGCGCGGCAGACTCATCCCCATCGTCTCGGTCAGTATCGCCATGGTGTTGGCGGTGAAGAGCCCCTGACAGGAACCCATGCCGGGACAGGCGTTATCCTCACAAACCTGCAGCTCCTTGTCACTTATCACTCCGGCCTTGTAACGGGCCATCGCCTCGAATGTATCGGATACGAACGAAAACTGGCGGCCGGACTGGCCGCGACCACTCATCATCGGGCCGGCGGTAACGACGATGCAGGGAATATCCAGCCGAGCGGCGGCCATCAGCATGCCGGGGGTGATCTTGTCGCAGTTGGTCAGCAGCACCAGGCCGTCCAGCCGGTGCGCCTCGGCCACCGACTCGACCATATCGGCGATCAGCTCGCGGGTCGGCAGAGAATAGTGCATCCCCTTATGCCCCATGGCCATGCCGTCACAGACGCCGGGAATGCCGAAGAAAAAGGAGTGGCCTCCGCCGGTATGAACGCCCTTTTCGATGAAGCGCTCAAGATCGCGCATGCCCACATGGCCGGGGATAAGATCGGTAAAGCTGGTCGCAACCCCGATGAACGGCTTGTCCATCTGGCTCTGCGGTACGCCGGTTCCCTTCAGCAGAGCGCGATGCGGCGTCCTCTCAAGTCCTTTTGTAATTGTGTCGCTGCGCATACGGTTATCATCCTTGTCGATGGATTGAATGTTTCATCCCGTCAAACAGCCGATTGATGCGGCTTAGCGGGTTTGGAACAATAATATATAAGTTGGAATATGTCAATTGGAATACAAGAGCTTACTCACCCTTGAAGTTCGGCATCCGTTTTTCATAAAAGGCGCTTTTACCCTCAAGGTAATCGGCGCTGTCGTAGGCCTTGCGGCGCAGCCCCTGTATGCGTTCGAATGTCTCGGGACTCAGCGGGTGCGAATTTCCCAACAGGCGGAGTTGCTCCTTGATCACCGAAATCGCCAGCGGGGAATTCTCGGTGATCTGACGGGCCATGGCATAACAGAAAGTATCCAACTGATCGGACGGGACCAGGTGGTTGAGAATTCCGACCTGCAAGGCCCTTTCGGCATTGATCGGCTTGGCGGTAAAAAACATCTCGCGGGCCAATCGCGGACCGACCACATTAATGAAATGCAGTATTCCGGTAGAGTTGTACGGAACCCCGATCTTGGCCGGTGTGATGGCAAATGAAGCGCTGGGACAGCCGATTGCGATGTCGCAGATGCAGGCTAGGTCGCATGCGCCTCCCCAGACGCTGCCTTCGATCATCGCCAGCACCGGTGCCGGAAACAGCTGGATCGCACGCAGAGCCTGCTCCAGTGGATCATTGTAGGAGAGCGGATCCCGCCCCGGAACCGGCAGCTCCTTGATATCAAAGCCCGACGACCAGACCTTGACACCGGGCTTGGCGCGAATGATAACAGCACGCGCCTTGTGACGTTCAAAAAGATGGAACGCCTCGATCAGCTCGTTCAGCAGATCGTTTGAAAGGCTGTTGCGGGTCTCGTCATGATTGAAGGTGATGGTGCCGATTAGGTCGTTGTAAGATGTAATTATCAGTGACATGTTCCGATTCTCCCCTGTGTCGGTTAAGTATCCACCGGAGTTATACGCCTGTGGGAACACTAATACAAGTTCCTGATCGCATGAGGTTTTCAGCAGACAATCGGCTTCAATTGCATGGCCGGCAATCTCTGTGCATTCACCTGGGATTTTTTTATCGCACATTAAAGAGTTTTCAGTTATTTGGTATAATTAGAAGTGTATACAACAGCAGGAAGTTCCACTAAAACCCTGGAACGGCCTTTTGGCAAGATTGTTTTGAGTTGAATTCGAATCTAATCCGGCAAGGGGTATTAATATGTGCGGACGCTTCACTTCATTGCTTTTGCCAGAACTTCTGTCAGCGACATTCGGTGTAGCTGTGCCGCAATCATGCAAGCCACGCTACAACATCGCTCCCACTCATCAGATTCCGATCATCAGAGAAGATAAGGACGGGGTACGACGGCTGTCGTTTGTCCGTTGGGGCCAGGCGCCATCCTGGGCCAATGATCTTGGCATCGGCACGAACCTGATCAATACGGCCGCGGAAACATTGACCGGTGAATCCGACTGGAACTGCCTGTCGGACAATTGCCGGTGCATAATACCGGCCAACGGGTTCTACATCTGGCAAAACGACGGTGACAAAAAACAGCCTTGGTACGTTACCCGCAAGGACGGCGCTCACATGGCCTTTGCCGGTCTGCTAAATCGCTGGAAAACACCGGGGGGAAAAGAAATAGATACATGCACCATCATCACAATGGCCGCCAATGGACTGATTCGACCGATTCATGACCGCATGCCGGCAACCATTGCCGCGGAAGACTTCTCGCTCTGGCTTTCAGCTACCAGGTTTTCAGCAACAAAATACCGCGCCGTTTTGAAGACCGAGCCATCCGATACCCTGGATATCTACTCAGTCGGTTCACAGGTCAATCAGCCGGCCTTTGACACCAGCGCATGTATCAGAGACTTCAGAACCCATTGAAGACTGAATTCAGTCTTCAATCGGATCAGTATTCCTTAGCCGTATGGTCAGCCCCTTCAGAAAATTCCTCAGGAACTGATCACCGCACTCCTTGTAATTCTTGTGCCCCTTGTTCCTGAACAGCGCACTCAATTCCGATTTTGAAATAACGATGTCAGCCAGTTTCATAACGGCGATCATATCTTCTTCCTTGAAATCAAGGGCGATTCGCAGTTTCTTCAAAATGGTATTGTTTGTCAGGTTTGTATCGGGTTTTGCCACCTGACCGCCAGCCGGTTCGCGGCGCCCCCTGTTTTTGGTTATCAAACCATCCAGAAAGAACGTCATCAGAGGATTACTGCACTCGATATAGTCATCCTCATCTTCCTTCTTTAGAAACTTGAGCAGGGTGGGCTGCTCGATGCTGCAGCCGGAAAGCTTGAATATCTCAACCATGGCCGGATTGCTGATATCCAGCGCATAGCGCAACCTGCGTAATATATCGTTGTTTGTCATCATTTGGCTCCTGTATGGCTGTTTTGCATTAACGAGACACTTTTAAACTATAAACGTCAAATTATATACCGATATTTTTATATTAAATAGCCTTTAATTATGCATTTGACAGTGTTATATTGAACTCAGTTGGAGAAGAGAATAACTGTTAAAAGGGGGGCGATGCTATCGA
The DNA here is from genome assembly GCA_001802125.1 of Geobacteraceae bacterium GWC2_55_20. GTDB lineage: Bacteria > Desulfobacterota > Desulfuromonadia > Geobacterales > Pseudopelobacteraceae > JACRCG01. Next base: position 35,118 of record MGZK01000130.1, read on the forward strand.
AGAAACTCCACCGGGCAGTACATTCAAGCAGGACGCATTATCGCTCCGGAGGCAAGTGGAGCCGGAATAATCCTTGAAAAGGTAACACGGAAATATCAAAAAAAGAAGCCCGCCTAAACAATTGGCGGGCTTTTCAATTGTCTGCCATTCGAGACATTTCAAGACTTGCCCTGCGATGTTTTCCGGCCAACAACCCTTTCAATCCAGACAGAAAGTTCCCTGCCGCTCTTCAGTGTCTCCTCCGGTATCGTCAAACCGCCTTTAGCCGCCAGGTCAGCGGCGTACTTGAGCTGCCCTTCGCTGGGCCCGCCACCCGCGCCGCGCGCAGCCGGTATGGTAAAACCCATCTTGTTGTGAACACCTTTGCAGAATCGTTGCCAGGTTTCCTTGTTCTCCACCACCAGATCAAGAAAACTCTCCATCCTGCTGGTCAGCTCATAATCTATCACCCAGGCGTGCTGTCCCCTCAGGTAATCAATCAGGGCTTCACCGGAGGGCATCGGAACCACCTTACCCTTCTCTTCCCTGACATAACCACGCCCGGTAATGTTTTTGGTGATCGCGGCATAGGTGGAGGGACGGCCGATGCCCAGCCGCTCCAGCTCCTTCACCAGTGAACCCAGCGTAAACCGTCCGGGCGGTTTGGTCTTTTTCTCATCCAGAACTTCCCCCAGCTTGGGCACCATTTCACCCGGCTCAACCGGCGGCAACAGCTGCAGTTTCTCGTCTTCACCCTTTTCCTTTTCCTCATCCGGCTCGGCATAGACCTTCAGAAAACCGTCGAAAACCAGTACCCTGCCGGAAGCCTTGAAGCGTTCCCCGGCCACCTCGAAAAGCAGGACCGTTGAATCGAAGCGGGCCGGAGCCATCTGGCTGGCAACGGCACGCTTGAAGATCAGTTCGTAAAGTTTGGCATGTTCCTGTCTCAAGCCCTCCTTCACGACGATTCCGGCAATCTCGGCCATGGAATGCATATGGGTGGGACGGATGCCTTCATGCGCATCGGCCTGCGAGTTCTTGGATTTGTGCCGGTTGGGTTTTTCGGGTAGATAGCTGGAGCCGAGAGTTTTGCCCAGGAAATCGCGAATCTCGGCTATGAAGGCATCGTCCATCCGGACCGAATCGGTGCGGTGATAGGTGATGATGCCGTGGTCGAACAGCGCCTGGGCCAGTTTCATGGTCTGTTCTGGCGACAGTTTCAGCCGGACGGCTGCAGCCGCCTGCAGATCGACCGTTGTGAAAGGTGGCTTGGGCGATTGCCTGACCTCCTTTTTTTCAACCTTTGTCGCCAGCGCATGGGTTTCCGAACTGATGGCAGCCATAATCGCCCGGGCATCCTCAACCAGTTCGAACTTGCCCCTGACGTGCCGCGCCAGAAACCTGACGCCGTCCTTGTCCAGCTGGATATCCAAAATCCAGTAGGGGGACGGTACAAAGGCCCGGATCTCGCGTTCACGGTCAACCACCAGCCGCACCGCCGGAGACTGCACCCTGCCGACGCTGTACTTGCCGCGCAGACTCCTGCTGGCGATCGGCGACAGGATGTAGCCGACCAGGCGATCGCCGATCCGGCGGCCGAGAAAGGCGTTGTAAAGCCCTGCGTTGGTCTTTTCGAACGGTACCGCCTTGGCCAGAGACTCCTTTAGCCCCTTCTCGGTAACTTCAAAGATCTCCATCCGCAGGCACTCCCTGGCAACGGATCGGACCTCCTGATGAATATGGCAGCTGATGGCATACCCTTCCCTATCCGGGTCACCGGCCAGCATCACGGTCTCACCCTTGGCGGCTGCCCGCAGTTCCTTGGGAAGGTTGGCCTTCTTCTCGTGGTAGACGAAGGTCGGCTCATAGCTCTTGAGATCGACGCCGATCGAGGAATCGGGCAGATCCTTGAAATGTCCCACCGTGGAGATGGTTTTGACCTTGAGGATCGCCTGGATTTTTTTCGCCTTGGTCGGCGACTCCACGATAATCAGCATGAATTACTGCACATGTTGAACTCCATCTTCAGTTTCCCATGGTTTAGCTACGGATACCGGCATATTCCACTGGTGAATTCAATTAAACTGGTGTACTTTCAGCGGTATAGCATTTTGCATTTACATTCATTCCGGTGTGGAATCGTCATGATTTTCAGAAAACTGTCCGAAGAGATGAAATTTACGATAGTCATCGTCGTAGCGGTACTGATGGTCCCGGTGGTATTCTATCTGCTCAACCTGTTTACCGACTTGAAAGCGCCACCAGCCAAACCGCGCGAGATGACCGTAATCGTAACCGAGGCCGAAAAGAAGCAGATTATGGCCAAGCTCCCTCCCCAGGAAGTAATCAAAAGCGTTCGCGAAGCGATCAAGCAGGGCAATAACTCAACCGCCTACATGCAGCTGGGCAAGCCCCCCAAAGACTCCGCGGAATCCGAAGAGCTGCGCAAGCTGCTGGAAAAAGAGGCTAAATCACAAAAACGCCCCGGCATCAGGAAGGTAGCTGAAAACCCCCAGAATCCGGTCAAATATTTCGACGAGACCTCTCCCCGCGACAGATCTACCGATGCCTTTTATATCTACCTGGTCGATATTTACGGCACGGTCTGGCCACGCATCTGCATCCAGTCAGCTGGCAAAAAAGCGCTCGGCATCACCAGCTTCAGCATCAACGCCGATGGAAAAACATTTACAATCCAGCCTGCGATGGTCAAGGCCGAGAAGTTAGAGGACAAGGTTTCCGAATATTTCGACGCGCTGCTAGACAAACAATCATACACCGCCCTGCAGGCCGTTCTCAGATCGCGCAAAGCATTGCTTAGCAGTATTGGCACAAAAGGAGAAGTGAAACGGGAGATAAGCGAACAGGAAAGAAAGGGTCTCTCCAGGATCCTGGACACCTATGCGGCGCTGGGGGGCAACTTTGCCTTTCTCCAGTCGGCCGCGCCGCTGCCGGCTCCTACAGCCCGCCACCCGAAAGCAACCGCCAAACAACGCTAATCACCTCAGCAGCGCGCCAAATACCGCCCACCCCAACACCGCCACCGTCATAGCGGCACATACCAGAGCCAGGAGCTTATGGATCCACGATTCCGGCCGGCGGTCATTGTAGCCCGCGATCATGCCGATCAGGACACCGCCGACGACGCCGCCGCCATGCCCCCAGTTGTTAATACCCGGAAAAATCAGCCCGAACAGGAACAGGCTGAAGATCCAGCCCCCTACCTCGCGATAGACAGTGTTGCCGTAAGCGCCACCCCGGCTCTTGCCGTAATAGAGCATCGCGCCGATCAGGCTGCAGACGGCCGCCGAAGCGCCAATCGTAAATGAAACACCGGCCAGATAGGAAACGATGAAGCCGAAAACTCCCCCCAACGTGTAGATGATCAGCAGGCGACTGGGTCCGTATTCGCTGATCACCAGCGGCGCTATCTGACGCAGCGCCATCATGTTGAAGATGATATGCAGAATGCCGCCATGCAGGTAATTGGCGCTGAGCAGCGACCATATCCGGCCGTAATAGTCGATCGGCATCGTACCGGTGGCTCCCAGAAGCAGCAACCCGGTCTGTCCTGGAGACATGAATCCCCCCCCGTTACCACCGCCGATCATCAGCGAAAGCGCAAAGTACAGCACGTTGAGAGTGATGATCGCCTTGACCAGCCAGTCACCATCGCCACCCTTTTGCGTCCAGTTTATCAGGTGCCACCAGGATGCCGAACGCGACGTTCCGCACCATGAGCAGACCTTTTCTTCACTGCCAATCAACTGCCGGCAGCGTGGGCAGAGTATTGCCCGTTGTGTCATTTTTTACCTCGTACTTTTGATCCCGGTAAACAAGCGGCCAAGAAACATCCGGAGATGACAATCATCCTGCAGGGTTTTTAAATATCACAAATGGGCTTCGGTATAAACAGCTTTCGACGAGAACGGCTAAATCGGCGGATCAGAATATTGAAATTCCCTCGAACAAGGTCAACCATACCCGGCTGCCGGAAACGAGCATCAAGAAACATTTCCTTGTTGACTGTTTGAGAGAAAACGTGATTTTATTTACTGCGTTACAAGTAGAAGGCATTTTCAGTTGTTTTTACGCAAAGACCATTTCATAGGGGCTAAATTGAGACTTGGCAGGCCGGTACAGCTTTTTGTCATCATAATGATTTCGTGTTTCCTGACAACACTCGGTATGCGGCTTTCTTTTCTCGACCGGAGCACTGGCCCCAAACCCAGACCCCGCGCTATATTGAAATCCTTTACCAACACATCCGTTTCCACTTGCAAGGCTGTTAATCCGCCAGATCAGTTTTTGGGGATTGTGTCGCATCATCAGCTGCAAATCATGCCTGCTTCTTGCAATACAGGTGTCATATCTCTTCAGATCACACCGTCACCAAATCATCCAACAGCCACAACCTCCGGTCGTTCTCCACCACTCTGCTGATTCCGTGTCTCCTTTTTACAATTTAAATTGGTTCTGACCATTTTGGTGTTGATTCCAGGCTGGTTAATGCGCCGACCGCCGTGCGGTCTACTGCGTTATCATCGCCTGGGAGCATCCTGCCATGCTCTCCGGAGAACTATCGAATGAGCAATGCATCTTTTCGCGGAATAACTTTTTCAGCCATCATCCTGCTCGGCATCCTGTTATACGCCAATACAATCAACTACCCGCAGTTCCTGTTCGACGGAAATATGTTTCTTCTGAACAATCCGCTCTTCAAGAACCTTGATTACTATGCCAAACTGTTCGACATACAGGAATTCAGCGGTCTTGATGAAAGTTTGGGACTGTATCCGGATGTAACAACCAACTTCATGATGCGGCCGGTGGCATATTTAACCTTCTCGATTAATTATCTGATAAGCGGCTTTAATCCTGCTGCCTTCAGATCGGTAAATATTGTCATTCACATTCTCAACTCACTGCTGGTGTTTGCCTGCATCGAACAGCTTTTGAATTCCATGCCGTCAAACAGGAGTCTCAGCCTGTTCTCCGCCCGTTTTATTCCGACGGCATCCGCTTTCGTATTCCTGCTGCACCCGATGCATACGGAATCGGTCACCTATATCACGCAGCGGTTCGCTTCCCTGGCGGCTTTTTTCTATCTTGCGACCATCTGGCTATACCTTTTGTGGTCAAAAAAAGAACAACGAGGGGAAAAAGGCGGCCTGATTCGTTGGATGTCCGTGGTGGTGCTGCTGCTGGGCATGATGACCAGGGAGTCGTTATTTACCGCGCCAGTTATGATCATATTACTGGAACTTACGGTGTTGGGTAACAAAAGCCTGAAGTCCGTTATCAGGAGAGTCGCGCCGCATTTAATGCTTATGCCGATAATTCCAGTCATGGTCATTTTGGTGAGTGCCGCCCAGGACAGTTCATCTCCCTCGCTTTCCGGAGCCATCAATATCGTAAATTACGTGGATACTCCGATTGCCCATTATGCGCTGACCCAGTTGGTGGTGTTAGTCACATACTTAAGACTCTACCTCTTGCCATACGGGCAGAATGTGGATCCAGACCCGCAACTGTACACACATCCATTCCAATGGCCGGTTTTAAGCGCCGCTAGCATACTTGTTTTAATGGCCGGTTATGCATTCCATCTTTTCCGCGGAAACCGGAACGATGTACGTTGTGTACTGGTATTTGTGGGGGTCGCCTGGTATTTGCTGGCGATTTCGGTTACTTCCAGCTTCATTCCGTTGCCGGATCTGATGGCTGAGCACCGGGCGTACCTTCCGTCGGTCGGATTCATCATGGCTCTGATATGCATGATCGATATTCTGCGCACAAAGGCCGAATCAACACGAGTAAATAGAATTTTTGTGATCGGGATCTCGGTATGGTGCATGCTCTTGATTGTCCTGACATACAACAGAAACAAGGTATGGCGTTCACCAGTACGATTATGGAGTGATGCCGTTAAAAAAAGTCCGGCAAAAGACAGACCCTGGATCAACCTTGGAGTTGCCTACGGAAAATCCGGAAATTTTTTAGAAGCATCGAAGTGTTTTCTGAAAGTCATCGAGATTAATCCGGATTGGAGTCAGACATACGAAATGCTGGGCGATTCGTATCTGGAACTCAAGCGATATCAGGAAGCGGTGGATGTGAGTCTTAGAGGGATCGACATTGATCCTGCCAATCCGGTTATTTACAACAATCTTGGCATTGCGTATGCCGAAATGGGCAAAGAGGAAGATGCCAAACAGGCGTTTTCCACGGCAATTGCTTTGAAACCCGGCTATCAGAACGCCATGATAAATCTGGACAGGATGGAGTCTTTTATGGAGTCCAAAATCGGCAGGAGGAAGTAGTTCTCACCAGACATACTCCCCGGCGATCTCGCGTTTGTCCTTGCCGGCCAGGATGTGCATCACCCTCATCCGCCTGAGTTTGACCGGCGACAGCGAACCGAGCGGGATGTAGACAATCCGCCGGTCCAGCCGGGCAGCCATCTGCTTGAAGATGCTGCGCGGCGGCTTGGCGGCGGCATAGACCACGTATTTTTCAGTCGAATAATCCAGGGCCGCCATCAGCAGGACTTCGGCCCGACTGGCGGCCAGGCGGTAATCCGGATCTTCCCAGACATCCAGCATGCGCCGCGGCGGATAGGACAACAGGAAACCGCCGTACTCGCAGCGACAGATGCCGGGACCAACCACATTCTCGGCCGGATCGGTGGCATAGAAGGCCATGTCCGACTCCTGGTCATGCTCCCCGAGCCAGGTCATGCGATAGGGGAATTTCCGGTTGCGGCGATCCTCATCGAAAACCACAACCAGACACCCCACCCCACCCCTGGCCCGCAGCTGTTCCCGGACGTAAATCGCCCCTTCGTGGATGTTGCGCATGGTTTCGCGGATATCGATGCCATCCAGCATCGAGCCGCAGAACTTTTCGCTGCGGCTCAGCTCTTCCGAAAGCTGCATGCTTCCCTTGCGCTTCAGGAACCGGCCGTAATCTTCGATCGCCAGGTCTTCGGGCGGATAGGAACAGATCGAGGGATCGTCAAAGCCTTCCAGCCATTCGCCCGGCCGCCGTTCCCGTTTGCGTTTAAGAAATCCGAAACGGGAGAGTCCCTTGTCCCGCTTCTGGCGCGGCCGGAAGCGGATCCTGCGGCTGCCGCCCCAGATTTCTTCCGGAGAGATCCTGATCGTGCCCAGATCGCTGCTCTCCTGCTGCCAGGGGTAGCAGACCGCCAGGCGGCAGAAGGCATAGGCGAAGTTGTCATCGATACAGCCCCGCGCTGCGGCCAGCATTTGGAACAGGTCCGGCAGCAGCATGCCGCCGGCCAGGGCATAGTTGCGGGCAAAGCGGAAAAAAGCCCGCTTTTGCCAGAGGTGCAGGCTTTCTCCGGTTTCCTGGCGATAGTGGCGGGCCGCCTCGCTGAACAGGCGGTAGATGACCCGCTGCCGGTCGAGAAAAAGGCCTTCGCACCCCAGGTGGCGCGCTGTCCGGCGGATGGCGTTGTCCAGCAGCTGTTCCTCGGGGACTTCCTGTTTACCGCCGCTGATCAGCTCCAGCGCATGAAACCGTTTGCGCAGACCGGCGCCGTTCTCCAGCGGCTCGTCCGGCAACGCTGAGCGGCGATACTCATGAACCGCTGACAGAAAGGGAAACTCGGCCAGGATCTCGCCGCACGATTCGGGATGCAGGTTGAAGACGCCGACACCCTCGCGCCGGACCCGCTCCAGCGGTGCCGCCAGCGGGGTATGGTAGTGTTGCTTGATCCGCTCCAGGTGGGCCATGCCGCAGACCAGAAGAACCCGCTGGTGCCGGCGGGCAAGCTCCTGCAGCCGGAAGGCCATGCCCTGCTCGCGGCGCCGGTCCTCTCGGTCGGGGAGCTGATCGCCGCAGGCGGCGCGGTATTCGCGATAGTAGGCCTCCAGTCCGATGCGGCAGATGCTGTAGGAGTCGGGCAACTGTTCCGCGTGACGGGGGTAGCTGTCGCTGTCCACATCGATCAGATGCAGCGGCAGACCCTGCTCAAGAGCCAGCCGGGCGGCCTCCACCAGCGGGTCGGCCGGTTCCACCAGCAGGTAGACGGTCTCTTCCTTTTCCTTTGTTTTGCACCGGTAGCTGATAACCGAAATCTGCGGCAGGCGCCGCAAGGCCCTTAGAAAAGGGACCTCCAGCGTATGGGGCAGTTCGATCGCCACCGCATCCGGCCGGACCCGCTGAAAAGCCATCCGCGCCAGTTGGGCAAACTCCATCCGGTAATGCAGCACCGGCAGGGCCTGGATCGGGCCGAATTGTTCGAGATACAGGCGTTGGGGCATGGTCAGGCCAGATACGGCAGGGCTTCGTCCCCCAGGATGCGCTGCACCGCCAGCCTGAGCAGGTCGCGGGGCGGCTGGCCGCCGGCCGCGGACATCTTGAGGGCATAGCGGGCGATGTTGATGCCGTCCCGGACAGAGTAGAGTTCATCGGCGGCGTGGGAGCGTTGCAGGAAGTCCACCACGTATTTGAGGATGCCGCTGTCGGCAAAGGGGAGGTTTTCCTGCAGGATCACCAGCTCCTCGTCGGCTTCGGGAAAGTCGATGTAGATCTGGGGCTGCAGGCGGGAATGGATGTATTCGGGGATCTCGAAGGTCGAGGCATCCTCGTTCATCGTGACCACGATCCGGAAATCACGCTGGGCCGGAATCCGCAGTCCGGTAACGATTGACTCCACGTAGCGGCGATCGTCCAGAAGTGGCGCCAGCGAGGCCCAGGCCTTTTCGCTCATGCGGTTGCCCTCGTCCAGGATCAGCACCCCGCCGGTCAGCATGGCCGAAACCAGTGACGAGGCGGCATACTGGATCCTGCCGTCCGGTCCGATCACCGGTGTCACGATCAGATCCTCGGGACGGGTGTCCATTGTGGCCTGGTACAGATAGACCGGCCTTTCCAGGCGCCGGGCGGCGGCATAGGCCAGCGTGGTCTTGCCCACCCCAGGCTTGCCGATCAGGCGCGGGTTGAATGGAATGTCCCGTTCATCGATCACCATCCAGGCCGCCAGCAGTTGCCGCAGCAGCTCTTCCTGGCCGACCCATTTCAGATTGAGTTCCACCGGACCTGCCAGAGAGAGTGTTATGCCATCCAGTGTTACCTTTTCCATAAAAGAGGCTCCGCGGTTTGATTTTTACCGATCACTTGAAGGCCGCCACCTGGGCCTGATAGACCGTCACCGGCACATAGCGCACCGCGAACTCCACCGTGCATCTGGCGCAGGCCACGAAGAACGGCTTGCCGTTTTTACCCTTCTCCAGCGCCAGTTCATGCTTGTGGTTGCAATAGGGGCAGTTGGCAACGACAATATTCTGGGGCAGCGGCCTGGCCTCCGTCTTTTTAATGGTCTTGGCGGCGGGCTTCGCTGCTGGAGAGGTATCTGGCTGGACAGATGTTTTTAAATCCTGAGGAGATGTTTCGGACAGCTCCATTTCGGCCGGTTCGATCTTTTTCATTTTGGGTCGCTCCTTTTTTATCGATGTTGTTACCGGCAGATTTTCCTCTTCCGGATGCACGATTACAGTAACGGGAGGGGGAAGAATGCCCTTGATGGCCTTCTTCCAGATTGTCGGCAGCGAAGTTTTGGAGTAGTGCAACGGTCTGACACCCTTCATCTTCGCGGCCCCGCCCTCGATCACATAGTACTTGTCACGATACGATACCAGAGTCTGAGCGCCGATTTCCGCCACCTTGAATCCCGATGATATCTTGTTGTCGAGCCAGAAAGTGACCGTTTCTTCCATAAATTACCCTCCTGTAGTTACCGTGCGCCGAATTGTTGATGTGACGGATCCGCAAATGATGGAAAATTGATCCACGAAAAATATCACAGACCTGCTCAAAATTCTAATCCTTAAGCACGCGGCCTGAAAACATGCCCGCCAACACGCCACCATTTCATGCAAAATCGAATCAATAAGTAAACTTTACTCGGCAGCGGAGATATTTTGTGCGGCGCTTCTTTATTCGTGTGCATTGTCGATAGTTTTTTTGTAATATCCGCAAGAAAGCACAGCTCAATTGGGGCGTGACATGGGTCAGGCAAAAAGTCCGATCACTTCAAAACCGTAGGAGCAGTATATGTTTGCAAAGATTCTCGGAGTCATATTCGCACTGTTTATCATCTGTTTTGTGGCAATTGTAATCGAGGAACTTTTTCTGGGTGGAAGGAGACTGCGGCTCGCAAAAAAAGCCAGCATTCAACAGAAAAGGACAGATATAGATAATGTGTAACGGTTTGGAACTCTGCCGCTGATGATTAACTTATTTGATTAACCTGGGAGAATGAATGCAGGAAGAACTTTTCAAAACATTGCCGGACAGTTACATAAAAGGCATTTTCGATGTAACCACCGTTTTCTATTTTTCCGTGGGAGATACAAAGAAAACACTAACCCTTGACAGCCAAGGATGCCACATCCGTGACGGAAAACCCGAGGTGGAAGCAGACTGCAGTTGCGCAACCAGCCCCGCAATATTTAACAAAATCTGGAATGAAGGCTATCGCCCAGGGATCATGGACTTCATGTCCGGCAAGATCAAATCCGATGCGCCGCTTTTGCTGAAACAGTTCCTGCTGGCCTTCGGCAAGTAGTTAAAGTCCCTGAGAGGGCGTTTTTCTGACTCTGTGCAGACCAAGCGCCCTCTTTAAGTCTATTCTCCGCTGTACAGCCACATCTGAGCTTCACGAGGCGGTATCGCAAGCGTGATACTGCCGCCATCCAACTGCATCCGATATCCGTGAATCTGGCAACGATAACTTCCATGACGCACTCCATCGACAAAAATGGCCGGATATTGCCAGGAACCGGTCTTGTTGATCGCAACCATACCGGTCTCGCCACGGGCAAACACCAGGAATCCGTCATCATCGTATAATGAAAGTTGCTTTTGGCCATGCAGCGCGTTATGAAAGCGGAGCATCGCCGCCGTATCATCCCGGCACCACGAATTTGCCCAGCGGTTACGGTCCTCCCGGTACCGGCCGGCACTCTGATTGTTGTCGGAGTAGACCAGCGGCACACCGCCATCACGCCCCATCAGGTAAACATTTGCCAGGTACTCGTCCTGGGGTTGCAACATCACGCCACGGAAACCGTCATTATTTGGCATATCATGGGTAACGCTGAAAGTAACCGCACGCCACCACGGCAGCGCCTGGCCGAAGCTGGCCGGGTCCACTAGCTCGCGCATGCTGCCACCCGGAGAAAAAGCCCGGCGCAGGGTCTCGTGCAGCGGGAAATCGTAAAAAGACAAATACGAATTATCGAAAAGGGGCCAGAGAAAAACTCTCTCTTCATTGTCATTGGAGGTCAGCGCCTCGCCGAACAGAAACTTGCCGGCCATGTCGGGGGTTTCGAACACGTTGCGAAGATGCTCCTCCGGCAGGTGTTTGACGGCGTCCACCCGGTAGCCGTCCATTCCCATCCCGTTCAGCGCCCGCAGGCACTGGCGCTGCTGTTCAATCACCCATTGGTTGAGATCGAGGTCTGGCAATCCCGAAAGTGAATGTTCCGTCGCCTCATGGGCATCCATCCAGTTCTGTATGTTGCCATCCGAGTTGAAGTCCCACGGAGAGAACAGACCTTCGTCAAGGTTGCCGTACAGGCGGTCTCTTTCAAACCCTCCTTTCTCCAGCTGATAACGTGCAAGCTCGGCATCACCTGGAAAGTGAAGCCTGTCCGGCCTGGCTTCATTGGCCATATGGTTGAAAACGATATCCGCGTACACGCGCACCCCGTAACCGTGCAGCGCCGCAATCATCTTTTCAAGATCGGCCTTGTTGCCCAGGTGAGAGCGCAGAATCCGGTAGTCCTTGGGCTGGTAGCGCTGCCACCATTCGGTTCCGGATTCATCACTGTATAAGGGCGGTGGAATCAGCACAGCCCCGTAGCCTAGCCCGGCAATCCTGCCGGCATTATCAGCTATGTCGTTATATTTCCAGTCAAAAGCATGCAGGATTACATCGTTCATGGCAGCTCCTTTCCAGCAGGCAGGATATTAGAATACAACAAGCAACATCACTCTAAATACGGTTTACAGGCAGGTCAAGCATTCTAATTATCGGCGATTACCTCCCCTGAAAGCAGCGATACTTTTACTTGCAAATCAAGATTCGGATTGATATAAATTTTTGCTTAGGCACAGTTTTCAACACAATCAAGGAGTTGACCATCCAGAAATGAAAATGGTTTTATGGTTCATACAGGCACTCATCTTTTATCTGTTTACCATTTTATTCGCCATGATTCCGCAATCTGGAATCCGATCAACCGGCAGACTGTTATCAAGGATGAGCACCGTTCTGATTCCGAAGAGAAGGCAGATTGCAATCGACAATATTCGCCAGGCCCTGCCGGCAATGTCAAAGGATCCGGATTGGAATTTGCCTGATCAATCACCGGAAGATATTTCGCGCAACATGTTTGATCATCTGGCCATGTCATTGATTGAAACCGCGCGCCTGTACCACGGACGCGGCACAAAAATCATCGAGCAGGTTGAGATTCGCGGGGCGGAACATGTAGAGAGGGCAAAAGCGCGGGGCAAAGGGGTAATCTTCCTGACCGGGCATTGCGGCAACTGGGAACTGGCGGCATTGGGCTTGGCCCACCACTTCAAATCGACCATGTCGGTCGTGGCAAGGCGCCAGGACAGCCCCTATCTGAACAGCATGGTTGAGAAGATGCGACAACGCTACGACAACAACATCATCTACAAGGACAAGGCCTTCAAAAGCATGTTGTCGGTCTTTCGCAACAACGGCATGGTCGGCATCCTGGTGGACCAGGCGGTATTCCCCGAGGACGGCGCCCTGATCAACTTCCTCGGGCGCAAAGCCTGGGCGTCAAAAGCGCCGGTCGTGCTGGCACGCAAATCAGGAACCGCTGTGTTGCCGGCCTTTATCCATCGTGAAGAGGATCGGCATGTGATCGAGATTCAGCCCGAACTTTCCTTCTCAGGCGACAACTCCGCCTCAGGAATGACCGCGGATGTGCAACTCTATTCAAATGCCATCGAGAATTTCATCATCCGCCACCCCTACGACTGGTACTGGGTGCACCGCCGCTGGAAAAGGGCCGGACAAACTGTCGATGCCTCTGAACCGGCCATGTCACCCAGGCATCTGCTTTCGGCGCATGAAACACGCATGACAACTTGAAAGGAGAGATAAATCATGATTTGCACAATCAATCAATTTGAGGATGTGCTGGCCAAATTCAAATATTTCGCCGAGTCCGCGGATATGCCTCTATCATCGGAAGCTGAAAGTCTCAGGCAGGAATTGATCGTGATCTGTGTGGAATTACTTGCTGTGGTGCGGGAAGAGATGCAGGCAAATGCAGATTCGGTGATTAAATGATCATCCTGGACAGGTAATCAGGGTCGTTGTCACAGTTCCCTGGTCACCTGCGGTTTTGATAATAGCTCTCCTGTTTGGACCAGATCAATTCAGTTGCGCGGTCTAAAACTGATTTAAGGTCTTGAAGCGGGGTGCGCTGGTATCGATTGGCAATTCTGTTCAAGACTTTACGGGTCTCAACCGGATTCATGTACCATGGCATTTGAGATTCCCTCCTTTCCTCATGTCTATCAAACTTGGGCTGCTCCGGTAGTCAAAAGTTACTTTCCGCCTTATTACGGAATAAATAACTTTGACAGCCCGGAATCCAGTTGGCAAATCCAGAATACTTCCATAATCCCGACTCCTTACAGCCATTTTTCTGCATAGATCACGCCAAACAGGTTTTGTTTAACAGTTTAAGTATCTTAACATAATTCAAGCCCAAGCTTGTATTCCTTCGGCGTCCTGCTGTCGATCTTTTTTACACTTTCTGAAGGAGTCTGTGTAGAAATTCCGACATTACGGAAACACCAGCTGCGCCGCACTTTCCGGTCAAACAACTGTACAAGCATGGGACAAAATTGACAGGATCTATCGGAGCCATGGTTGGGGAGATCATTCATCGTGTTGAATACCGGGGAACTTGATAATTAAGAACGGGAGAGCAATTTTCGATTGTACTCGAAAAATAATTTTAAAAAAAGACTGTTAATTCAATTCCACGGTGCTATATTTGAACCAGCTGGAAGGAAGTACAAATCTTCAAAAGGAGGCTTTACATCTTCTATGGAAGAAACTCCGCCAGGCTGCAAACCACAATAGAATACAACAATACTCCGGAGGTTGAATGCGCCGGAAAAGGCCTTGATAAGGTAATCAAGATTTATAGACAGCCGAAGCCCACCGAACAAATTTGGTGGGCTTTAATTTTTACAATGGATGCCATTCACAGTAAATGAAATGATCCTTAGACCTGGAGAGGCGAAGTGAATAATATATCATTAATGATGGCCATGGTTCTTGAAAAAGCGGGTGAACCGCTCAGACCGAGGGAACTACCGATACCTTCGGCGGGTAGCGGAGAACTTTTGCTAAAAATCCAGGCCTGCGGCATCTGCCGTACGGACCTGCACGTTTTGGACGGTGAACTCACAGAACCGCGACTGCCGCTGATACCAGGACATCAGATAGTTGGACTGGTGGAAACTGCCGGCGAAGGCGTGAGCGGATTCAAGCCGGGAGAACTGGTTGGCGTACCGTGGCTGGGTGGAACGTGCGGAGAGTGCGACTACTGCCTGTCAGGCCGGGAGAACCTCTGCGACAAGGCGCTGTTCACCGGCTATCAACGCAACGGCGGTTTTGCCGAATACTGTACCGCCAATGCCGGATTCTGTTTCAACATTCCAAGATCTTACCCGGCTACACAGGCGGCCCCCCTGCTCTGCGCCGGCCTGATCGGTTACCGTTCCCTGCGCATGACCGGAACTGGAAAACGGATCGGTATTTACGGTTTCGGCGCGGCTGCACACATCGTTACCCAGACGGCTCTCTGGGAGGGGCGCGAAATATATGCATTCACCCGTGAAGGAGACAGCGCCGGACAACGCTTTGCGATGGAAATGGGGGCCTGCTGGGCAGGATCAGCATTGCACCAGCCACCGGTCGAGCTGGATGCGGCCATCATTTTCGCTCCGGCAGGAGAACTGGTTCCAGCGGCGCTGAAAGCGGTGCGCAAGGGAGGAATAGTGGTCTGCGGCGGCATTCACATGAGCCGGATTCCCGGTTTTCCGTATGAGCTGCTTTGGGGTGAACGCAGCATAGTTTCAGTAGCAAACCTGACCCGTCGCGATGGCGATGAATTCCTGGAACTGGCTCCGCGCATCCCGATCAGGACCGAAATCGAAGTTTTCCCATTACAGCAGGCCAACGAGGCGCTTAGCGCCCTTAGAAACGGCAAAATCAGGGGGGCCGGTGTTCTGGTGCCATAGTAGCGGTGCATACCAGACAACATCGAATCAAAATGTAAACACAATAACTCGTCGGTTTTTTTTACAGTTTTCTTCACACAATTGAATTAACTTATATATTCTTTTGATTATAGATACTTATACAACTGGCACATATAATGCTTCTCCACTTACAAGTTCCAAGCACTATTAAAGGAGATGCGCGCCATGAGATCCCATATCAATTCGTTATTGCTGGCTTTGTCAGCCGTACTGATGTTTTGCGGCAGCGGATACGCCACTGACTACGACTTTTCCGGGCATCTGCAGTATCACAATGACATTCTCCAATATTCATTCACCATCAATGGAACTAGTGACGTGACACTTTTCACTTCCTCATGGGATAATGGCAACTTTGACCCGATGATGGCACTCTGGAGCAGCAACGGCAACAGGGTGACATTTCAGGATGATGGGCGCGCGGAAGGAACCATCAATGGCTACAGCTATGGGTTATGGGATTCATATTTAAGCACGTCGCTTTCCGCCGGGAGGTATATCGTAACTATTTCAACTTACTACAACATCCCGAACGGCACCAATCTTAGTGATGGGTTCGATTTTGACAGCAAGGCTCCGATTTTGGTTTCAGATTGGCTACAAGAGCGAAATGGCGATACTAATGACTTCTACGAATTCCACATTCTGGGTGTGGAAACCGCCCAACCGACAACAACCCCGGTGCCAGAGCCAGCCACCATACTGCTGCTGGGCGCGGGCCTGGCCGGATTAGGATTGCTGCGGAGAAGATCAATGAAATAAACTCCGAACTCAAACCGGAGCACACAAACCAAACCGAGTGCCGCAAGATCTGATTTAATGATTTTGCGGCACTTTCTTGTTGTTCGCTGACACCTTGACACAGCAATACGCCATTGGGCGGATAATATTCTGTCGGAAGAATTAACACTTTTGGCATACCCGAACGGTGTATTCTCTTCAGCTGAATAGTTTGTTGTGGTAGCATGGCGACGTCTATTCATTTGAAACTTATTATCCGGCTTGAAGGACATGACAATACCTAAAAAAAACCACCAATACTGGATGCAACGGGCATTAGCGGAGGCCCGCAAGGCGGAGGGAAAAGCCGAGGTGCCGATCGGCTGTGTTATTGTGCTGAATGGCAAGATCATTGCCCGCGGCCATAATCTGCGTGAATCATCGCAAGACCCGTCCGCCCACGCCGAACTGCTCGCCATCAGAAAAGCCGCCAGGAAACTTGGTTCCTGGCGGCTTCTGGACACGATTCTTTATGTGACCCTGGAACCATGCACCATGTGCATGGGGGCCATAATACTTTCACGCATACCAACAGTCGTCTTCGGCTGCTTCGATCCAAAAGGCGGAGCGGCCGGGTCACTGTACGACCTGTCCAGTGACCCCCGCCTGAATCACAGGGTAGAGCTGTTGCCGCGGATCCTGGAAAGCGAGTGTTCCGGCATGCTGAGCGACTTCTTTTCAAAACTCAGGAAGCGCAAACGCGCCGAAAGGCTCATTTCTGACCGGTAATCTTCTCGTACTCATCAGGGGTATTCACATTGCTGAACGAGCTCAGCGCACCGGCGATGGAGCTGAACTCCTCCTGCTGAACCAGCTTCGTATCCACGCTGTCCAGAACCTGCAGGATGCTTTTCTCCCCGTTTCCGATAACGCTCCGCATCACATCCAAAGCGGTTTTACGATATACCGCGTGCAACGGCTCACGCAGACCTTCACTGTTTAGCGGCACAACCGCGTCACAGTTGCCGGATGCATGACAGAGCAGCCTGATCAGGTCCGGACTTAGAAAAGGCATATCACAGGCCGACACAAAGATCCTCTCTGTATTGCTGGCTGCCAGCCCCGCCTCAAGTCCCGCTATGGAGCCGACACCGGGATGGATATCGGCAACTTTGCGGCAGGGAAGAAAGTTGTATGCTTCGGGAGTGTTGGTGACAACGATTACTTCGTGAAAAAGAGACGCCAGCGTGCGGTAGCTGCGTGCGATTATCGCGTTCCCGTCAACCTCCATCAGCGCCTTGTTCCTGCCCATGCGGCTTGACTCGCCTCCGGCCAGTATAACTCCGGTAACCCCTTCGATCTTGCCTGCGGATGGAAATGGCTCGATCACTTCCGGGTGGCTGTAAACCGTGAAGGAACCGCCCCGCACGTAACCGACCAGGCAGATGCCAGCCTGCTCACAGAGTTTGACCGCCATATCCGTGGGCGAGGTTCGCGATGCGATCAGCTTGATCCCCATCAGCGACGCCTTGGCAACCATTTCAGTCGAAACCCGGCCGGAAGTCACCAGTTCGGCGCCGGCCATGTTGATACCCTTGAAGAGCGCTTCCCCGGCAATCCGGTCAAAAGTGTTGTGCCTCCCAAGGTCCTCGGCATACAGCATCATCCGTCCGGCGCGGCCGATGGCGGCCGAATGGATACCACCATGTGAGCGATAGTGTGCCGCCCTTCTGGCCAGCTCCTCCATCAATCCAAAAATCTGGGCCGGCAGCACAGGCTGTCCGTCCCCCCGGGCAAAATGGGTGTCTGAACCCGCATCGGGCATGCTGAAGCTGATGCCGGTGCCGCAACCGGAGGTAAGAACCGGTTTAAGACGCTCCGGCAGCTCGCCCTTGATCCGGACATTGGCGCTGCCGAACTCTTCGCAGACGCTGAACATCTCAAAATCGGACAGGGCCGATACGAAACCCTGCAGGCGCAGGAAGCCCGCCACCAGAAAACGCAGGTCGTGGGGAGAACCGATCAGGGTGGCAATTTCACGGCCATTTACGATCAATTGGACCGGGTATTCACTGACCACTCCGGCCGAAACCGGCTGCAGGCAATCGTCACGGTAACTGAAAAATGAATATTTAGTGGGTTCTGTAGTCATGGCTCACTCGCGTCCAGTTAATATGAAAGGGGGAAGAACCACATGTGTTCTCCCCCCTTGTCAAACAATGCTATCTTTTAAGAATCAGCCGGCCAGGCCGAAAGTCTCATGCATGACACGCACGGCCAGTTCAGTGTATTTTTCGTCGATTATAACCGAGATTTTGATCTCGGAAGTGGAAATCATCTGGATGTTAATTCCGTTCTTAGACAGCGCGGTGAACATCTGGGTCGCCACACCGGCGTGACTGCGCATGCCGAGTCCGACGATCGATATCTTGCTGATGTTTTCGTCGGAAATAACCTGCTTGGCCTGGACCTCCTTGGCGGACTCGTTTGTGATCAGAAGCGCCTGTTTCAAGTCGGCCTTGGTAACGGTAAAGGTGAAGTCGGTCAGGCCATCGCTGCTCACATTCTGAACGATCATATCGACCGAAATGGCCGCATCCGAAAGCGGGGTAAGGATTTTTGCAGCGATACCCGGTTTGTCGGGTACACCCATCACGGCAATTTTGGCCTCATTCTTGTCATACGCAACCCCTGAAACGAGAATTCCTTCCATTTCCTTATCCTCCCTGGTAACCATCGTACCGGTGTTTTCATTTAGACTGGAGCGGACATGCACGTCCACATTGTATTTTTTGGCAAATTCGACCGAACGGATCTGAAGGACCTTGGCTCCCAGACTGGCCAATTCCAGCATCTCGTCGTAGGATATTTTTTCGATCTTGCGGGCTTCCTTGCAAATATTCGGATCGGTAGTGTAAACACCGTCAACGTCGGTATAAATCTCGCAAACATCGGCTTTCAATGCGGCGGCGATGGCCACGGCAGAAGTATCGGAACCGCCGCGTCCCAGCGTGGTGACATTTCCGTGGGCATCAACCCCCTGGAAACCGGCCAGGATCACGATCGTGCCGTCCTTCAGATCGGCACGCATGTTGGCGTCATCGATGCTCTCGATTCGAGCCTTGGTTGCGGTGGAATCGGTAACAATCGGCACCTGCCATCCCTGGTATGATTTGGCCTTATATCCCTGTGACTTGAGATACATGGCCAGCAGGCCGATCGTGACCTGCTCACCGGTGGCAACCAGAACGTCATATTCGCGACCGTCCGGAATTTCACACATTTCATTGGCAAGCGCGACCAACTTGTTGGTCTCGCCGGACATGGCCGAGACAACAACAATAACGTCGTTTCCGGCATCGTATGTTTTGATGATGCGTTTGGCGACATTTTTTATGCGATCGGTTGTGCCGACCGAAGTGCCGCCGTATTTCTGGACTACAAGCGCCATACTATCCTCCCTGATTATAATTGCCTTAAAAAGTAAATATCGGGTTTTGCTCTATAGCAGATATGCTACTATCAGGTCAAAGAAAATTTTCCTTTAATCGTTCTACGGACAATTGTTCAAGAATATCCGCCGAGACAGGACCGTTTGCGGTTATGGTAATCAAGCGCCGGTCGTCTTCGAGATAGTCGAATTCGACAACCAGATGATCGGCCGGCAAGAGATTGTTCAACCGCTCGGACCATTCCACAACACAGACCCCCTTGCCATGGAAGTATTCTTCAAAGCCGAGTTCAACAATATCATCATCACCGCTCAGCCGGTAAAAATCAAAATGATGGACCGGCACTTGGCCGGGATAGCTGTTCATGATTGCAAAGGTCGGGCTGGCTACCATATGAGCGCTGACCGGCGATACAGCAGAAACCACGCCACGGGTGAAGCAGGTCTTGCCCCCTCCCAGCCCACCCCGAAGCGCCAGAAAGGAACCGGGCTTGAGTATCAAGCCCAACCGGTATCCCAACCGTTCGGTCTCCAACGGAGAGCATGAAACTATCCGCCTTCCGGGCACTAGCGGTTCATGGAGCGGATGATGTCGATGCGCGAAACCATGCCGACAACTCTTTTCCCGTCCACAACCGGGAGCGCATGCAGTTTATGGCTGCTCATCAAATCGGCCGCCTTGCTGACCGGTTCACTTGGCGAGATCGTGACAACATCCTTTGAAGCCAGTTCGGCTGCGGTCTGGGCGGTAATTTTTCTCAGATCCCGCTCCAGGCTCTGTTCGCTTTCAAGCGGTATTACCCAGTCAAAAAGCGAAATGACGGTCGGAATATGCAATGGACGCCCCTGCTCGATCAGATCCGAGGCGGTGACGATACCGGAAAGGTTGCCCTGATCGTCCAGCACCGGTAGGCTGCCGAAGCCCATCTTGTCGAATATTTCCGCCATCTCGCGCACCGTGGTGGTTCCTTTTACACTTACAACCTCTTTTGTCATTATATCCGCAACGGTTTGCATGGTAATTCTCCTTTGTTCAGAACTCGCCAAACATTCTCAGGTTGGTCAGCAGTGTGTTTTTAAGCAGCTTGTTATAGGCAAAGGGCAGTTTTTCCTGAACATCCGTGGCATTGATGCCGATCTCGCCCTTGTCATCAGCCACCAGGTCCGCCGAATAGCCGTGGATGAACACTCCCAGCCGGCAGGCATCCCAGGATGAGTATCCCTGTCCCAAAAGCGAAACGATTATTCCGGTAAGGACATCTCCCATGCCGCCGGTAGCCATTCCCGGATTACCGCTGCCGTTGATGGCCGCAATTCCGTCGGGCGATGCTATGATGGTTCTGGCCCCCTTCAGCACCAGGTAGACGCCGTAGTCACGGGCAAATTCCTGAGCCACCGAGATGCGGATCGCATCCACATCCGGTATTGAAGTCCCCAACAGGCGCGACATTTCACCCGGATGAGGAGTTAATACCACATTTCGGGATTTTTTTCGACGCAGTACGCTCATATCCTCCGCCAGGGCGTTCAGACCGTCAGCATCAATCACCAACGGCAGATTTATGGCCTCCACCAGTGTCTGTACCAGGGCGACCGTGCCGGGACGGCGGTCAAGCCCGGGGCCGATAGCCACGGCGTCCTTACCCGGCAACAGTTTTTCAATGACCGGAAAGGCACTGCTGGAGAGATGGCCGCTACCGGCATCGGCAAGCGGAACCGTCATCGCTTCGGTCGTCTTTACTTCCAGAATACTGTTGAGGCTTTCTGCAATTGCCAGCGTCACCAGTCCTGACCCGGCCCGCACCGCACTGTTGGCAGAAAGCGCCGCCGCCCCGGTTTTTCCGGTGGAGCCGGCAATAATCAGGCAATGGCCGAATACTCCTTTATGGGCCTGACGATCTCGCCGGTAAAGCATCGGGCGGATTGTTTCCTCATTCAGAAATTCATAACCTGAAGCTGACTCGATTAGTTTCTGCGGAACACCGATATCGACGACCACCAAACGTCCGGTATGTTCGGCTCCGGGATACAAAACGTGCCCCAACTTGGCAAACGCAAAGGTCACCGTGATATAGGCCCGTATGGCGGCTCCCAGCACGCGACCGGTTGTACCATGGATTCCCGAAGGTATATCGACGGAAAGTACCGGACGTCCGGAGGCATTGATCAATTCAATAGCTTCCAGATATATGCCGCTGACATCGCTACGCAGTCCGGTGCCCAGCAGCGCGTCAATTACCACGTCGGCCTGGAAGATATCATCCATATGTAATGCCTGGAGCTGACCTTCGTGGATACAGAAGTTGGTCAACTCAGCTGGTATTTTATCCAGATTAACCGCCGCATCACCACCGATCTGCTCACGTTCCGCCAGGATGATGACCTTGATGTTCCACCCCTTCTGACTCAGCAGACGGGCGATCACATATCCATCACCGCCATTGTTTCCCTTCCCGGACATGATCACGGCCCGGCCTTTCAGGCCGAACTCCGCAATGACCTCGTCAACGCAGCCGCGCCCGGCTTTCTCCATCAATTCAAGGCCGGGGATTCCGAACTCCTCGATGGCCCTTCTGTCGGTTTCCTGCATGGTATGTGCGGTTACGACTCTCATAAAACCTCCAGAACAACCATTGCAACGGCATGTCCGCCGTCATGAGACATGGAAAGCAGTGCATTGCGCAAACCACGCGCCTGATACAATTCTGCAGCCCTGCCGGACAGGGTCAGTTCCGGCTTGCCGAGCTTATCATTGACGACTTCAATGTCATGCCATGAAATCCCGTCACGAAGCCCTGTCCCCAATGCCTTCAAAAAGGCCTCCTTGGCAGCGAAGCGAGCGGCAAAACAGGATGCGGCGTCTTTGCGATTGCGGCAGGTTGACAGTTCCGCTGACGTGAAGAGCCTTTCCAGCAGCGCGTTGTTACCTTGATCCAGAAAACGCTGAAACCGGTCCGTGGCGGCAATATCAACACCAATCCCATGAATCATGCGTATTTGATCAACTCCACCATGTCGCGCACTGCACGATCCAGTCCCACCAGCATGGCGCGGGCAATAATCGAGTGCCCGATGTTATACTCTTCGATACCGCCCAATGCCGCCAGCGCCTTGACATTGACATAGTTCAGTCCGTGGCCGGCATTGACCCCCAAACCCACCTTGCGGGCCAGCTTTATAGCGGTGTCGATATTATCCAGCTCCCGTTTCCGGTCATCCCAGAGTTGCGCCTCGGCATAGGCTCCGGTGTGAATCTCGATGTAATCGGTGCCGGTCTTGTTGGCGGCCTTGATCTGTTCCTGGTTCGGATCGACAAACAGGCTGACGGTAATGCCGCCGTCCTTGAGGCGTTTGACGGTATCAGCGATCTGCTTGGCATTGATGATCACATCCAGACCGCCTTCGGTGGTCAGTTCCTGGCGCTTTTCAGGCACCAGAGTAACCTGTTCCGGTTTTATGCGGAGCGCAATACGCACCATCTCCTGGGTAGCGGCCATTTCCAGGTTAAGCTTGGTCTTGACCGTCTGGCGCAGTATTTCCAGATCGCGGTCCTGGATATGCCGGCGGTCTTCACGCAAATGGATCGTGATCCCCTCTGCGCCGGCCAGCTCACCCAGGGCGGCGGCGGTAACCGGATCAGGCTCGTTTCCGCCCCTGGCCTGCCGGACAGTGGCTATATGATCAACGTTGAGTCCCAATTTCGCCATTGCTATTTCTCTCCGATATGTTTCTTGACCAGCTCGCAGATCTCGTTGGCCCAGGTGGTGATCTCGTACTTGTCCTGACCCTCGATCATGACCCGCAACAACGGTTCCGTGCCGGAATAGCGGATCAATACCCGCCCCTCGTTACCCAGCTTCTGCTCGACATCGCCGATTTTGGCGGCCACATCACTGAATGTGAGGATATCGCGCTTTTCGCTGACCCTGGCGTTGCACAGCACCTGTGGTAGCGGAATCATGATCTCGGCCAGC
This sequence comes from Geobacteraceae bacterium GWC2_55_20, assembly GCA_001802125.1. Lineage (GTDB taxonomy): Bacteria > Desulfobacterota > Desulfuromonadia > Geobacterales > Pseudopelobacteraceae > JACRCG01. The sequence continues at coordinate 58,596 of MGZK01000130.1, forward strand.
TCCGAAAGCGGCTTACCCTCGCGACGCATGACCGCCAGCAGTTTCAGGGCCGATAGAATACCGTCGCCGGTGGTGCTGTAATCCAGAAAAATCATGTGGCCCGACTGCTCGCCACCCAGATTATAGCCCCCCTTACGCATCGCCTCAACCACATAGCGATCGCCGACATCGGTTTTGACGATCTTGCCGCCAGACTTGCGAAGCGCGATATCCAACCCCATGTTGCTCATGACCGTGGCCACCAGGGTCTTCTTCTTGAGCAGCTTGCGCTTGAGCATATCACTGGCGCAGATGGCCATGATATGGTCGCCGTCCACCTCGTTGCCGAATTCATCGCAAACAATGACCCGGTCGGCGTCCCCGTCCAGCGCGATGCCTATGTCGGCGCGATGAAGCTTTACCGCATCACTGATCACCGATGGGCAGGTTGAACCGCATTCGGCGTTGATGTTGGTTCCGTTCGGCTTGACGCCCAGCGCGATTACCTCGGCGCCCAGCTCCTCGAAAACGGCCGGCGCGACCTTGTAGGCGGCGCCGTTGGCGCAGTCCAACACAATTTTAAGCCCGGAGAGGTCCATCTCGGGCGGGAAGGTATTTTTAAGGAACACTATGTAACGCCCGGCGGCATCGTCCAGGCGAAAAGCTTTTCCGACTTCGGTCGCGGTCGGACGCAGCGCGTCGATTTTATTGGTTTCGATCAGCTTCTCTATTTTCAGCTCCACCGCATCGGGCAGTTTGAAGCCGTCGGCGGAAAAGAACTTGATGCCGTTATCCTGAAAGGCATTGTGTGAAGCGGATATAACCACACCGGCGTCGGCCCGCATGGATGAGGTGATGTTTGCAATGCCGGGAGTCGGCAGCGGACCTACCAGCAACACATCGACCCCCATCGAACAGATGCCGGCTACTAATGCGTTTTCAAGCATATATCCTGAAAGACGGGTATCCTTGCCGATTACTATGCGGTGGCGGCGTTTGCTGGAGCTTTTGAAAATATAGGCGGCGGCTCGACCGAGCTGCATCGCTATCTCGGTCGTCATGGGATATACATTGGCGACACCGCGAACGCCGTCGGTTCCGAACAGTTTTTTCATGATTGTTTCTCTCCTGATGACTAATTAATCTGCAGTGGCCTGTGCCCTTGGAACACGTTTCCCTTCGACCGCCTTGCGGGAAAGCCGGCGGATTTCGGCCGGGTCGGCATCATAGGTAATTTTCCCATCGTGAACGATGGATATCTTTCCGGTCTCTTCCGATACCACCAGCACCAGCACGTCGGTCTGTTCCGAAATTCCCAGCGCCGCCCGGTGGCGCGTACCGAAACTCTTGGCTATATCCGGATTCTGGGTCAACGGCAGAAAGCAGCCGGCCCTGGTGATCTTGTCCCTCTGGATGATTACGGCGCCGTCATGGATGGGAGAATATGGAAGAAAGATAGAATTCAGGAGTTCGCTGGTCACCTTGGCATCGATTTCCGTTCCAACCTGGATCATGTGGTCGATCGACATCTGGCGTATGATCACGATCAGTGCTCCGATCCGGCGTTCTGCCAGCTCATGCAATCCCTTGGACAACTCGTCCACCGTCGCGGAAAGGTCAGAATTCGTACCGTCATCCGGCTTGTGACGCTTCCAGAACGAAAAGAGCGCCCGCTTGATGTCGCTCTGGAATATGACGGCCAGTATAACCGGCGATGAATACAGCAGATTCTTCAAAAACGCGGCGGTCGAGGCAAGACCGATGCTTTCGGCAACGGACTCGCCGATAAAGAGAACCGAGAGAACCGCCAGAAGCCGAAGCGCGGCCTCTTTTCTCAGCATAATTGCACAACAGCAGATCAGACCGGCCACAAAAAGCTTGTCAAAGAAATTGATCAGGGTGAGGCTGTCGGAGGATGGAGCCATGGTTCCCCATTCGGAGTGGAGTGTGGCATTTCAGTGCCGTAAAACGGCATGGGCAACGTCAGCAACATCACGCATCGCCCGGACATCATGCACCCGCAGGATCGACGAGCCGTTGGCCACCGAAAGAGCCACCGTGGCAGCAGTGCCGAACAGACGCTCTGAAGCCGAATCCCGCTCCAGTATCTTTCCGATGAATGACTTGCGGGATGTGCCCACCAGAACCGGCATTCCCATGCCGGTAAATTCTCTAAGACGACGTAAAATCTCCAGGTTGCCGGCGGTATCCTTGCCGAATCCGATGCCGGGGTCCACGGCAATGCGGCACGGGTCTACGCCTGCTTCCAACGCAAGTTTAACTGAACTCTGCAAACCGCTGACTATTTCGGTGATCAGGTCCGAATAACCGGTATTCTTCTGCATCTGATCCGGCTTGCCGCGAGTATGCATCAGCACTGCGGCGGCGCCGCTCCCGGCCGCTACGGCAGCCATTCGCGGATCGAATTTGAAGCCGCTGATATCATTTATTATTTCCGCTCCGGCCGAAAGTGCGCGGCCGGCGACGTCACTCTTCCAAGTGTCCACTGAGATTGCGCACCGAAGAACATCGGAAAGGCGTTCGATAACCGGGATGATTCGGGCTGACTCCTCATCGGCCTGTACAGGCGCCGAACCGGGCCGGGTGCTTTCACCGCCGATATCGATGATGTCGGCCCCTTCGGCCTCCATCAGCAGGGCATGCTCCACGGCAAGTCCGGGGTCGGTAAAACGTCCGCCGTCCGAGAATGAATCCGGTGTCAGATTAAGAATGCCCATTATCAACGGGCGTTCGAGTGAAAACTCGCGACGGGATGTCACCCATCTTTGCGGAGGTTGTTTGATGTTGTCCAGAAGCGTGTTGAGTTCCATTGCCAAAGCCGGCAAGTCGAATGGTTGCGCCTTCAACTTGTCACAGAGCTGCAACAGCTGCTTATCGGTGCCGATCAGGATCACATCTGTATCGTTTATGCTGCAAGCCACCGTGCCGCGTGCAACCGCGGCATCCCCCCCCAGAGACAGCATTTCCTGCTTGAGTATGTTGGCCTGACGGCACTGCAGACCAGGCAGATGGATACAACGGGTCAACATCTTGCCGCTCATCATGCCCAGGCCGCCTGAGTCCACACCGACACGTTCAAGCTCGGACCTGGCCTGAACAGGAGTGCTGACCGACAGCACCCTGGGCGAAAAACCAGCCATATTAGGCCTGGGTGTCGGTATGCGGCATCTCTGTCACTTCAGCCACTTTATCGGCGCAAGCTCCATCTGAAGCCATGATTTCATCAACCTCGGCGCCGCTCAGATTTTCTTTCTCGATCAGGCATATTGACAGTTTATGGAGATTCTTCAGATTATCGCGCAACAAAGTCAGGGCGCGGTCATAGGATTCATCCACTATGCGCTTGATTTCGTCATCGATATTCTCGGCGGTCTTTTCGCTGAAGTTCTTGTGCATCGCCATTTCACGGCCCAGGAAGATCGACTCATCCTTTTTGCCGAACGAAAGCGGTCCCATCTTGTCGCTCATGCCCCATTCACAGACCATCTTGCGAGCCATCTCGGTGGCACGTTCGATGTCGTTGCCGGCACCAGTGGTAAAAGTATTGAAGATCAGATCCTCGGCCGCCCGGCCACCCATCAGTACGGCGATTCTGGCCAGCAGGGATTCGCGGGAATAGCTGTGCTTGTCTTCTATCGGAAGCTGCATAGTAACACCCAGAGCACGACCGCGCGGTATGATGGAAACCTTGTGAACCGGGTCAGTGCCGGGCACCAGTTTGGCAACCAGCGTATGACCGGCCTCGTGGTAGGCGGTACTCTTCTTCTCCTCGTCGGAGATTACCATGCTGCGGCGTTCGGCGCCCATCAACACCTTGTCCTTGGCGCTGTCAAAATCGCTTCGATCGGCGACGGTCTTGTTCAAACGGGCAGCCAGCAGTGCGGCTTCATTGACCAGGTTAGCCAGATCGGCACCTGAAAAACCGGGGGTGCCTCGAGCAATCACGGCCAGATCGACATTTTCCGAAAGCGGCACCTTCTTGGAGTGGACCTTGAGAATCATTTCGCGGCCCTTGACATCCGGACGCGGCACGACAACCTGACGGTCGAAACGACCAGGGCGGAGCAGAGCCGGATCAAGGACATCGGGGCGGTTGGTGGCGGCGATGAGAATTACGCCCTCGTTGGACTCGAAACCATCCATCTCCACCAGCAGCTGGTTGAGGGTCTGTTCTCGTTCATCATGCCCTCCCCCCATGCCTGCTCCGCGATGGCGTCCCACCGCATCGATCTCGTCAATGAAGATGATGCAGGGCGCGCTCTTCTTGCCCTGGAGAAACAGGTCACGCACCCGGCTGGCGCCGACGCCGACAAACATCTCGACGAAGTCGGATCCGGAAATCGAATAGAAAGGAACTCCGGCCTCACCGGCAACCGCACGCGCCAGCAAGGTCTTGCCGGTACCAGGAGGGCCTACCAGCAGCACTCCTTTGGGAATTTTTCCGCCCAGCGCGGTGAATTTTTTAGGTTCTTTCAGAAAAGCGATGATCTCTTCCAGCTCTTCCTTGGCCTCCTCGATACCGGCAACATCCTCAAAGGTAATCTTGCCCTGGGTTTCGGTCAGAAGCTTGGCTCGGCTCTTGCCGAACGACATGGCCTTGCCGCCCCCCATCTGCATCTGGCGCATGAAGAAGATCCACACCCCGACCAGCAGAATCAACGGGAACCAGGAAATGAAGATCGAGAACCAGGAAAACTTTTCCTCTTCAGGTTTGGCGTTGATCGTGACTTTCTTTTCCAGCAGTTTTTTGGTCAGATCGGCATCCGAGTAAGGCTTGTAGGTACGAAACTCCTTGCCGTCCTTACCATCGAACTTGCCGGAAATATCGTTGCCCTGTATGACTACCGCGGTAATCTTGCCGGATTCGATGTTAGACATGAAATCGCTGAAATTGATCTTTTCGGCGGTTGGCCGCGGTTTGTTGAACATGTTGAAAAGCAGGATCATCATCAGGCTGATTACCAGCCAAAGTGAAAGATTCTTGTAGAATTGATTCAAGGCAAACCCCCGTTTGATTAAGCAGTGTGTGGCGTTAAAAATTTTGTAAAACTAGCATAGGACGGTCAGGTTGACAAGAGCAAACGGATGGCGGCTTCTACAAAATCAAGGATGTTATGGTACCAGTGTCATCCGCTGCAGGCTGTTTATTCATCACGGCAACCGCAAAATATTAATAATCATATATAAAGGAGCATCTTAGAGTCTGCGGGATACCACCACAAGCAGAAACCGCCCTAAAACTTCGGGACGGTTTCTGCACTCCTCACGGAATACGGTTATTAGAGATTGCTAGAAACAAGTCATCAGATCACTTTACAGCCAACCCTTCCACAGTCAGGCTACCTGTACCTATGGTCAGTATCCCCTTCAGCACGGTAGGCATCCCGCTCTTGCCGCTGTAATCGGCTTTATAGCCACCCTTCAGCGTGATGGACTTGTAGCTGTTCATATTCAAATTTTCTGTCAGTTCAGCGTCCAGTACAAGGAGAGTCGATCCGCTGACTTCGGCACCGATGTAGGCCAGGTTCAGGGATGTGTAACCGGTAGTTCCGATCATCGCTTTTGGCGCCAGGTTAAAGGTGGCGATCACCGTCTTGTCAGCTGATATTACTGTAAAACATGTGCTTTGACCACTGCATGCACCGGACCAGCCTCCAAAGACAGATATGGCATCAGGGGTACTCAATAGTTCAACCGTTGAATCGTAAGCAAATGCCGCCGTACCAGTGCATGACAGGTTGGCACACGAAATGCCGCCCGGGTTACTGGTCACGGTCCCTCCGCCGTCTCCGGCAAGTGACACGGTGATGTCGTGGGTAGGAGGCTCAAAACGGGCCGACACTTTCGTAAGGTTGCGTATGGTGGTGGTGCAGGCACCGGTTCCTGAACAGCCGCCACCAGACCAACCCGCAAAGGTGTGACCAGTTTCTGCAGTAGCTGCCAAAGTAACCTGAGTATTGTAGCTGTATGTTCCCGAGCATAAAGCACCGCTGCACGATATGCCGGAACCTGTGACGCTTCCGCTGCCTTCGCCAAGCTTGAGTACATACAGTGGATATGTATTCAAGGTGAAGGATGCGGTTACGCTCTTTGCCTGGTCGATCGTGACGTTGCAACTTCCGGTACCGCTGCAGCCTCCTCCGGACCAGCCGGTAAACGAGGAACCGGTATCAGGTTTTGCTGTAATGGCTATCGGCGTGGTGCTGTACGGATAAACCA
>MGZK01000131.1 GCA_001802125.1 Geobacteraceae bacterium GWC2_55_20
ATTCTGTACGGCAGGATACGACATGACATCCCCCAGCTTGCGAGGATCGGTAATGACGCCGGAAATACCCGAGGCAGCGGCCGTTTCGGGCGAGCAGAGATAGACCTTGTCGTTTTGGGTACCGCTGCGGCCGGGGAAGTTGCGCGGGAAGGTGCGCAGGCTGACCTGGTCCGTACCGGGCGCCTGCCCCATTCCGATGCAGCCCAGGCAGCCGGACTGGTGAATACTGACTCCGGCCATCAGCAGCATCAGCACGCCGCCATCCTGGGCCACATTCTCCAGCGCCTGGCGGCTGCCCGGGTTGACATGGAAATGCACCCCGGCGGCGACACGATTCCCCTGCATGATACGGCAAACGGTCATCAGGTCGCGATAGGAAGAGTTCACCGAGCTGCCGACAATCACCTGATCGACCTTTGTGCCGGCCACCTCGCGCACCGGTACCACGTTATCGGGCGACGAAGGGCAGGCGATCAACGGCTCCAGCGTGGAGAGGTCGATTTCGTCGTATTCGTCGTAAACGGCGCCTTCATCGGCAGCCAGCGGCAGCCAGCCGTCACCCCGCCCCTGTGAAACCAGGAACTGGCGCGTGCGCTCGTCGGAGGGAAAGACCGAGGAGGTCGCCCCCAATTCAGCGCCCATGTTGCCGATCGTGGCGCGATCGGTGACGGAAAGAGTCGCCACTCCCGGTCCATAATACTCGATGACCTTGCCCACCCCCCCCTTGACTGTATGGCGGCGCAACATTTCCAGGACCACATCCTTGCCGGAGACCCACTCCGGCAGCTTGCCGGTCAGCTTGATGCCCATAACCTTCGGGCAGGGCAGATTGAAGGGATGCCCGGCCATGGCCAACGCCACATCCAGGCCGCCGGCTCCGATCGCCAGCATCGTCAGACCGGCCGCGGTAGGTGTATGGGAATCGGCCCCCAGCAGAGTCAGACCCGGACGGCCGAAGCGCTCCAGATGGACCTGGTGCGAGATGCCGTTGCCGGGCCGGGAGAGATGCACCCCGAATTTCATCGCGGCCGACGTCAGGAAAGCATGGTCGTCGGCGTTCTTGTAATCGGTCTGCAACAAATTGTGGTCGATATACTGGGCCGCCAGGTCAACCTTGACCCTCGGCAACCCCATGGCGATGAATTCCAGCATCGCCATCGTGCCGGTGGCGTCCTGCAGCAGGGTATGATCGATGCGAATCGAGATTTCAGTACCGGGGACCAGCGTCCCTTCGACCAGATGTGCTTCAAGAATCTTGGTGGTCAGATTTTTTGGCATGACGAAACTCCTTAAACAGCATGTATTCTTGGGTTTTCCTACTACCAGTGTAATTGATTACTCGCTGATTGCAAATCCGGAATTTATCCCAGAAAAAGCAGTTTCACGCGACGAACGCAACGACGCAACGTAAAATCAGGCAGATAAACGATAACATCATTCACCAGATTGGTGAGGTTACAAATCTTCTTAAGCATTTGAATTTCGTCGCGTTCGTTGCGTCGTTGCGTGAGTAAATGCCTTTTTTAGGTTTATCTTAAAAGCGATACTGCAAACGAATAAAAGAAATGGCCATGTCCCGATATTCGGACATGGCCATTATCATAAGCAGCTGTTTACCGGGGGAAACCGGTTGCACCCAGGAATGTTTCTGTCGGCTGGGCGGTCTTTAGTTCCGTCCCGGTTCGACACGGAGCCGTTGCAGCACGCTGTTGTTCTTTTTCAGCTCGGTCTTGGCCGGAAATATGACCTGCCGTTCGCTCCGCTGGCCGGAGAGGATCGCTACCGCCAGGCCGTCAGCCTGGCGGCCCAGCGCATAACGGTCAATCTCCAATGCTACCGCGGCCCCCAGGCCGATGTAGGTGCCGGAAAACGAGATGACCGGAACGGAATACTGCTGGCCGAAGCGGAAATAAGCCTCGGTTGTCTCGCGCGTCACGGCGATCGTATCCGGCAGCATCCAGAGCGCATCGACCTTGCCGGCCAGACCGGAAAGCTTGTCCAGCGTTTCGCGGGACGTCGATATTTCACGCACCACCAGTTCGATATCCGACTGGCGGGCGATCTGGCGGGCCTGGTTCATATACCAGCCGCTCTTGGCCGGGTTGTGGACCACGCCGACACGGCGGGTCTTCATATTCCTGAACACGCCGATATAGCGCTCGGGCGACACGAACATGCTGATGCCGGACAGATTGGACTGGTTTGACTTGAAGTCGGGGATGCCCAGTGTCATCACGGCCAGCACCGGAGTGCTCTGGACCTTACGGGCCGCTTTCAGCGCGGAGTCGCCCACCGCCAGTATCATCCGGGGCTTGTCTTCGCGGACGATGCGGACAACGTCCACTTCGGAGTAGTCGGACAGCACCAGCAGCCGCACCGATGTATTCCGCTCGGTGCGGAAACCTTTAACCACCTCGTCGTAGTACGGATCGCGCCGGCTCTGCAGCACCAGCACATCATAGGCTTGGGCCAGGGAAGGGAGCAGGGTCGCCAAGGCGAGTATGAGGAGCATGATGCGTCTCATCAGAACCTCACCCTCATCCCGCCTTCGAACCAGCGGCTATTGTTAGGCAAGGTCTCATCCATGAACTGCTTGCCGTTGAAGAGATTATGCCCGGTAAAGAACAGTTCCAGAGAGGAATTCTCACGCTTGAGCAATGTAGCACCCAAGTGCAGATCCCAGATCAGCCCCCAATATTTTCCGCCGTACCCTGGAACGCCGTTCCAATAAACATGTCGGCCATTCAGTACACCTCTATAGGTGCTGTCATCGTATCGCAGCGCCAGTTGGAGTGTGTGGCGGGCGGATTCATAAACCTGATGATCATCAATGGTGCGGACAGTGTCGGTAAAGGTGTAGCCGGCGCCCAGCGAGGTATTGAAAACAGGAACGGTACGCGCTTCCAGCTCTGCACCGAGGGCAATGCGGCGCTCCGGGACAGCAGGATCAAGGTTGCGAGAGCTGTAAACATTCCAGATTTCATTTCGAAACAGGGTTGTCTTCAGCCAGAGATATGGAATTGCGGTGCTTTCTGCTCCGACCTGGCTGGTCCAGATTTTCTCCGGGCTGACATTTTGTGTAAACTGAAAGACACCGAATCCGCGCGCAGTATAGGCACGTAACAGGGTCGTGTCGGTAACTTGCCAGGTTGTTCCAAAAGCAGCGCTGACCTGGTCGCCGGTACCAGTCCGGTCAAAACGCACCCCCGGAGAAACAGACAGCGGCCCCAGGGTCAAGGTGTCATTCAGGTATACGCCCCAGCGGTCCTTTTTTCGAAAACTGGAGTCGTTCGTATATTCCACGTGCTCGTAATCGGAACCGCCAACCAGTGTATTATTCTCCGTGCGCCACAACAAACTGGCCTTCACGGCACTTATCTGGCTTTTACCAAATACAGTCCATTCAGAGCCACTGCTGATTAGTGTGTCAAAGTTGGTTTGCCGGTCATTGATGTGGCTTGCGTGAATATCCAAAACCAGGCTATCAGACAACGGCTTGTTCAATGCAAGGGTTGCCAGCAGGCTGTTGACATTCTGCTTCTCCTTGAAGTCCAAAATGTCAGGTGAATAAACCGTACCACGGTCAGTGTGGTAATAATTGAAGCTGGCCTGCATTTCCCCCTGTCCGGGAAGCGCATAGGCCAGTTTGGCATAGGTTGAGTTTGAATTGAGTGAAAGTGCGCTATTGGGGGAGATACCATTTGAACCCAGATAACCGCTGGAGAGGTAGTACCCCAAGCGTCCGCTGGTTCCGGTAATTTCGGCCCTGGTATCGGCCGTGGTTCGTTCCCCGATGGATGCTGTTACTGAACCGCCGAGTTTGCGTTGTTCGGGTGATTTGGTGATGACATTGATAACACCGCCGAGAGCCTGACCCCAGGCAGAGGAGGCCGAACCTTTGACAATCTCGACCCGCTCGATAATCTGGGCAGGTATTGCACTTACGTTGGCGAAATGGTCACCCAGGTCATTTATGGAAATTCCGTCCAGCAATACAGTAATGTGATTGTAATTTGTACTTTGCACATATGTAAAAGCAACGCCACCGGGAGCACCACGCAATTGCATTTGCACACCCGGAACAGTGTCCAGAATGTCGGCCAGGGTATGGGCGTTAAGCTGCCCGATTTCCTTGGCGGTCAAGACGGTTATGTTTTCGGCAGACTGGGAGATTGGCTTGGGAATGCGGGAGGCGCCTGTAGATGTTCCCTGCCAGGCATTTAGTAGATCAAGAGAGTCATCATTATCAAGGTCATCGCCCCACGCAAGACATGGAACGACACACAACCCCAAAAAGAGTGTGATCAGGAATACCCGCAGGCTATTTAAAAAGTTGATATTTGTCATGGCACTGATTATGCTTCTTCACTATCAGATGAGGCCGTTATTGTCAAAATGTTTATTCTGTTCAAAAAGGAGGTGATTGTAATGCAAAATGAAAGTTCGGAAGTGATAGTACTGGAGGAAGGCTCGGAAGCCGGCGCGGTTCAGGCGTGCTGTACCTCAAACACTGCAGCAGTCAGGTAATCAACGTAGCGGGGAGGGGCAACCCTCCCCACTACGTTATTTAACCGTACCAGAGTGAACCTTTCGTGAAAATCCTGCCGCCTAAAGCAACAGACTAACATCCAAGACCATTAATCAGCAAAATCGCAAGAAAACAGTATCTACGCCATACCAGATGATCAACGCTACAATTCATCCCGCCAAGGAGCCGCGCCATGCAACTGTCCCGCTATCACAAAGTTTACCCTTGCCCTGAAAAACCGGGACGTGTGCTGCTGGTGGCTACCCGGCGCTGTTCGGTAATGGAGCTTTCCGGGGCGTTGTGGGACAGAATCCTCAACAACGGCGAGCTGTCCGAAAATGAGCGCTCCACGCTGTCCCGCCTGGGTGTGCTGGTGCCGGACCGGGACACGGAGCGGGAGGAGATGCGGGGCACCTTTGACACCATCAACAACGCAAGCCGCCGGATCGAGGTGACCGCCACCCTGACCCTGGAGTGCAACCTGGCCTGCCCCTACTGCTATGAAGATCCCTTCCGTGGAAATTTCGTGATGAGCCCGGAAACCGCCGGTCTGCTGGTGCAACGCCTGACGGAAAGCATGTCCGCAGGGCTGGATGTGGGCGTGGATTTCTATGGCGGCGAAGCGTTGCTGCAGCTGGAACTGTTGAAAAGCATCGCCGCGCGCCTGGGCGAAGCGGCCGCAAAACGCTCGGTTACATTCTCCTTCAATATCTTCTCGAACGGCGTGCTGCTGACGCCCGCCCTGGTGCGACAACTGCTGCCGCTGGGCCTGGCGGCGATACGCCTGACCATCGACGGGCCGCCCGACATCCACAACGCCCAGCGCCCCTTTGTTTCCGGGGCCGGAAGTTTCGACAGAATTGTCTCCAACCTGCTGGCCGTTCACAAGCTGGTGCCGGTCGATCTGGGGGGCAACTACACCCGCGACAATTTTCGACGTTTTCCGGAACTGCTGGACATGCTGATCGAACAGGGGATCGATCCGGCCTGCATGAAGGAGGTTTCTTTCTCGCCGGTCATGCCCAAGTCTGACGGCAGCGTGGCCGGTGATCGCGGCTCGGCCTGCGCCTGCACCGCCGAACCCTGGGCGATCGAAGCGGGTGTGTTCCTGCGCGGTGAGGTTATCAAGCGCGGTTTTCCGGTCGCCAAGATCAAACCGGGCGCCTGCATGATCGAGTTCAAAAATGACCTGGTGGTGGGTTACGACGGAAGTCTTTACAAATGTCCGGTCTTCATGGGGCAGGAGCAGCTGCGGGTCGGGAGCCTGACCGACGGGATCGGCGATTACAGCCGGTCCCACAACCTGGACCTATGGAAAACCGGGGAATGCCTGGATTGCGCCTACCTGCCGCTCTGCTTCGGCGGCTGCCGTTTCTTCCGCCGGCTCAAGACCGGCGCCATCGACGGCGTGGATTGCCGCCGGGCCATGCTGGATGCAACCCTGGAAACAATCATAAGGCAGGATCTGGGACGTTAAAATGTAGGGGCACCCCTTGCGGGTGCCCGGTTACACGGAAAGGATACCCGTAGGGGCACCCCTTGCGGGTGCCCGGTTCTGGTGCCCGGTTACATGGAAAGGATACCCGCGTAAGGATACCCGCAAGGGGTATCCCTACACCATTCATATTTCCGGTTGCGGTTGTTCAAACCATCCATTTTTCCGGTTGTGGCTGCTGATTATTTTGTACCCTGTTTTCCCTGTCAAACGCCCATTGCAACGGATTGTTGGCAATGTATTGGCGAATGCGGTCCATTTCTTCCTCGTTGCGAATGACATGCTCGTAATAATTTTCCTGCCAGAACCTGCCTCTGGCATTTATATTCTCTTCCTTTATGACCTTCAACCAACCGTTGACACACAATGATTTGAACGAACCGACAATTTCACCCAATGACGGCTGTTCCCACTTTCCCGACGGTTCAAAATCCGGATACCCGCATAATGGATACCCGCGAGGGGTATCCCTACCATGGATCATTATTATGCCGTGGAAATGATTTGGCATGATCACGTATTCATCCAACGCCACGCTCGGAAAACGATCCGGAATCCGCCTCCATTGACTGTCAACAATATTTCTTAATTCGTGGAATTGATCAAAATAACAACCGCGGTCAAAAGTGCATAAAGTCACGAAATAAGCGCCGCTCAAGGAATTGTCGTAATTCTTCAAGCGTATGGAACGGCGATGATGAATATCGGGGTCGTATTTCATGTCTATCCACACGTAGGGGCACCCCTCGCGGGTGCCCTGTTCTGGTGCTCGGTTATATGAAAATGGATACCCGCATAAGGATACCCGCAAGGGGTATCCCTACGTTCAGACCATCCGTTTTTCCGGTTGCGGCTGAGGGTGCCCACCACAAAATCAACCGTGGATACCCGCATAAGGATACCCGCGAGGGGTATCCCTATGCGTGGATCGCCTCTTTATGAACATCCAGCGCCGCTTCCCTGATTGCCTCCGACAGGGTCGGATGGGCGTGGCACATCAGCGCGATGTCGCGGGCGGTGCCGCCGAAACTCATCACCGTGGCCCCCTCGGCAATCAGATCCGAAGCGCGCGGGCCGATGATATGCACCCCCAGCACCCGGTCGCTTTCCTGGTGGGCCAGAATCTTGACGAAACCCTCGCTCTCGTCCATGCAGCGCGCACGCCCCAGGGCGGCGAAGTTGAAGCGCCCGCTGCGATAAGGGATTCCGGCATCCTTGAGCTGTTCCTCGGTCCGTCCCACACTGGCGGCTTCGGGCCAGGTGTAACAGATACCGGGGATGTAATCGTACTCAACCTCGGCGTGTTGGCCGGCCATGCGTTCGACGCAGACCACCCCTTCCTCGGAAGCCTTGTGGGCCAGCATCGGGCCGGGCACAAGGTCGCCGATGGCATAAATGCCCGGCACGGAGGTCTGATAATCGGCATCGACCGCCACTCGCCCCTGCCCGTCCAGCACCACTCCCAGCTCTTCAAAACCGAGACCGGCCGTCAACGGACGGCGGCCGACCGCCACCAGCACCTTGTCGCAATCGATTTCCTCGCTGCCGGTGCCGTCGTTGAACTCGACGATCGCCTTGGAACCGATCCGGCGCACACCGCTGATGCGGGTGCCCAGCTTGAACTGGATGCCCTGTTTGCGTAGCGAACGGTAGAGCGTGTCCGCCACCTGCCGGTCCATGTTGGGCAGGATCTGCGGCAGCATCTCCATCACCGTCACCTTCACCCCCAGCCGCCGCCAGACAGAGCCCAGCTCCAGGCCGATATAACCGCCGCCGGCCACGATCAGATGTTCCGGCAGCCTCTCGAATGAAAGCGCTTCACGGGCACTGACCACCACCTGGCCGTCGAAAGGGATTCCGGGCAGCCCGGCCGCTTCGCTGCCGGTGGCCAGCAGCACCCTGGCGGCGGTCAGCGTCACGGTATCCGCCGGCGCATCCAGCAGGTTCTGCTGCCCTTCCGCTGCCGGAGCCGCGACCTCGACCCGGTGCCGTCCTTCGGTGTCCTTGCCCCGCAAGAGCGCGGAGCCCTGAAAGCGCTGGATCGCGTTCTTCTTGAAGAGATAGGCGATGCCGTCGGTCAGCTTTTTAACCACGTCGTCCTTGCGGAGCATCATCGCGCCCAAGTCGAGTTGCGGCGGGCTGACATTGATGCCGTGCAGCGCAAACTTGTCGCGAGCCAACGCAAACAGTTCGCTGGAATCCAGCAGGGCCTTGCTGGGAATGCACCCCTCGTTCAGGCAGACCCCGCCCAGCGCGGCCCGTTTCTCCACCACCGCCACCTTCATCCCCAGCTGCGTTGCCCGGATAGCGGCCACATAGCCGCCCGGCCCGGCGCCGATAACGATCAGATCGAATATAGTTTCAGACATTTCAGAAAACCTCCGTGTGTATGACAGTAGACAGTTTAACAGGGAACAGTGGACAGAGAAAAACTGTTCAACTGTCCTCTGTTCAACTGTCCTCTGTTTAACTGCCTTTACCCTTCCAGCAGCAACTCTTCCGGCTCCTCGATATACTCCTTGACCTTCTTCAGGAAACCGACCGCCTCGCGGCCGTCGATCAGGCGGTGATCGTAGGACAGGGCCAGGTACATCATCGGACGCGCCACAATCTGACCATCGCGCACCACCGGCCGGTCCTGGATCGCATGCATACCCAGAACCGCGCTCTGGGGCGGGTTCAGGATCGGCGTCGAAAGCATCGAGCCGTAGACGCCGCCGTTGCTGATGCTGAAGGTGCCCCCCTGCAGATCGGCGATGGCCAGGCGATTGGTCTTGATCTTCTCGGAAAAAGCGGCAATGGCCTGCTCGATTTCATACAGCTTCATGCGGTCGGCGTTGCGCAGGACCGGCACCACCAGCCCCTTTTCACCGCCGATGGCGATGCCGATATCGTAAAAATTGTGCAGAACGATGTCATCGCCGTCGATGCTGGCATTGACGTTCGGAAACTCTTTCAGCGCCTCTACGCAGGCCTTGACGAAGAAGGGCATGAAGCCCAGCGCAATGCCGTGGCGCTGCATGAAATGCTCGCGTTGACTGCCGCGCAGCTCCTTGACACGGGTCAGATCGGCCTCGTTGAAGGTCGTCAGCATGGCGGTCTGCTGGCGGGCGGCCACCAGGCGCTCGGCAATCCGCTTGCGGATCGGCGACATCGGGCGGCGCTCCTCGCGACCGGCGGCGTAAAGCGGCGCGTCCTCGGTTCGCACCGCTGTTGGCCGGGCCTCCTGCACGACCGTCGGCGGCGCGGGCGCCGCAACGGCCGGTTGAAGCATGGCAGAGGCCGGAGCCTCCTGGATTGCGGGCGTCACGGCCGGTTTCACCGGCGGTGTCACGGGCCGGGATGCGGGCGGCTGCTTGGAGCGTTCCTCGATGCGGGCAAACAGGTCGTCCAGCGTGATGCGTCCCCCTTTGCCGGTCCCGGTCACCTCATCGGGGCTGATGTCGCGCTCAAGCATCTCGCGCCGGAGCGCCGGGGAGGAAGCCGGTTCGGCCAGCTTCTCCACCAGTTGTGATGAGGTATCGATGGCCGGCGCCTGCGGTGACGCGGCGGCCTCGACAATCGACCCGATCACGGTTCCCACCGCCACCGTGGTTCCTTCGGCCACCGCAATCGAGAGCACCCCGGCAACATCAGCGTTCAGGTCCAGCGTGATCTTGTCGGTCTCGATCTCGCAAAGCGGATCATCCTTGGCGACCGCCGCGCCGTTACTCTTGAACCACTTGGCCAGCAGCGCCTCACGCACCGACTCGCCGACTTCCGGTATTTTTATCTCCATATCTGTCTCCGTCAATACAGTCTGATCCAACTCACCAATATCAGGATGAGCCGGGACATTTTACCTGTTTTTACTTATTTCTCCAGCAAAAACAAAGGGCGACCAGTATGGCCGCCCTTTTACAATCAATTACCGTTACTTAATTTCAGGCCTGCCCTTTCAGGAACTCCCGCCCGAAGGGCGACATCTGCCGCAGACGGGCGATGATCGGCGGCATCTCGCGGATCACGGTGTCGATCTCGGCGTCGGTGGTATAGCGCGAAAGCGAGAAGCGGATCGAGCCGTGGGCGCAGGTGAAGGGCACGCCCATGGCGCGCAGCACGTGGGACGGCTCCAGCGAGCCGGAGGTGCAGGCGCTGCCGGAAGAAGCGCAGATGCCCAGTTCGGACAGCAGCAGCAGGATCGCCTCGCCCTCGACAAATTCGAAGGCGATCGAGGTGGTGTTGGGCAGGCGCTCGGCCCCGCCGCCGTTGATGCGGGCGTTTGGTATGGCCGTCATCAGCGCGTTCTGCAGCCGGTCGCGCATGGCCTTGACGGTTGTATTCTCGGCTTCCATGTACTGGTCGGCCAGCTGGCAGGCCTTGCCCAGGGCGATGATCGCGGCGGCGTTCTCGGTGCCGGCCCGGCGGCTCTTCTCCTGGTGACCGCCCACCAGAAAGGGGCGGAATGGGGTGCCGCGGCGCAGGTAGAGCACGCCGATTCCTTTGGGTGCGTGCAGCTTGTGGCCGGAGAGCGAGAGCATGTCGATGCCGGAATCGGCCATGTTGATCGGGATCTTGCCGATGGCCTGCACGGCGTCGCTATGGAACAGCGCCCCCTTGGACTTGGCGATGGCGGCCGCCTCCTCCACCGGAAAGATCACACCGGTCTCGTTGTTGGCCCACATCAGCGAAACTATGGCGGTGTCGGTATCCACGGCGGCCTTCAGTTCGTCCATATCCAGGCGGCCGGCGCCGTCCACGCCGATTTCGGTGACCCGGTACCCCTTCTGGGTCAGGTTGCGGCACTGGGTCAGCACGGCCGGGTGTTCGACCCGGCTGGTGATCACGTGGCGGCGGTCGGGAAAGACCTCCAGCGCCGAACGGATGGCGGCGTTGTCGCTCTCGGTGCCGCAGGCGGTGAAGATGATCTCTTCCGGCGAAGCGCCCAGCAGCTCGGCCACACGTTGCCTGGCCTCGGTCACCTTGCCCTGCACCTGGCCGCCGAAGAAATGCATCGAACTGGGGTTGCCGTACAGCTCGCAGAAGTAGGGGCGCATCTCTTCGAAAACCGCCTCATCGACCTTGGTGGTGGCATTGTTGTCCAGATAGATCTCTTTCATGCGGAGACCTCCTCTACCACGATATCCTCGGCCACCAGGTCGCGCAGCTTGGCCTCGACCATGCGGGCGGTGTTGCCGGACGAGGCGCAGCCGGCGCAGGCCTTGCGGAAGGCCACCTGCACCCTGGAACCATCGATGTCGATCAGCTCTAGGTCGCCGCCGTCGGCCCACAGCAGCGGCCGGATGTCCCGTTCCAACACCTCCTGGATCAGCTGCATCTTCTTCATGTTGGAGAGCTTTTCGGGACGCTTGCGCGGCTGAAGATCTTCACTGCCCAGCACCTGGGCGATCAGTTCCTGGATCTTGGGGATGCAGCCGCCGCAGGCGCCGCCGGCCTTGGTGAAGTGTGTGACCTGTTCGGCGGTTGTCAGTCGGTTGGTCTCGATCACCTTCTTCAGGAAGGTGTCGGTGATGCCGAAGCATTTGCAGACGATCTCCCCCTCGTAATCCGGGTAGGCGTGGCCATGGTCATGTTCGCTGTCATGCTCGGGGATCGGCTCGCCACGGTATTTGGCGATCGCCACCTCCAGCGCCTCCTGCCCCATCACCGAGCAGTGCATCTTCTCCTCCGGCAGACCGCCCAGAAAATCGGCGATTTCCTGGTTGCTGATGGCCAGCGCTTCGTCCAGGGTCTTGCCCTTGACCATCTCGGTCAGGGCCGATGAAGAGGCGATGGCGCTGGCGCAGCCGAAGGTCTGGAACTTGGCGTCCACGATCTTGTCCTTGTTCTCGTCCAGCTTGAGGTAGAGTTTGAGCGCGTCGCCGCAGGCCAGGCTGCCGACCTCGCCGACCGCGTCGGCATCGGGTATGTCGCCCACGTTGCGCGGGTTCAGAAAATGATCTTTAACGATTGGTGTGTAATCCCACATTTGGATGTATCTCCTTGGCTTGATAATGTTTATATATTCAGAATTTCACTCTGCAAATACTTCTTCAAGGTTCAGCTCAACCCCCTCCAGAACCGTGCTGATCGCAAGATCCCCACGGCCATACCCTTGGGGCCTGCCGTATTTTCCGTCCTCGCCGATGGTGAATACCATCAGTGATTCCTCGGCCGGGTGGATAATCCAGTACTCTCGCACTCCGTGGCGTTCATAGAGGCTGAACTTGACGCCGATATCCTTCCTGGATGTGGATGGAGAAAGGATCTCCAGAACCAGGTCAGGGGCGCCGCGACAGCCACGATCATCCAGTTTTTTCTCATCGCAGACCACGACCAGATCCGGCTGCACCACCGTCGGCACATCGTTGTCGTCCTGCTCCGAAAAATCGGGCAGACGGACGTCAAAGGGCGCGAAATAGACCTGACAGGGCTTGTCCCTCAAAAATTCTTCAATTCGGGATGAGACCCGAACAAGAATCCCCTGATGCCGACGCACCGGAGCGGCTGTCATGTTGTAGGGAACACCGTCGATCAACTCCCAACGCTCGCCATCGTCCCATTGGTAATACTGACCATAGGTGAAGCGTTCTTCCATTTTTTCCGCCAGACTTGCCGGCCCCATGATACCCCCCTACCCCAATATGAACTGCCGGCCGGCGGCCATGACCTCGGCCAGGCGCGCTTCGTTGCAGGCCTCGCCGTAGAGTCGCACCACCGGCTCGGTGCCAGACTTGCGGAACAGCATCCAGCTGCCGTCCTCAAGCAAAAGCTTGGTCCCGTCGATCCTGATAACCTCCTTGACTTTCGTCCCGGCGACTTCGGCGGGAACCGCATTGATCTTGCCGGCATAGACGCTCTCCAGCTCGGGCGACAATTTGAGGTTGTCGCGGCGGGTCACGAAACGCCCGACTTCGCCATATAAACGCTCCAGCAGTTCGCGGACCGTCTTTCCTTCGTATGCCACCATCTCGGCCACCAGGAAGCAGGCCAGGATGCCGTCCTTCTCGGGCACATGCCCCCTGATGGTCAGGCCGGCGCTCTCCTCGCCACCGATCACCAGCTTGTCCTGGCTGATCAGTTCGCCGATATACTTGAAGCCTACCGGCGTTTCGTAGACCGGAACGCCATGTTTTTTGGCCACAGCGTCGATCAGGTGCGAGGTGGCCACGCTGCGGGCCACGCCCCCCTCCAGCTTGCGGACCCGGATCAGGTAATCCAGCAGCAGGGCGATGATGTAGTTGGGCTCGATGTAGCTGCCGTCGGCGTCGATGATGCCGAAACGGTCGGCATCGCCATCTGTGGCCAGTCCCAGCCGGATATCCGGGTTGTTCCTGACCAGAGCAATGAAATCCGGAATGTGCGCCTCGGACGGCTCGGGCGGATGCCCGCCAAAGTAGGGGTCGGGACGGTCATTGATGATGGTGTAGGGGATGCCGCGCTGGCGCAGCGGCTCGTCCAGGTAACCACGCGCGGTGCCGTAGAGCGGATTCAGCGCCACCTGACCCAGGCGGCCGATCATGTCGAAATCAACCTTCTGCTCCAGCGCTTTCAAGTATTCGCCACGCGGGTCGATGGTCTCCAGCAGCCCCTGCTGTCCGGCAATCTCAAGCGAAAGTTCCCGGTAACAGGCGCTGCCGAGCATGCGGTTGGCGCGCTGTTCGATGTCGCCGGTGGTCTCCGGCAAAGCCGGGCCGCCCCAGGATGGTGAGAACTTGACGCCGTTGTATTCGGGAGGATTGTGGCTGGCGGTGAAGTTGATGCCGCCGGCGGCGCCACGGCGCAGAATCTCGAACGAGATGACCGGCGTGGGGGTATCCCGCTGGCAGAGATAGGCTTTGACGCCGGCTCCGGCCAGCACGCGGGCGGCCGCCTCTACGAAGCGCTGCCCCATGAAGCGGGTGTCGCAGCCGATCACGACCCCCTTGTCCTGCTCGCCGGAGGCCTTGATGTTGTCGGCGATGGCCTGAATGACGGTCTTGACATTATCGTAGGTGAAATCCTCGCACAGGATACCGCGCCAACCGGATGTTCCAAAGGCAATTTTCGTCATTTCATCCCCCAAGGCATAATAGGACAGCTTTAGTCGTGTTAGAATAGTACACATGTAGCCGCCCGTCAAGCTAAACGGTTTCAGTTTTTCAACGTCTCGCTGGAGCGAACCCGTCAAACGACGAGTTTGAGTTTTATCTTTACGGTTTAATCATTTGACATGCATGCTTTAAGACATACAATACGATACTTCAAAATGATGACAAACAGACGTAAAAGTGAAATCCGAAAGATGGAGAGGCCAGCATGCCAATTGCCGTATTCGATGCGATCAGGGGGAATATCTGCTCATTTTTGGGCGGCGCGGTTGTGGACCTGCTACCCGGAGATACAGAGCTCGTGGTCGATGAAAAGACCATCCGCGAGATCGTCACCATCGAAGATCGTCCGTACTGTTTCATGGCCCGCCGCCAGGCGCTCTCCTTCACCCGCAGCGAGGCCGCCTTTTGCCGGGAGTTGCTGACCGCCTTTTCGGGTCTGTACAGCGGGTTCAGGCAGGAAGGATACGCCGCCCAGTTCCGCACGGCGCTTCTGGCCTCGATCATGGACATCACCGTGGCCCGCTCGCTGCGGGGCGACCACCGCAAAGGTTTCTGGCCGATCCAGCAGCTGATCCAGCTGCTGAAGAATCTTTCCTACCAGCACTACGAGGGAGAGCCGGCCACGACCGGCTTCATAGTTCACCGCACCACGCTCCCGCTCTTGCGCAAGCTGGTGCGGGAACGGCACCACACACTGATTCCGCTGCAGCCGCACGAGGACATCACCCCCAACTTTTTTGACAACCCCCTGCCCTACCGCTTCGTTGACGGCACCAATCTCTTCTTTGTCGCCAATATCCAGATGCAGGTAACAGGCGTGCTCCGAACCTCCCCGACCGTGATACACACCGACGTTGAACGGCTGACCCAGCGGGAAATCTTTTCCATGGTCCGGCGCGCCGGCCGGGGGGCATTTGCCGTGACGGTCA
>MGZK01000132.1 GCA_001802125.1 Geobacteraceae bacterium GWC2_55_20
GCAGGAACTGCAGCGACACCAGGCCGCCGTTGTCGGTTGTGCCGGAATTTATATACAGGTCCCAGCCGGCCTTCAGCTTGATGTTGAAGAGTTCGCCCGGCGACAGTTCCTTGAACTGCTTGATCATCCAGTAGAATTCGTTGGTGATGTCGGGGGCGCGGATGATCTGATCGGTAAAGAGTATCTTGCCGAAGAGCAGCACCAGTGCCGCTGACAGAAGCGACAGGCAGATCAGGGTTTGTTTGCGTTCACTCATGGACATTTCACTCGCAGATACTCGCTGTATTTCAGTCGATTAATTTTTGCAATATTGCGACACATTCACGGTTTCCCCTTGAAGCGCATAATTCTTTCAGTACATATGATGGATCAACATGTTGAACAAAATATTCCAGAAACAGCCGGAACGAATCTTTCGAGAAAGTGTGGAAATGGATTTCCTTGGACTGGACGCTGAAGCTGTCAACCTCGGCCTCCAGTTGTGCGGGGCTTTTCCGGCCCACCTGCTCGCCCCTGGCACGCAGTATGGCCGGCTCCGAGATCGACAACCATTCCCGGTAATGGTTCCTGTTGGAATCCTCGAATGCGCCGATGTTTCCGTCGCGGCAATTCCGAAAATCATCCAGCAGATGCTGCAGCGTGGTTATCGGGCGGCCACGGTCAAAGCACTTTTCGGCCAGCGGAATTGAAATGAACAGCACTCCGCCAGGCTTGAGGACACGGCACCAGTTGAGCAGCACCTGGAACGGGTTGGGGGCGTGTTCCAGCACATGGTTGGCGATTACAAAATCATTCGAACACTGTCCCACGATGCTCAACTCGAACCCGTCATCGACATGGTCGGTCTCGACGATCCTGTCTACTGGCAGATCGGGATGCCGCCGGATATTCTCCTCCCGGCTGGCCAGATCGACATAACGGACCCGCACGTTGGGTGGGACACGCAACGGAAGATGCAACGCTCCGATCTCCACTCCTTCACCACGCAGGTAAATCCCAGCAAGCTTTTCCCTGACCCGGTAGGACGGGAGTATTCCCGATTCCTTGACCCTGCGGGCAATGACTTCCTTCAGATTTCGCACGATGCTGCTCATTTTGCCGGGTTCCCCGTGGAATCGATCCGGCCTGAAGCCGGATCTTCGTATAGTTTCGACAAGGCGGCTGCCATCCTGTTCCAGTCGAATTCTTCACGGATATGATTACGATTGAATTCGCCCATCCGCAAACGGACAGTGCGATCTCCGATCAGCCGCACCGCGCCTTCCACCATCGCATCAACATCTCCTGGCCGGCAGAGAATCCCGCCCTGATCATGGGCCAGGTATTCCGGAATCTGACCGACGCTGTCGGCGACGACCGGCACCCCGGCCAGAAGCAGCTCGGTCAGCTTTGCCGGGCATTTGCAGCGGTTGACCAGAGTATCGGCGAATGGATAGAGCGCCAGATCCCCGGCAGCCAGAAAATCACGCAGCTGTTCCGGCTCGACCCAACCGGCCATGACCAGCGCCCCGGAAAAGCCCCGCTTGACAGCCGCCGCTTGAAGCTGCTGTTCTTCTCCGGCCCGGCCGGCCCCCACCACCAGGAACCGTACCCCGGGGACCCTGCGGAAAATGTTTTCGAAAACCTCGTGCAGACGTTGCTGCTCGAACTCGAAAAACCTGGTATAGAGCAGCACCACCGGCGCATCTCCTGCAATGTCGAAGCGCTGCCTGATCCCGCTTCCGTCGCCTGGAGCAGAATCATCAACGCAGTTGGGGAGGTACATCAGCCGTCCGGACGCCTTGGCACACTGCCGGACCATCTGCTCCAGAGCGCGACTGGCAACCGTAACCGCGACCGCGCGCGACAGCAGCCACTGCTCCTGAAAAGCGAATACCTTGCGTTCAAGCGCGGAATAAGCGTGCAGGTCGTTCATGCCCCCCTCGCCCTCCCAGTCGTCGGTATCGACCATAACCGTCGGCAGGCGCGCTCCCAGACGTGTCAGCCAGAGCATCAGCATCGCCGCCAACCCGCCATAGCCCTTTGGCTTGAAGAGATGTACGATATCCGGTCTTTCCGCCAAGGCAACCTGAAACATGCGCCAGGCCATCAACAGCGTCGCGGCCGGCTTCCAGCAATCGGACAGCCGTATGTTCAGCAGCCGAACACCGCGCACGATTTCCGTCTTGCCGGAATCCTCCGGGTTGGTGTAAGGAGGCAGCACTACAGTCACCCGGTGCCCGTGCCGCTCCTGCAAGGAAGCCGCCAGCGGCAGCATCCTGGCAATAACGGTACCCTTGGGACGGATGCCGAACGGGGCCAGAAATACGATTTTCATCGGCTCCTACCCCGCATAGCGTCCCCGCACCCCGCGCAGAAAGTCTGTGAAACCGCGCCACATCATGCACAGTTTGGACCACTTTTGATCCTCGAACAGCACGATGCTGGCAATTTCCTTGGTCAGCCGCACCAGGTCGAAGAGACAATGCCCCGGAAAGCTGGTTACATATCTGTTGAAAACGGCAAAACGGTTGCGGGTCTTGTAGTAGCGCCTGAGCGGCCCGTGATTGGTGGCGATGAACGGGCCGTACTTGCGGATGTCTCCGACATTGTGCGCCAGTGTCGCCCGGTTGGCCCGCAACACCTGCCACCCCTGCTTGCGCAGACGCAGACAGAACTCGTTGTCCACAAAGTCGATGAAGAGCCCGTCGTCAAATGGCCCCACCTGTCGATAGGCGGCCAGGTTCAGCAGGCAGCCTGAGGTCATCGGCGTCATCACATCGGAGTAATCAACATCCGGAGGAATCCGGCCGGCCCCGGTCAGGTGGAAAGGCGCAACGATCCCGACCCGTTCCTCTCCGGTTTTCTCCAGACATTCGTACAGGCGCGCCACCATGTCCGGTGCGGCCTGGCTATCCTGATCCATGGTAAGCAGCAGCCGGTAGCCCGCTTCCAGTGCGTGTCTGGCACCGATGTTAAGCGCCCTGGCTATGCCCAGGTTGTCGCGATTGGGCAGATAGACCACCCTCTCCAGCAGCGCCAGTTGTTCCTCGGTGCAGCAATCAGGCTGTTCCGTATTGTCCACGGCGTAGACGATCTCCACCTGGTCGAGATAACTGCGAATCCCGTCCAGCAGATCACGTCCGGGCCGGTAGAGCACGACCACCGCGGCAATGGGCGAACCGTCGCTCAAAGAGCCCCCTCATGCGGTTGTTCAAGCTTGCGCAGCACAAAGATGACTTCCTCGTTGCTCCTGAGCATCAGCTCGATATCAAACGGGTACCTGCCCTGCAGGAATGTCACCAGTCCGATCATCTCCTTTTGCGACCAGACATGGAAGTGGATGCTGTAATCCTGTTCCATCAGCAGATTGACGCGGGCTTCAGCTTCCCGGCCATCCGCGATGCCGTCCACCAGGCGCGCCCATTCGGCAAAATGCTCCCGGCGCGAGCATTGCCCCCCTTCCGTATAATCACGCAACAGATGTTCTATATCTGTTACCGGGCGGGCGGAGTCGAAGGTGAACCGCTTGTCCGGCAGCGCCAGGTAGAGCACTCCACCCGGCTTCAGCACCCTGAATATATTTTCGATTGCCAGAACCGGATTCTGGCAATGCTCGATGAAATGGTTGGCGATCACGAAATCCTGGCTGTCATCAGACAGAGGTTCCAACCGTTCGCCGTCGGCGACGATATCCACCGGCACCAGCTGTTGCGACGCCATTTCCGGATACTGCAGCAGCAGATCGGACACTGTCATCCGGTCAACATAGGTGACATGCGCCTTTTCGGAGACCTTGAGCGGACTGTGCAGGGCGCCGATCTCGATGCCGCGGCCGCCGAGGTAGGTTCTTGCAACCGTTTCCCGGTCGATCTGCACCACAAACAGTTTCAAGGCTTTCTTGGCTTTGAGTACGCTCGTCCTGATCAGTTTTCTCAGTTTTGCCATGCTGTACGTCCTCTGAAATTAATGCTTCCGCTTGAATATCAATTCCTTCACGCTTTTGGCGCAATGTACCGCCAGATAATAGCCCCGGCCGACTTCACGGCAGAGGATTTCCCTGACCAGCTCCGGATTCCGGCTGTAGCCCAGCTTGTAAATCCGGAAGGTCAGGGTCAGCTTTGCGATCAACCGGTGCAGCGGAGTCAAGCCGGGCCGTTTCCCGGAATAATGCCGGTATAGCCACAGCTCTTCGTCGATGAAGGCCTGGGACCTGATGTTGTCGGCCGTTCCCTGGTCGGCATGCTGCCTGAAACGGCAGACCGGCTCGGGAATATTGGCCAGATCGCCCTTCTCCAGTATCCTGATCCACATGTCCAGATCGATCAGCTGCTTCAGGCGGTCGTCAAAGGGAGCGGAAACGTCAACGCGACGAAACATCACCGCGCTCGGCTCACCGATAACATTCCCGAACATCAAACAGGTCCTGATGGCCCTGTTGCCGGGCACGATCCGGAACCTGTCCGAATACGATCTTTCCAGCAGCGGCTGAAGCTTCTCGGATACAAACAGCCTGGTACCGGTGACCAGGGCCACGTTCCTGTTACGCTCCAGTATTTCAGCCGAGCGGGCGATACAACCGGGCTCAAGCATGTCGTCGGCACAGAGGATCTTGACGTACTCGCCACGGGCCAGTTCCATGCACCTGTTCCAGTTGCCGACCATTCCCAGGTTGACCGGATTGCAGAAATATCGCACCCGGGCGTCCTTTTCGATGAAGCTCTCACAGAGTCGGCGCGTATCATCGGTCGAGCAGTTATCGACTACGATCAGCTCCAGGTCACGATACGACTGGAGCAGAACCGACGACACCGCATCACCGATGAAGCGGCCATAGTTGTAAGTCGGAATGCAGACACTTACCTTCGGCGCGCTTGGCATGTTCATGACCTTTTGCCCTTGAATGGCAGATACATCATCAGGGTTTCCCGATCGAAGTCGTCGAAATAGCTGCCGCGCGACAGCGACAGCGACATGGCGCAGAAAAAGAAGATACCGGCCGCGATCAGGGCCGGATAACCCGACAGCGGCACGAACCGCTGCGCGCCGGTCAGAAACAGCGCCAGCAGCGCCGCCACCAATAGCGGCCGCAACAAGGCCTGCCGGTACAGTTTCCACGACAGCATCGGCAGACTCTTGTGCAGCATCCAGATGAAATAACCGGCGGAAATGAGCAGCGACAGGCCGATTCCGGCAATTATCCCGTAATACCCTAGCGACTTGACCAGAACCAGGCAGCAGACCACGTTGATGACCCCCGCCATGACCGACGAGCGCATGCTCACCTCGGGGCGGTTGAGACCGCTCATTATGTACGATCCCGGGCCGGTCAGCAGGTTCACCAGGTAGATCGCCATCAGCAGCTGCAGTGTCAGCGCGCTTTCGTCGTAACCGGCACCGACCCAGGTCAAAATGAACGGTTTAGCCAGACCGATCACCACAAAAGTGACCGACAGCGCCAGAATACCCATGTATTTGACCGCCCGGCGATAGAGTCCGCCAATTTTCGCAAGATCGGTGGAAACATGCAAGGCAGAAACGGCCGGAATCATCGGTGTGAAGACAGTTGCGACAAACGATCTGGCCTGCGACGCGACCCGGTTGGCAACCTCGTAGATACTGACCGCTTCGAGCCCGACGAAGTGGCTCAGCAGCACCCTGTCAATCTGGAATATCAGCAGGTGGGCGACCGTCGAGACCTGCACTTTCCAGCTGTATCCGAAAATCAACCCCAGGGCCTCCCGGTTGAAATGCCTGAACGGGTTGATCCTCATCTCCGGAAACAGCCGCCAGGCGACCAGGCTGTTCGCCAGAACCGTGAACAGGGTTACGATGGCGTTATTGTAGACCAGACCCATCAGGCCATAACCGTGTGAGAGAAAGTAGAATACGCCCACTGCTGTCATGATGGTTGAGAGTAGTGAGATGGCATTGGTATGCCCCATCCGCTGAAAGCCGTTGATCAGCGAAGCGAATGAGCTCATCAGCAGGTTCAGGCAGAACAGCAGAATCGCGATGTAGAATACGCTGACCGCCTTCGGCGCCAGCTGTTGTGGTATATGCAGAACCCGCTCGACAATCAACGGCAAGGCTGACAGGAGCAGGCTGCCCACTACCGCCAGAATCAGAAAATAGATCACCAGCGCGGTATTCAGCAGCTGATTGATCCGTTCATTATCGTTGCGCTCACGATATTCGGCAAAAAACCTGATCAGGCTTTCGGTCATGCCAAAATCGCTCAACTGGACATAGGACGAGATCACTCCCGCCAGCGCCCAGATCGCAAACTCCTCTGAACCGAGGCGGTGCAGGGTATATGGCAGGATCACCAGCGTAATCGGAAATGCGATCAGCGCGCGGGTGATGTTGAATATGGAATTTTTGGCGAGCCGGGATCCGATTTTGGACGTCATAGCGGGATGTTGTCACCTTCTGCGTTTGGATGCAGTCAAAAATGCGGTTACCGGAAAACCAGCCCTTTTACGCCGACCAGGATCTGCCGCAAACGCCCGAACAGCTTGCCGTGCCGGCTTTCGTAAACGGCCCGCCGGATCAGGGGATAATTGACATTCCTGATCTTGGCCCCGCTCTTTATCTCGCGACTGTAGTTCATCTCATCATCCGGCAACATCAGCCCGTGCTCATGACAGTAGTCGTACAGCTCGCTGCCGGGCGCCGGGGTGAAGATCGAGGGCGAGTGCATGTCCGGCCTGATCTTCCGCATCATACTGACGGTCTGGCGGATCTCCTCGTCGGTTTCGGTCGGAATGCCGAACATGTAATTGGCGAAGATCCTGATGCCGAGCTGCTTGCACACTCCGGCGGCCTCGATATTCTGGCTGACGGTGGTGCCCTTCTTGATAAACTTGAGCACCCGGTCGCTGCCGCTCTCGAACCCGATCAGAACCCAGCTGAGACCGGCTTCCTTTAATTGTTTCAACAGGTCGGGGCGGCGGCAGATCATATCGGCCCGGCTCTGGCAGGCGAATGGCTGAGTAAAGCCGCGTTCGAGCTTCTTCCGGCAGAACTCCTCGACCCACTCGCTGTACTGGGTGAAGCAGTCGTCGTGGATCATGAATGAACGCATGCCGTAGTCGCGGCTTAAAATCTGCAGCTCGTCAAGGATATTGTCCACGCTGCGCTTGCGCACCTTGTCGCCGAACACCGCCCGTTCGGCCGGTTGACAGAAGGTGCATTTGTACACGCAACCGCGCGAAGCGGTTATGGAGAAGTAAGGCCGTTCCAGGCCGGAGAACCAGGGAGTCTCACCCGCCGGCGCCAGGCTGCGGTCGACAAACGGCAACAGATCCAGGTTCATCGGCATTTCGCCGCGAATTATACGGGGAATGTCCGGAAAAGCTTCCAACATCTTCGGCAGGGTGTTCTCCGCTTCATGGGTGAACACATGATCAAACTCTGCAACGGCAGCGGTCTCGCCGGTCATCAGTGTCGGGTGCGGCCCGCCCACCATCACCTTCAGACCGGCATCCTTGGCCTTGACCAGAGCAGCGATCCGCCGGGCGGCCTTGAAGTCCACCGTAGCGACCGAAATCATCGCCAACTCAAAATCGGTTTTACGGATCTCGGACTCCACCGCTTCCCATCCGGTCAGCTTGCGGCAGTCGAGATAGGTGACATCATGTCCTTTATCCTTCAACAGCGAGCTGATGATACCGATACCATGATTGAACCAGTCACGGCCATCGTTATAGGAGTCGAACCCTTCCACAAGTCCGGGATACACCAGCAATACTTTCATCAACAGTTCTCCCCGGATTCAATAATACTCGCCAACCCTTGCTCCAACCCGACTCTGGGCCGCCATCCCGGTAACGGCCGGCCGTCGTTCCATGGCACCATCACCTCACGCGGGCGGTACGGACGCCCTCCCCATTCCAGAGGAAGTTTTTTCCCCAGGATCTTCTCGTAAAGAGCAGCCAGTTCACGCAACGGCAGCGGTCTGGCCGAAGAAACCGGAAAACTCTCATGACCTTCCACGAGCGAATCCAGCAAACGTTCACCGGCCAGGACAAACGCCTCGACAACGTCGTCGATATGGACCAGATCGATCAGCTGCTCACCCGGCGACATGGCCAGCAATGTCGACTGCCGGGCAACCGTGTTAAGCAGTTTGATCAACTTCGGACGGGGATCGCCGGGGCCATAGGTATCGAACAGCTTCAGCGTTACCACACGCAGTGGAGTCGTTTCCAGATAGTATTGCATCAGGACTTCAAAAGCCTGCTTGCTGGCAGCATAGAGATTGACCGGCGAATAGCCGCGATTCTGGTAATGCTGCCAGGAGGTGCCGGCATTGACCAGCCTGTGGCAGCCGTTGGCTGTCATCGCCTCAAGCAGTTGAACCGGGAAAAGGACATTGCTGCAGATCAACGGTTCAATATCCTCCGGCCGGTGCTGAGCCAGAAAGAGCGATGCCAGGTGGTATACCAGGTCGGGAGCGGCCTGCCTGACGATGGCCGCAAGATCCTCTGCCGTTCCGTGATACCGGTGGACCGTCAGCCGCGTCTCAAGCTCGGCAACCAGCTTCAGCGGTGAACCGGCGCGGATGAGCAGATGCACCCTCCAGCCGTCGGCCAGCAGTCGCCGGACGAGATGGGAACCGACAAAGCCGGTCGCGCCGGTTACAAGCACTGTTCCTTTAACGACGGTTCTCACGCAGGGCACTCCCCGAAAACAAAAGGGCTCTCAAAGTGCTCAAACATTGTAAAACCGGCATCGCGAGCCGAAACAAGCGGTTTCGGATCGGGCCAGTCGATACCGGCGGAACTCCAGAGGATACCGGTATCATGTTCAGGCGCATAGGCGCTCGTAACCTTGTACTGCATCAGGGCATGATCTCCGTTGACATAGAACCCGTGGGCCAGGCCGGGGGGTATGTAGAGCATGTTGGCCTTCTCGCCGCTCAGTGTCAGCCTGACATTCCTGCCGAAGGCCGGTGATCCGACCCGCAGGTCGAGCACAACGTCGATTACTTCTCCGGAAAGGCAGTAAACCAGCTTGGCATGCTGGTGGGGGGGGAGCTGGAAGTGCAGACCGCGCAAAACCCCGTGACGGGAACTTGAGTAGTATTCCTCGGCATATTCCACCGCCATTGCGTGCGCGGCAAAAAGTTCACGCTGAAAGGTCTTTACAAATTTACCGCGTTCGTCGGCAAACACCGGCGGCAAAATCTCAAAACAGCCCGGAATGTCCGTGGCATTAATCCGCATCAGGACTGTTTCCCCGCCACAAACGCCCGGACGGTTTCGACCATATAGCACAGCATATCATCGGTCATGCCGGGATAGACACCGATCCAGAAGGTATCGCGCATAATCCGGTCGGTATTCTCCAGCTCGCCTGCCACACGATAGCCGCTACCGCCGGCCCGCATCTCGTCGAAGCAGGGATGCTTGATCAGATTGCCGGCGAAAAGCATACGGGTCTGGACCCCTTTCGATTCCAGGTGGTTGACGATCCTGTCGCGGCTGAAACCCGCGCCTGCGCGGACCGTCAGCAGGAAACCGAACCAGGATGGGTCAGAATTTTCAGCAGCTTGGGGCAGCATCAGGTGGTCATCCAGTCCTTCCAGGCCGTCACGCAGGATTTTCCAGTTTTTCTTGCGGGCAGCGGTGAAACCGTCCAGTTTTTCCAGCTGGGCACAGCCGATGGCGGCCTGCATGTCGGTCACCTTCAGGTTGTAGCCGAAATGGGAATAGACATATTTGTGATCGTAGCCGAAGGGGAGTTCGCCGAACTGCTGGCCGAAGCGGTTCGAGCAGGTATTGTCCATGCCGGATGGGCACCAGCAGTCACGCCCCCAGTCCCTCAACGATTCAACGATCCTCTTCAATTCAGCATGTTTGGTGTAGACCGCACCCCCCTCCCCC
Source organism: Geobacteraceae bacterium GWC2_55_20 (assembly GCA_001802125.1). GTDB lineage: Bacteria > Desulfobacterota > Desulfuromonadia > Geobacterales > Pseudopelobacteraceae > JACRCG01. The sequence goes on from MGZK01000132.1 coordinate 9,870, forward strand.
ATCGTCATGTGATGGGGCGGGTAGAAGCTGGAGGTGCCGATATGGCCGAAAGTTCCGGTGTAACGCCACTGTCCGTTGAAAAGATAGCGGGAACCCAAGGCGTCGCAGTTATCCTCGATCAGCCAGAGGCCGTGACGGTCGCAGAAGTCCTTAACCGCGGCAATGTCAAAGGGGTTGCCCAGGGTGTGGGCCACCATCACCGCCTTGCTGCGCTCGGAAAGGGCGGACTCCAGCCGGGTCACATCGATGTTGTAGGCCGGCAGCGTGACATCCACGAAAACCGGCACCGCGCCGAACTGGATGATCGGCGCCACGGTGGTCGGGAAACCGGCCGCCACGGTGATCACCTCGTCTCCACGCCTGATACGGCGGTCTCCCAGACGGGGAGAGGTAAGAGCCATGAAGGCCAGCAGGTTGGCAGAGGAACCGGAGTTGACCAGCGAACAGTATTCAACACCCAGATACGCTGCCAGCTCCCGTTCGAAACGTTCGGCGTAGCGTCCGGCGGTCAGCCAGAAATCCAGCGAAGAGTCGATCAGTGCGCTCACTTCGCGCTCGTCAAACACCCGCGCGGCGTAAGGGATACGGTCACCGGGCTGATACGTCTTTTGGGGGGCATGCCGGTGCTCGTAATAGGCCACGGCGGCCTTTATCGCCTGTTGGCGCAGTTCGGCTTCGCGCCGTGCGTCATCGTTCATGCCGATTCTCCGTACTCTGTTATCTGCCGCAGACATTCCAAGCGAAGGTCCTTACCGTCGCGATAGGAGCGGGTCCAGACGACGATGCTCTCCAGGGCCTTTTCCAGCCCCCACCTTGGACGCCAGCCAAGTTCGGCACGCACCTTGGAGCAGTCCAGTTTCAGGTAGTGCGCCTCGTGAGGATGGATGCCGTCATCGATCCGGTAGGCTGCCTGTTCGCCCCACAGCTCGCAAATCCTGCCGGCAAGCCACTCCACCGGACGGGCATCCTCGTCGGATGGACCGAAATTCCAGCCGGTCGCATATTCCGGTCCCTTCTCAAAGAGCTTTTGAGCCAGCAAAAGGTAACCGGAAAGCGGTTCCAGCACATGCTGCCAGGGGCGTATCGCCCGGGGATTGCGGATACTTACCGGTTCTCCGGCCAGTACCGCCCGCAGAATATCCGGTATCAGCCGGTCGCCGGCCCAGTCGCCGCCACCGATCACGTTGCCGGCCCTGGCAGTGGCAGGCGCCACGCCGTGCCTTGCATATTCGGACGGATTGAAGTAGGAGGAGCGATAGGCGGCTGTTACCAGCTCGGAACAGGCCTTGCTGTTGGAATAGGGATCATGGCCGCCAAAGGGCTCGTTTTCCCGGTAACCCCAGGCCCATTCACGGTTCTCGTAGACCTTGTCGGTGGTGACATTCACCACGGCCCGGATGCCGGGGGTATGCCGCACCGCTTCCAGCAGGTTGACGGTACCCATTACGTTGGTGGAATAGGTCTCGACCGGGATCTTGTAGGAGTCACGCACCAGCGGCTGGGCCGCCATGTGGATGACTATTTCCGGCACGGCCCCGGCCATTTCGGCGGCCAGCCGTTCCCCATCCCGGACATCCGCTGTTATTGACGTAACCAGTTCACCGATTCGCGCCAGTTCGAAGAGGCTGGGATCGGTCGGCGGATCGAGCGCGTAGCCGGTAACCTCGGCGCCAAGCCGGTTCAGCAACAGGCAGAGCCACGAGCCCTTGAAACCGGTGTGACCGGTGATGAAAACCCGCTTGCCATGCCAGAAAGTTTTTTGGTCCACGCTCCACACCTCACTCTTCAACGACACCTACCAGACCTTCCAGGGCGCACGGCCGCTGTCCCACAGCTCTTCCAGGTATATTTTATCCCTAAGGGTATCCATCGGCTGCCAGAAAGCGGAATGCCTGTGCGCAACCAGTTCTCCGTCACGGGACAGAGACTCCAGCGGTTCCTTCTCGAATACGGTGGAACTGCCGGCAATCCGTTCAAATATGGACGGTTCCAGCACAAAGAAACCGCCGTTGATCCAGCCGCCATCCCCGACCGGTTTTTCATGAAAAGCCTCCACCTGACTGGATTCACCGAGCTTCAGCGCTCCGAAACGGCCCACCGGTTGGGTGGCCGTCAGCGTGGCAGCCTTGCCGTGCCCCCGGTGAAACTCCACCAACCTGGCAATGTTGATATCAGCCAGTCCGTCACCGTAGGTCAGCATGAATGTTTCATTTCCCACGTATGAAGCCACCCGTTTCACCCGGCCGCCAGTCATGGAATCCTGGCCGGTGTCCACCAGCGTAACCCGCCAGGGCTCGGCCTTTTGGTGGTGAACCTCCATGGAATTGGTGCACATATCGAAGGTAACATCACTCATGTGCAGGAAATAGTTGGAAAAATACTCCTTGATCATGTAACCCTTGAATCCCAGGCAGACGATGAAATCATTATAACCGTAATGGGAATAGATCTTCATGATGTGCCAGAGGATCGGCTTGCCGCCGATTTCCACCATCGGCTTGGGACGAACTACCGTCTCTTCGCTCAGCCGCGTGCCGAACCCGCCCGCCAGAATTACAACCTTCATACACGCCTCACTACTGCGGATTTTAAATAACCGGCCGAAAAAAGTCCGGAAACATCTGAATACAGCGTATGATCAAAAACCATTGGCCAAGTGGATTTTTATAGCACAAATTTTCGATCTGATAAAGCCTTCAGGAGCCGGAGGGCTCATTAAACTCAATATTCTTGACAATTCCGGGGCAAACGGCTAATATATCGATTTAAAATCAACATGTTACATTAAACTCTCTCCATAATCGCGGATCAACGGAACAAGGACGCATGCCCCCCAAAAAACGCATCGGCGACATGATGATCGAACAGGGGCTGATTACCCAGGAACAGCTGGAAATCGGTATCCAGGAACAGAGGAAAAGCGGTGAACTGCTGGGTTCGGTGCTGTTCAGCCTAGGCTTTATCAGTCAGAAGGATCTTTTCAAGCTACTCACCATATCGAGCGCCAATCAGGAAGAATCCGAACAGGACAAATACAACGCCGATATTCCGCAGGAAATCGAAAACCTGGTCAAACAGAGCAGCTCCCTGTTTCAGCGGGAAGGCTCCATTGGCAAGAAAGAGCTGGATTCGGCCTATTCCCCGTTGGTCAACCTGGTTGAAAAGATCATCATTGACGGCATCCAGCGCAGCGCCACCGATATCCATATCAACCCGGACGCCAAGGGTGTCCGCATCCGCTACCGGGTGGACGGGGTGCTGCAGCACAGCATGTTTCTTCCCAATGAACTGCTCAACCCGATCGTGTCCCGTTTCAAGGTCATGGGACAGATGAACATCGCCGAATCACGCATACCCCAGGACGGCGGCGCCGAATTCGCCTATAAGAACCGCAAGCTGGACCTGCGCATTTCCACCTTTCCGATTATCGGTGGAGAAAACGTCGTCATCAGGGTGCTGGACAAGAGCAAGCTGCGTATCGGCCTCGAAAATCTGGGCTTTTTCGACGAGGACATCGAAAAGCTGAACGCATCGATCCAGCTCCCCTTCGGTATGATCCTGGTAACCGGCCCGACCGGCTCCGGCAAGACCACCACGCTCTACTCCTGCCTCTCGATCATCAACACCGTCAGCCGCAACATCTTTACGCTGGAAGACCCGGTCGAATACCAGCTGCCGATGGCGCGCCAGTCGCAGATCAACGTCAAGGCCGGACTGACCTTTGCCACCGGACTGCGTTCGATCCTGCGACAGGACCCGGACGTGATCCTGGTTGGCGAGATGCGCGACGCCGAGACCGCCGAACTGGCCATCCGCGCTTCCCTGACCGGACACCTGGTATTCAGCACCATCCACACCAATGACGCCATCTCCAGCATCGCCCGAATCATGGACATCGGCATCGACCCTTTCCTGATCTCGACCACGATCGACTCGATCGTGGCCCAACGCCTGGTCCGCTCGCTCTGCGAGGAGTGCAAGGAGGCGGTACCGCCGTTCAGCCCCCAATACGCCAAGCTCGGCATAGACCCTGCCGTTTCCAGGCTTTACAGGCCCAAAGGATGTCCGGCCTGCGACGGCTCCGGCTTCAAGGGGCGCTCGGTCATCTACGAAATACTGAAAATATCTCCGAAGATCCGCGAACTGATCAACATCAAGGCCAGCCTTGAAGACGTTCGCAGACAGGCCATCAGTGAAGGGTTCCGTGAAATGCACGAAATCGCGCTGAAAAAGGTGCGGATGGGGATCACCACTCTCGACGAGGTCAGCCACGCCACCAGGATGAGCTTCTGATGGGTTCCTTCAACTACCGCGCCCTGGATGCCGAGTCAAACCAGCGGGAGGGCACGCTGACCGCCCGCGACAGCGCCCACCTGGAACAGCTGCTGGCCCAGCAGGGCCTGACGCTGATCGAAGCGGAAGGAGGCGGGTTCAGCGGTTTTGGTGATTTTGGAAAGATGTTTCAACCCAGCCTGAACGACAAGGAGCTGCTTGACTTCACCTACCTGGTCAAGCTGGTCGTTTCTTCCGGGATCCCGATCCTCCAGGGGATCGATACGCTGATGAAGAGCAATTCCAATCACAGAATCGGCCATGCGGCGCAACTGGTGCGCCAGGGAATCGATTCCGGACTGGCCATGTCGGATGTGATGCAGTCTGCCCCCAGACTGTTTCCCCCGTTTTACGTCCAGATGATCAGGGCCGGCGAAGCCTCGGGCACATTGGATGCGAGCCTGGATTTTCTGGTCAACTATCTGCAGTGGCAGAACGATTTCAAAAAGAGCGTCAAAGCCAGCCTGACCTATCCGATTACTGTTCTATCGGTTCTGGGCTCATTGATGTTCATCATCTTCACCTTCGTATTCCCCAAGATGTTGAAAACCCTGACCGGCATGGGAGCGGAACTGCCGCTTCCCACCAAAATCATGATCGCCATATCAGGTTTTTTGCGAAGCTATTTTCCGGCTTTGATACTGGCCGCGGTACTGATATTTATCGCGGTAAAGATTTTCAAGCGCAGCCCGCAGGGACGACGCGCGCTAGACAAGCTACTCTTGAAGATTCCGCTGATCGGCATGCTGATAATCAAGATCAACATGTCACGCTACTTCAAAATAGTCGCCACGCTGCACGCCTCCGGCATCAACGCCGAAAAGACCTTTGCAATCGGCGCCGATGTAATCGGCAACAGTGTAATCGCCGAAAGCATGGCATCCATCGCCAGGGTCATAGTAACCGGAGAGAGCATCTCGGACGCGATGCGGCGCACCGGATTCATCCAGCCCCTGGTGGTGGACATGATGTCGATCGCCGAAAAGACCGGCACGCTGGAGAGTACCCTGACCCGCGCCAGCGATATCCTGGACAAGGAAGTGCCGGAAACCATCAAAAAGGTTTTTTCGTATGTCGAACCGCTGACAATGGCAGTTCTGGGAGGATTGGTCCTGCTTCTGCTGCTGGCGGTCTTTCTGCCTATTTACAAATCCGTCGGGCAGGTAAAACTACGATGAGAACAAAAGCCTTTACACTGATTGAAGTTATGGTAGTTATGGCTATCATCTCTGTCCTGGCCGGGATCATGATGCCGGCTGTCTGGAAGTTCTGGGAAAGCGAGGAAACCGCCACAACCAGGCAAAGGCTTGAAGACCTGAGGACCGCCATGGTCGGTGAGCGCACCCTGATACAAAATGGTGTCAGAACCAATTTCGGCTTTGTTGGTGATAACGGAGAATTGCCCTTCGGGAATATGACAGGCGCCGGAGGACTCAAGTACCTGGGACAAAAACCGGAGTCGGGTTATCCGCAGTGGGACGGTCCCTATATGAAAGGCAACTTCGACATCACGACCTACACCGTTGATGCCTGGGGAAGAATGTTTGTGTACACTCCCGTCATGTCCTCAAACAGGTACATCTCGGCAGAAATCAGAAGCTATGGACCGAACGGGTTGCCAAATGACTCCGATGATATCGTTGTGTTAGTTGGAGAGCAGGATACAATGCCCACCAGCAGGCTAACGGGTAAAATTCCGTTTGCAGACCATACTTCAGCCTATAGTGCAAGAACCGAATTCACATATCCGGACCCCAATGACGGAGGCATCAGAAATGCCTCCGAGTGCAGAAAAATCGCGAAAGCACAGTCCATGTACACATCAATACACTTTCAAAAACTTCCGGTAGGCAAAATCACTTACAAGACAAGCATCTACGCAGCCTATAACACCAACTGTAACGGCGCCGCAGTCAGCACTCTCGAATCATATTATTTCATCAACGACTCTGCAAAGGAAATGCTGGTGGATTTCCATCCATGAACACACTGATCATCTACATACGCGAATCATCCCTGCAGGCGGTTGTCAGCATCGACGGTCAGCTTACTTATTGCCGGACATTCGACTTTGAGCCGAGGACCGGCGCTTACGGTGAAGAGATCAGCCAGGGACAGCACCGCGACATCCGTACACATGCCGTTGATAATCCGTACCTGATATATTATGACTTCGATGAAAAACGCAATCCATGGGATCTGGCGTTCAAGACAGTCGTCAAAAAAATATTTGCGGACATCAAAGACAACATCGACGCCACACACCTGATCATACCTGTTGATGATGTTGTCATTGCAACACATCAGCTCCCCAGGATGTCACGTCAAGACGCGGAAAAACTGATCGGCCGCAAGATCAGCGCGGAGTCAAAGGAAGAATTCCCCCCCTTCTCTATTATTCCGGCGGCCTCCGAGCAGAAAACCCAGACCTGGTATTCCTTGTACGTTCCAACCGCGACTTTGCTGGACTACCGCAAAGTATTTGCATCAGCTCGCCTTCGATTAAGCAGCATAACCACACCGATCAACGCCATGCTCGATGCTTTCCGGGGCATTCGCGAAGCAATATTCAATTCCCACGCGGTGTTTGAGATTCAGCGGGGATTTATCGAGGCATATTATATCTCAGCGGACGGCCTCCTTCATTTTCAGCGTCTTCCGTACAGCGGTTCTGAAAATATTAAGGAAGTAAATGCCGAAGAGAACGAGAAGGCCCAGAAGTTCAAACTTTTCAAAATTATCGACACTATTTTCCGGATCAACTCACACTATCAGACCGCCCACCCTCAAATCCCGGTCCAGATGGTTTGGCTATGCGGCCTTGAAAACGATTTGGAGAATATCGCCACGGCACTCAAGGAAGCCATGGGGCTCGAAGTGGGCATTGCCCCGGCGATTCCCACCGGACTACAGGAAGAGAGCGGCTATGTTCCGCTGGCCGGTTTTGCCGCATCGTTGCATAACGGCACTGCCTCAGGATATTCGACTGCGGATTTTTTCAAACGTTTCCCGTTGCGTAAAACCTCGGGAGCGGTCATTTATACCTTAACCACACTGGCTGCCCTGCTGGCCTTTGGCATGACCGAGCGTGAATACCGGCAACTGAATAGTCAGGTCAAGCGATCCAAGTTGCCTGATGATCCCAAAAAGAGCAGGGGCAAAGCATCAGCTTCACCGGCGTATTCTAAAAATCTTGAGGTTTTGAAGAAACTTACCGCACGCCAGTTTGTTTTCTACGACCTGTTTCGAGAGCTTGCCAACAACCTGCCGGATGGGGTACTGCTGGAAAACCTCGAATTCCGGTTGAAGGACGACAAAGGGCTTCTTGACATAACCGCCACGGCTCGCCTAAGCAACAATATCGGTGAGAGCATGCTTCTCAGCAGAGTGATGGCAATGCTTGATCAGTCGCCAACCCTGTCAAATCACCGCGATCCTTCTATAACAGTCGTACCCATGGAGAAGGAACGCTATCTTAAAATAACAGTTACCAGCGAGGTCAGTCCGCTTGACAAGACAAAGTAAGCTAATTGCACTGGTAGCATACCTGCTGGTCCTGACGGTTGTCATGCTTGGCTACCGCTCCAACCGCGCAGCGAAAGTCAAGCGACTGCGCGCAGAACTTGCCAGAACCACAACGGAGCAGAACAAAAAACGCACCGAAGAGGCGGAAGTTGTCCGCCTGACACACTTGATACCGGCCGCATCCAACACCCCGGCCTTCATGGAATCGCTCTACCGCTGCGCTAAGGAATCAGGCCTGAAGCAACATGAGGCGGTGACGGAAACCGCTGCCGGTAACGTCTCTGCACGCCCCGGCGGTGCGGACACCGGAACTGTTGCAAAACACCGCATAAAAGTCAGCGCCATCGGCAACTTTCGAAATTTTGCCGAATACCTGAGGCTGGTACAGAATATCGAGCGCTTCAACCGCATTATCGAATTCAAACTGGCTCCGGACAGCGGCCAGTTGAGAGGAACAATTACAGTGGAACTCTATTCCTTGCCGGTGAAAAATGGCAAATAATCTGACCGTCCAATGCATGACCGTGCTGGTGATAACACTGGTCGCGGCAGGAACATTTGCGGCCCAGGCGGCGCCTCCGGGTTCTTTGGCGAATGCGAATAGCGACCATGCCCACCGCGACCAGGTGAAGGGAGACAGCGGGAAATGGCGGCGTGATCCTTTTCTGGGAAACAATGCAAAAACAGTCAGGCAGCCAACCGTAAAAACAACGCCAGGCATCAAGATGGAACAGGAAGCTTTCGATTCGCAGGAAATAAACCTCCAGGGAATACTGCAATCGGGCAAGGCTTTCCATGCACTGATCAACGGGCGCGTCGTAAAAAAAGGTGATAAGCTTGACGGTGTGATCATCAAGAAAATCAGCCGGTTCCAGGTTGTGGTGCAGAACGGAAAAAGAGAGAATATTACCTACGATATCTACCAGGGCAGGATTGATCGAGGAAAAAAATGATACGATTTACAGGGATACTGATAGTTGCCACATTCAGCCTTGCAGGCTGCGTTAGCCCGGTTGTAAACACGCTTAATGACTCCAGGACTGATTCACCAAATAGCGCGCCCAAGATCAAGCCGACGCCGGAACAGCCTGTCAGGGACTCTGATGCTTATCGATCAAAAGATTCCGGGCGGTTGTATTCTCTGACCCTCAAAAATGCCGATTTGCGAGATGTGCTGGTACTGCTGTCAAAGGAAAGCGGTGTATCGATAGTTGCAGAACGCGGCCTGCGTGGAAACGTGCAGATCGAAGCAAAAAACAAGAAGCTGGGTGAATTGCTGTATATGATCCTCAAGCCGCTAGGCTATACGGCATCGGTTGAAAACGGCATGATCCTGGTTGGCAGGCCCAAACTTGCAACCCGTACTTTCCGGGTAAACTATCTCAAGGACAAACGGAGTTCCAGCAGTAATATGAACGTTTCAGGTTTTTCCGCCGGAAGCGTGAGTGTATCAAGCATCGGCCAGTCCGACTTTTGGGGAGCGCTGGAAAACTCTCTTGAAATGCTTGTATTCGGAACCAGTGGCAAAGGAAAGCGTGACGGTGGCGGTTTCAGCATCAGCGAGGAAGAAAAGAAAAGTGATGGCAAGAATGCACCATCTGCCCCTTCATCCTTATCAAAAGACAAATCGCAAATTACCACATCAACAGACGTGGAAGACCCGCTTCTCTCTTCAACCCAGATAGCGGAAGGTCAACTCAAACAACTCGTAGTGAATGAAATCGCAGGAATAATCCAGATCACGGATTTACCTGAAAACCTGGATAAAATCGCATCTTTTCTGGCAGATGTGGAAGAAGGCAGCAAACGCCAAGTCCTGATTCAGGCGCATATCATGGAAGTAAACCTGAAAGACAGTTTTTCTCTCGGACTTGACTGGGAACAGGTATTTCAATCAACCGACAGTGCCTTTACGATTGGGCAAGTTCTTGCACCTACTACCAATGTTTTCAAGTTTGCAGCTGAAGGATTTAACTCATTTGGTCGTTTCAATTTACTGCTCGATGCGATGAAAGAACAGGGCAATGTCAACATGCTCTCCAGCCCCAAGATATCCGCGCTCAACAATCAAAAAGCGGTCATCAAGCTGACCACCAAACAGGTGTCGTGGGTGTCTTCAAAGACCACGAACAATTCTGGCGGGGTAAGTAACGACACCTTCACTACGGCGCCACAGATTGATGAAGTGGGAATTTTTTTGGATGTGACTCCACAGATCGGCCTCGACAACTCAATTACCATGCAGATTCACCCCAGTGTTTCGGAAATCAAGGAGGTATCCACATCACCCGACAAGACCAGCACCAAACCGGTGATTGACATACGCGAGATAGATACGATGGTGGATGCCAAGGCGGGAGAGACCATCGTCATCGCCGGGCTTATCTCCGACAAACTTAACGAGATCAAACGTAGTGTGCCACTTCTGGGTGATATCCCCTACCTGGGCGCACTTTTCTCTTATAGCAAGCAGGAACGCACCAAGTCCGAGCTGGTCATAATGATGACCCCGTACATACTTAACGCCAAAAGCATCGACGAGATCAGGGCTGACCATGAGCTGCGGATGCAAAACATCGGCGGAGCCTTCCACCTGATCAACAACATGGGCAGCATGGTAACCGAGAAAAGTTCCCGTGATTGGATCATGAGAAGCGAGCCTCACCGGCTGAATGCACCGGACGCCACCAATAAATCCACGGTGGCGGATCCCGAGAAACCTGTTTCGCCAAAGACCAAACAACCGGATGCGACTCCGGTTCAACAACCGCTTGCCCCGGCAAGCCCAGAGGTTAGAATTCCAGCTGCACCCCCGGAGCAAAAAAACACCAAGGCTGACCCGGTCAACAGACAGCACCTGGAGCGGCAGCAGGCCGAGATAAAACGCCTGGAACTGGAAGTAAAAAACGTTTGGGAGAAGCTGGCGGATGAACGCAGGAAAAACCTGGAGCTTGCAGCAGAAGCGCGACGGCCGGCCAGTTCTCCGGTTGTGCCGAAAGCCGTCACACCGGAAGCAATGCCGCCGATTGCAGCAAACAATCAGCCTCCGGTATCAGCTGAATCAAACGTTCAGGCAGTCATGGCGGAGCAACCTCGCACCTTGACTGCAAACGTGCAAACCACCTCGCCTTCCGGCGACAGGGAACAGACACTCTATCGCAGCGCGGTCGTCGCCTACAAGATCGGCGACTGTACTGAAAGTATCAAGTTTTTCGACAGGTTCCTGACGTTGTATCCTAACTCACCTTTTGCGCAGGACGCGGTATATTATCGTAAGGACTGTGCTGAACGTCCGGCTGATGCAGTAAAATAATCCCGCCGAAAAGCCCTGACTACAAGTTCAGGAAACAAACCATATTTACAAATCCAAAATCAGACAAAATGAAAAGTCCGCTCACCCCTTGACAGGATGAACGGACTTTTGAGCAACAAACGAATCTGCTTGTAAGGTCTAATTTGCCAAGTTAAGTACAACACCGATATCATTTGAATGTACTGCCGTATCGCCGGGAAGTTCCGTATCCAGATTACCATCCGCTCCGGCCGAAACAATGAAGACACGTACTCCTGAAGTTCCAAAATCATTTACATTAATAACATACATATTGCCCCAGGGATCAGCCGGGAAGTCAGTGCCATAGGGACCGTTCCACCCTACTGAAGTAGCGCCACTCTTAGGAGTATACCAACCTGCGTTGGCAGGACCATTGGTAACCAATAAATCATTCATGGAAACCGGAGTAGTTACATCCCAACCGACAACCGCGCCACCGCCAGGTCCAAGCGGCATATTACCTGCCGATTGCAAAATTGTTGCGGCATCTGTTGTAGCGCTGTCACGTTTGGGCCACAATCCGGTGTCCTTGCGAAATGCGAGAACAGAACTTTGAATTGCCTTAACATCGCCCAGTGCCCGTGTAACCTTGGATTCATCAATCTGATTGAAGATCATCGGCACCAGCACACCTGCCAAAATGGCAATGATCGCGGCAACGACAATCACCTCGATCAGAGTAAAACCTTGATTAAATCTAGTTCTTTTCATACTCCCCCCTTTGATAATTTCCCCGGATATAAAATTCAATGGACTTGGATTCTCTAAAAAACATTAATTTGTAGCAAGTTAGCGACACGAATTATTGTCTGCATATAACACACAATCACATTAAAATCCAGCGCGAAATTTCCTCGTTCGGCTCTAAATACCCTATTTTTAGTAGTTATTAATCCTACGGGATAAACGGTCCCCCCTATGCCGGGCTCTCATTAAATATTTTATCCGAGACTCACAAGAGCATTGAAATTTAATTTTTGCTGTGTGAATATGGATCGGACATTGGTGAAAAAAATCAATCATTGCCCACTGAGGTGCGAGTTTGTTCGGGAACACAACAAGAATACACATGCTCCACTTAAAATCCACATCGGCATATGCAATTAAAACTGACGCACTCCTATTTACCTTTGCAATATTTATGCTCTGTCTTTTACTCCCTTTTTCCGATGCCCATTGCGAGGAGTGTGGTGACTGCCATTTAGACAGGCTTCACAAGCGCACTGGCGTAATCGGTCAGATGAAGGGCGGTTCGCACCATGTTCAAGGTGTTGAGGTTACCGGGCAGCATTGTTATGCATGCCATTGGGAAGCAACTCCGGAGGGCAGGATTAACGAACGTTACCACTCCGGCAGTAAAACCAAGGACGCTCCGGTAGACCTGGTGGTTTGGGGAGCAGGCAATCGACCGACCATTTTCATACCTTTCAGCACTGCTGCAAGCTTCCGTGTATCGTCCATCGGCACTTCAAACGAACGTGAACAGGTTGCCTCCATATCAAACCACTGCCTTTCCTGCCATAACGACAGAAATAATGACACCACACCATTCGTCGGAGACAGCCACACGCCCCGCCAGTATGCCTGGGATGGCCAGAGTATTGCAGCACGCTACAGTCAAACCGGATCAGCCTCATGGAGCAGATATTCGACTGCAAACGTCAACGGTAAATGGCAAATCACCAAAGCATTCTCGGCCCACGGCAATTCCGCTGCCAGTCTTGGTGGGTGGAGCACCGTAAGCGGCTATGACAAAGACATCACTACGACAAGAGGCGGCTCAAAATCAAGAAACGTAGAGTGCTTTGATTGCCACAACTCCCATGGCTCTGGCACAACCGGCATAACCTCCTCATACCTGACTTTTGGTTCTGACTACAACGGCGGCATCCTTAAGGAAACCATGGCCGGCCTTGGCGGTTACCAATACAGTTACACTCCGTCATCTAATCTGGATAAGCATGAGGCCAACCCATACAATCCAGGTGCCGGCCTCTGCTTTGACTGCCATGAAACCGCCAAACCAGGGTCTACCCCTTGGGGTTACAAAACGACCTTCGGCGCCGAGCAGGCGATCATGGGCTACAAAGACACCTCACGGTTCAACTCCGGCATAAAAGGCTCCACATCGCGTTTCACCGGTCGCCATACCCGTACCGCCGTTGCTAGCAGTCACCTTAAATCAGGAAGGTTTTTGTCCTATTCAACCCACGACAAAATCAACGGACTCTGCACCCCATGTCATGATCCGCACGGCATAAGCCCAACTCTTGGAACCTCAATGCAGTACGCACTGCCGCTGCTTAAAGGGACCTGGCTTACATCCCCGTATCGCGAAGATTCACCACCCGCAAGGATGCCCACCAAAGGGAGCTTTACCGGCAATGCAAACAACATGGCCGTATCCTGGGAAAAGGGGGAACTGAAAAAGAATCCTGCCGAGTCCCAGGCCGCAATGAGCTATAATACCGACCGAAATACATTTGGCAATGGTCGGCTAATCATCGAAAAAGATGATCAATTCGCGGGACTCTGTCTGAAATGCCATAAAAAAAGCAATTTCACAGCAAACAAGAACGATGTGATACATCGCGCGGTTAAAGGTTGGGGCTCCAACCGGGAACATTCCTTTCCATGTTCAAAGTGCCACCAGGCACACAACTCCGGTTTGCCGCGGCTAATGCAGACCAACTGCCTCGAATCCGGTCCGTCCGGATTAAGGGACAGTAGCGCCGCACCCTGGATGTCAAGCAAAAGTTATCAGCAGATTGCCGCTATTAACAAGCCCGCAAAAGAAGCTGTCGTCGGTTGTCATGTTCGCAGAGCGGCCAGAAATAGCGGCCCGCCTGCATTACCATCCGAACAGCAACAGTGGAAAAGTGTGAATCCATGGTAAGCCCGGTTTGCTTGTTCCGGCGCCTTTTGCCTATACCGCATCCAGATCCTCGATACAGGCTGATAGCTGTACTAGTGGCCACTTTACTTCAGCTATCGGTGCAGGTAACTTTAGCAATGGAGAGACCTCCTGCCCCCCTCCCCATCAAAACCCAATTGGTATTGCTGGGGACCGGCAACCCGCAGCCTGATCCGGACCGTTCCGGACCGGCTACGGCAATTGCAATTAATGGTAGCGCCTATCTGGTCGATTTCGGTCCCGGTGTCGTTCGTCGCGCGGCTGCTGCACGGATTGACAAGGGAATAGCTGCGCTAGAACCTACCAATCTGCGCGTTGTATTTCTGACACATCTTCATTCCGACCACACCGCCGGCTATCCCGATCTGATCCTGACCCCATGGGCCATGGGACGAAGAGTTCCACTTGAAGTGTACGGCCCCAAGGGCCTCAAAAAAATGACGGATCATATCCTTGCCGCATATAGCGAAGACATTGGAATACGTACCAAGGGAACGGAGAATGCTCATCCGGATGGTTGCAAGGTAAATGTGCACGAGATTATGGCCGGTGTGGTATATAAGGACGCCAACGTAACCGTAACAGCCTTTCCAACCAGACACGGTGAATGGGAACAGAGTTTCGGTTATCGCTTTGACAGTGCAGATCGCAGTATCGTAATTTCCGGTGATACGACCCCTACCCAAGCTACGATAGATGCATGCCGAGGTTGTGATATACTTGTCCACGAAGCATTGACACTAAAGTTCCTGAATAATCCGATGCGCCCCAATTACCAAAGATTTGATATTCGCGATTATTCCGCCAAATATCACACCACGACTGCTCAATTGGCGGAATTGGCAAACAAGGCGAAACCAGGCCTGCTAATCACATACCATAACCCGATTTCACTGCGACCCGAGCGACGCCCTTTCGCTTCTTCACCAGAAGACGTTCTGGAAGAAATCGGACGGGGATACACCGGC
The DNA here is from genome assembly GCA_001802125.1 of Geobacteraceae bacterium GWC2_55_20. Lineage (GTDB taxonomy): Bacteria > Desulfobacterota > Desulfuromonadia > Geobacterales > Pseudopelobacteraceae > JACRCG01. The sequence continues at coordinate 24,943 of MGZK01000132.1, forward strand.
AAGATTTCCGTCGGGCGTGACCTGGATGTATATTAAAGCGCTTGTCCGCAGGCGAATCAAATACGAGGAGATATGGATAAATGTCAAGTTACGACAGTTCTGACGAATCGCAACATGAAAAGATGGACCGTAGAGAATTTATCAAACGGACCGCGATTGGCGCCGGAAGCATGGCGTTAAGCGTGTCCCTGGTAGGCTGCATGGCTGGAAAGGGAATGAACGGCAACGCGGCCACAAATGCAGTAAATGAAACCCTGCCACTCAAGTATAAGGATTACAACCTGGTTTTCGTCAGTTTTGACGCGCTGCAGGCTGCCCATGTCGGTTCACTCGGTTATTCACGAAACGTGACACCGACCATTGACGCCATCGCCAAGGATGGCTTCAACTTCACCAACGCAATTTCCACTGCGTCCTGGACGGTTCCCGCCTCCATGACCTGGTTTACCGGAGTTTATCCTTCCGAACACAGGCTGACCAATAAATTTGCCGTATTCAACCCACCCAGTAACAATATACTGTCCAATTTGAAAAAGCTTTCCCCGAACCTGGTCACCCTGGCCGAGATCCTGAAGCAAAACGGTTACGCTACCGGCGGATTTACCGGCAACGCCGGAGTTAACGGCTTTTTCGGCTATGATCAGGGGTTTGATACCTATTTCTATGAAAAAGGAAAATTCGGCAGCATGGGAGTCAGTATCCCCAAGGCGCTTGATTGGCTGAAGGAAAATAAAAATAAAAAGTTTTTCATGTTCCTGCATGGTTACGATATTCATGGCCAGGGAATACCCGAGGGAGGGTTCGACTACCGTTTTGTGGAACCGGGCTATGACAAACGTTATACCGGCTCCAAGGAGGAGCAGGAGGCTTTGCGCGAGGAGGGGCTTGAAAAAGGGCGGACCACCCTGCGTGATGAAGATGTCCGATTCTGGAGGGCGATCTACGATGAAAAAATCCAGCGCACCGACGCCAAATTCAAAAAATTTCTGGATGAGCTTGAGAAGATGGGATTGATGGACAGGACCATCTTTGTACTGACATCCGACCATGGGACTGAATTCCACGAACACAAGCGTTTTGATCACGGTTTCAGCCTATACGATGAACTGATACACGTGCCGCTAATCATAAAGCTGCCGAAAAGAACTGATGGCAAGATCATCCGGGATCAGGTCAGCAGCATCGATGTGATGCCGACTATTCTCGATCTGCTGGATGTGAACGTTCAGGAAAAAACCAGGAAGCAACTGCGCGGGACCAGTCTCTCACCAGCGTTTAAAGGGCAGTCAGCGGCAAAGGATGTCTTTTCCGAGACCGACTACCGGCTGTACACCTTCAAACGCTCTATTCAAACCAGGGAAGGCTGGAAATTCATATATACAATGGAAAGTAAAACCGGCGAATTGTATAACCTGAAAAGCGACCCCGGCGAAACCAAGAACCTGGTTGATGTTGAGCGCAAGATAGCCTACGAACTGGAACATAAATTGTTTGCACATTTTAAATCGATTGGACACGACCTGAACGCTCGAAGATGGGAGACGGGCCTGAACCCGGTCTACGATTCACAGGCCAAACCAGCGCAAAAAAAGTGAGTAATGTAACCTGTTGCTGCTGAATACCTCTCTTGATTTTTCCATTACTCCTGCTCTTGTAAAACAAGCGGCAGGAGTAATATTGAGTGGGGTTGTGCAAAAACATTATCCTTACATTCCAGATGCAGGCTATAATCGCGTCCGGAGGACAATCACAGATGAAAATTGCCGCCACAATAGCCCTGTTCTGCGCCAGCGGAGGTCTTGCGCGTTATTATCTGTCGGGCTGGGCCTACAGCCTTCTCGGCAGATCCTTTCCGTATGGCACGCTTCTGGTTAATATCATCGGCGCTTATCTGATCGGACTGGTCATGGAGGGCGGCATGCGCAGCACTTTGCTTTCCGATACCCTGCGCATTGGCTTGACCGTCGGCTTCATGGGAGGCCTGACGACTTTTTCCACTTTCAGTTACGAAACATTCAAGCTGCTGGAGGATGGCCAGCTGCTTTTCGCGTTCGCGAATATTGTCATAAGCGTTGCTACCTGCCTGCTGTTTACATGGCTGGGAATTGCAACTATCCGGGGTCTTTCATAACAGCGGGGTACATACATGAACGGAATTCCTGAAGAGCATCTGCTGATGCGAATATTCATTGGTGAAAGTGATCGTTTTAAACACATGCCGCTATACGAGGCACTGCTGGAGATGCTCAGAAGTGAAGGCATTGCCGGGGCAACGGTCCTGCGCGGAGTATGCGGTTTCGGCGCCAACCGGCTCTGTCACACCCAGAAACTGCTGGACCTGTCCGCCGATCTGCCGTTAGTCGTCGAGGTGGTGGATATCAGGGATAAAATAGATGCCGTCATGCCCCGCGTCGATGAGATGGTCAACGGCGGCATGATCACGCTGGAAAAAGTAACCGTGATCCGTCACTCCGGCAATAGAAATAAACAACAATAACCCGAAAGCAAAAATATGTTTCGTCATTTCACAAACAACAGCAGCATCGTCATCACTACACTGTTTCTGGGAGTCTTGGGCCTGCTTTCCGGAACCGGACTATGCAGTCCGCTGGAATCCGCCAAGCCGACACCGCGTCATGAAAGCACCAATGTCATCCTGATATCCCTGCAATGCCTACGGGCAGACCATTTGGGCGTTTATGGATACAAGCGCAATATCAGCGACAACATCGATGCCTTGGCAAAACAATCGGCTGTGTTTGATGACGCCATATCTCAGGCGAATCTGACACCGGTGGCACAGATGAGCGTGCTGACCTCAAAGTATCCACGCGTCAACGGCATGGTTTCTTTTGAAGTTGCCAAAGACATGGTCACATCACGCACGTTGCCCGAGATTCTGAAATATTACGGTTATACAACCGCCGCAACCATAAGCTCTCCCGAGTTTTTCATGCGCTTTGACACCGAGTCGGGTGCATTGATCAACCCCGGCGATGTTTTCTCACGCTCTTTCGATTACTATGGGCGAACTGCGCGTGGTCCACAAGGCACCAGCATCAGGGTTGCGCCAACCGATGCCTTTCAGTGGCTGAAAGGAAACAAGGACAAAAAGTTTTTTCTCTGGATCGGCAGCGGACTGCTGCACATGCCCTACTCCGCGGAGGTTCCGCAACCATACCAGACCATGTTCGATGCTCCCGGCTATGTGCCATTCTGGAAACGCCTCCCCGGTTTGGACGAAGATGTCTCGTGGGGTGACAACCCCGAATATGACATTTTTTCAAGGGTATATCGCAATGATTTCTATTGGGGATTCAAACCGATTTATCATTTGAACGAAGACGATCTTAAATATGTCAACGGCCGCTACGATGCAGGAGTTTACTATACAGACCTATACGTCGGCGAACTGCTTAAGCTATTGGATGATCTGGAACTGAAAGAAAAAACCCTGATAGTTCTACAGTCCATGCATGGTGACGACCTGGGTGAACACGGCATTTTTTTCCACTACGACGTAACCGAACCGGTCATCAAAAATGCTTTGATAATGCGTTTTCCAAACGGAGAATTCGGTGGAAGGCGTGTTTCGGAGCAGGTTCAAGGACTTGACGTAATGCCCACCATTCTTAATTACCTTGACATACCAGTTCCTCACGACGCTCAGGGGAAAAGTGTTATTCCCCTTGTCAGGGGTGATAAAGACGCCACGGGTAGCGAATATGTCTTCATCGATAGAATGCCATGGTGGGAATACACCCTCAGCAAATGGTACCTGGAGCTACAGAACGCCAGCGGCGCCAAGTTCTCTCCGGTGGAAAGCGCAAAGTTAAAGGAATACCGGGATCTGCTGCAAACCAGCTTTGACAAACTGGGTTATCCGCCAGGCGATATCGCTGTACGGACCGGAGAGTGGAAGTTGATCCTGCGCATGAACAGGGACATTCTGGAAAAAGTATCGTGGTGGCGTTTCATAACCGGCACATTGCAACCGGTTGAGGAGCTGGAGCTATACGACTTGAAGAACGATCCTGGCGAATATATCAATGTCGCGCATAAGCACCCGAATATTGTAGCCCAACTGAAAAGCAAGCTATTGGATTGGAACTCCAGGGTGGAAGGACAAAAGGCTGTTTACAAAAAGAGCGACAAGCGCTACATCATCCCCTACCCGTAGGGTAAACTCGTTTCCAATTCAGCCAACTACTGAAGTGAAGTAACTGACTACGATTCAATGCTGTTTTGTAAGCCGGAGGCAATTTGCTGCGTTCCTCTGAAAGAATACTGCTTCGTTAACGCGTATATTCTGTCCAGAAGGGTCAAATCAGAATTGAGTATAGTGGGTAACATGAAAACCAATTTTCCGGCATGGCTATATATCAACCTTTTGTCTTCATTATTTTTCCTGCAATTTCCTGCGATCTCCCATGCCCAGACACTGGACAAGGACACCGTCTGGCAGGGGCAAGTCAAGGTAAGTGAAGATATTCTTGTGCCAAAGGGGATCACGCTCACGATCAGGCCCGGCACATCCGTCAAGGTTGCGGTTGCGGAAAGCACGAAGACCGACCCGGAGTACATGTCGCCATTGACTGAGATCACGATCCGCGGGACTCTCAGGGTTGAAGGGACCTCGAAAGAACCGGTCGTTTTTTCCGGAGAAGACAACAAAACCGGAAATTGGGCAGGAATTGTGATCGACCGCGGAGTTGCGGTGATGGACTGTTTCAGCATTAAAAATGCGGAAACGGGCATCAATTCCCTGGACGGCAACCTGCGCATGAATGAAGCCGTCATCCGTGACAACCGTTACGGGTTGGTGCTTCAGGGGAGCAGAAGTGACACATTGCAGGAAAATTCCCTGATAACAGGCAATGACTATGGAGTATTCACTCTCCAGGGCGCTCATCTTGTCACAAAATCATCCAGACTGTCCGGCAACCGGAAAAGAGACAGTTTCACCGCAACAGCAAAAGAGTTCCCCTCCCCTCCCGGTTTCAAAGTAACCGAAAGCCAGCCGGTCAGCAGACGCTACCAGGACGAGGTCTTCCGTGGCGACATGGTATGGCAGGGGCGCATAGAAGTGGCGGGAACCATCCGGGTGCCGCACGGAAGCAGGCTGATCATAATGCCGGGCACGGTTGTCGAGTTTTTCAAGAAAGACACCAATGGCGACGGTATCGGCGAAAATGGGCTCATGATACAGGGTCGCCTGGTGGCAAAAGGAACCAAAGAAGAGCCGATCGTGTTTCGCTCGGCGGAAAAAGACAAATCCATGGGTGACTGGGACTCGGTCAACATCATGGACAGCGCCGGGGGACAGAATCTGATCGAGAATTGCCTGATCCAACATGCCTACCGTGGGCTCCACTTCCACTTTTCAAATGTCGCCGTATATGATTCGCACATCACCGGTAACTACCGTGGAATCCAGTTCCAGGAGTCACAGGTGGATATGAAAGGCAACTATCTGTACGGGAATAAAAGCGGTGTTCAGGGACGCGATTCCGACCTGGTGTTCACCGGTAACACTCTGATGAACAACTATGTGGGAGCCAACTTCTTCCGCGCCACCATTAGCGCAATCGGCAACAGGATTGTTGACAACTGGAAAGAGGGCTTGAGAATCCGCGAAGGCGTCTCCACGTTACGGGAGAATCTGATCGACGGCAACCGCCAGGGGCTATTGCTGGCCGATATGTTTTATGGTTCCTATAATCGTAACAGCTTCACCAACAACCTGGAAACCGGGCTCGCGGTCAGGAATGCGGACAATATCGAGGTCTCGGGAAATATTATTGTTTCAAACGGAATCAACGGCTTGAATATTCAGGACTCCAGGTTCCTCGTTAAAGGCAACCAGATCACCGACAATGCCGAACGCGGCATCGGCGTTCAGTCATTTGACGGTCTGATTACGGAGAATAACCTTGCCGCCAACGGAATCTACGCCATTGACCTGGACGGTCCCGGTAACGTGGCCGCTCCCGCCAACTGGTGGGGAACGGATGAGCCCGCCAAGGTAATCCTCGACAAGAGAAGAGAGCCATCCAGAGGCAGCGTTTCCCACGAAAAAGCCAGCGACAGTCCGCTCCGGTTCACCTGGCCATTACATACGATATCTTCGGATACGACCTGGCGTGGAGAGATTTTCATCAGCGGCAACACTTCCGTGATGAATAACGCAACCCTGAAAATTATGCCTGGAACCACGGTCAGGTTTGCACATGACATCGGCTTGCTAATTAAAGGCAGGATGCTTGCAGAGGGAAAACCGGAACAGAGAATCGTCTTCACATCGGTTGACAAGAAAGCGGCTTCGGAGTGGGATGAAATCCAGCTCGAATATGCAACCGGAAGCGTGATTTCCAACTGTGTATTCGAATATGCGACCTGGGGGCTTCACAGCCACTTCACCAACCTGACCGTCTCAAACAGCCATTTCACCAATAACTTCGGAGGCATGAGATTCAGAAGCGGACCGGTTGTGATAAAAGGATCCGTTTTCGAGCACAATTCGATCGGCATCAGGTCGTATATCGGCAATGCAGTCATCAGGGACAACGTCATCACCAAAAATGAAACCGGCATTTTCGTCAGGGAAAAGGGCGGCGGGCTGTCGATCACCAGCAACAACATATTCGATAACAGCAATTACAACCTCAGGGTGGGCGACTTCAACAACGAAGACGTGCCGGCACGGGACAACTGGTGGGGAAACAGTGAGCCGCTTGCCACCATTTTTGACGGCAGGAGCGAACCGGGAATCGGCAATGTGCTATTCGAACCGTTCAGCAGGGAGCCGTTCAGGACCGGCACGGGGACATCTCCATGAAACTGTTGAATTTCACTCTGCTGACGCTGGTATTTGTTTTTTGCCTGACTGACGCATTCGCCGGGAATGCAGCGCTTAAAGCAAATATCAAGGATATCAATGGCAAACCGGTTGCGGGCGTCAAGTTATTTCTGTACGAAAGCACCAATGTGCGCAAGCCGGCCGATTTTATTTCAGTCCGGTCCGATGAAGGTGGCCGGACGGTAATAACCGCGCCAAAAGGGCGATACTGGGCAGTTGCCAGGCTGAAAAAGGATGCACTGTACGGCCCGCTGATGCCGGGAGACAAACACTCGGGCGAACCTGTCGAAATTGACTTATCCGAAAACACGGAAATTGAATTTATTGTGGCGGATATCCTGGAGGTCGGGCAGAAGAAGCGCACCGACAACTCCGATACGGTCAGAGTGCGGGGGCGAATCCTTGACAAGGACGGCAAGCCGGTTCCAAATGCCTACGCCTTTGCAAACGCTACTAAAGAAATCGAATATATCCCTGAATACCTCTCGGCCTGGACTGATGAAAATGGCAACTACACGCTTTATCTTCCGGCCGGCGGCAGATTTTTTGTAGGCAGCGCACTGAAATACCCGCCGCCGCCAACACCGGCCCTGCTAAAGGAGTTTGTTCCCAATGCCACAAAATCAGATATTGTCACGGATATTCAATTAATAGTATACTAAAACAGTGTGTATATAGAGCTGGCAGTTATTCCTTTAGACCGTTGCAGACCGATGGGAGTTATTCATGAAAAAAATCGTTTCACTTGTTATTCTGGTAACAGTTTTGGCTACAGTTCAAATTGCATCAGCCTGTGTCGGCAAAACAATCCATCTGGGTATATCCAACTCCCCCAACGAACTCCTGCTGGCCGAAATGGCCTCACTACTGATCACCGAGCGAACCGGCTCTTCGGTAAAAGTTGATGTGTACAAGGACTCCAAGGAGCTCTACAGCGCCGTAAGAAAGGGTAATGTCAATGTAATAATCGAAAAACCCGGCCGTGCGCTTGAAGTTCTCGGCAAACAGAAAGCGGCCGGCTCCTCGGCATTTGATTTTGTAAAAAGCGAATACCGCAAGAGCATGAACATGGTTTGGCTTGAGCCTATCGGGGGCAGCCAGCAATATGCGTCGGTGCTGACTGTCGATACACTCTCCAACTATCCGGCGCTTCCTAAACTGCTGAATAAACTTTCCGGCGTTCTGAATAACGATACCTATGCAAAACTGCTGAAAACCGTTGATTCATCCGATAAAGCCAGGAAGGTTGCAAAGGATTTTCTCAAGGGCAAGAAGCTGATATAGAAAATGTCCGTAACCGGGAAGTCCAACAAACTGTTTGCCTGGGCGGCTTCAACGGAATGTGCCGTAGTGCTTTTTCTGGCAATTGCCGCTGTCGCCATTCCGGGAACTTTCACGGAAGACAGGAGCATCTACACCAGTGCGCCGTTTCTGATGCTGCTCGGATTTTTCGGTCTAAACCTGATACTCTGCACTATCAAGAGACGTAAAAGTATATCCGTACCTGTACTGGTAATGCATGGCGGAGTGCTGCTGACCCTGGCGGGATGCATTGCCACATCATTCGGCTATGTGGCTACCATCAATATCTACGAGGGCACCTCGGCAAACAGGTTTTACCGGTGGGACAGGAAGGAAGACGTCGATCTGGGCTTTGAACTGCTCGTAAAAAAGATCAATACCGAATACTATCCGATCCCGGTCAAGGTGGGCGTTTTAAAGGGGCGGCAAAAAGACAAACTGTTCGTTCTCAAGACCGGTGATGATTTCGAATACGACGGCTACCGTATCAAGGTGGAATCACTGGAACCGGTCACGGAACACCTGAAACTCTCCGTTTATCAACGGGACACCAGGATCGGCACTTACATTACATCAGGCCCGTCAGACCTTCCACCAGGTTTTCCATACACGTTCGCTCTGGTTGCTTTTCAAAATCCACGACTGAAGAGATTGTGGGTAGATCTGGACATAAACCAGAATTCAACTAAAATGGCGGGTGGCACTTCCGAAGTAAACGGCCCTTTCAAATGGAACGGGCTCTATTTTTATCACACCCAGGTCGCCAGAGATCCCAGCGGCGCTCCATATGCGGGCATTCAAATAGTTCGTGACCCGGGCCGCCCGGTTGTTTTTGCCGGTTTCGCGGTAATGGGACTGGGATCGTTCTTATCATTCAAACGGCGCTTTTCAAGGAAGACTCAATGAAAAATAATACTTCGGCCGGCAACTCGAACAAACCGGCTGTTTCAACAGTAATTGTCACTACCGGTTCTTTGGTCTCGGGAAATGGCGATAGCGAGAGCACATGTTCCTGAACCGCTTCAAATCGAAACCTAAAGACGAGTGCCAGATACACGGAAGCCACGGCAGTCATGGCAACTGGATGCTGGCCGGCATGACCCTGGCGTCTCTGGCCCTGATGGTGTGGCACCTGAAAGTCTACGGACCAAGCGGACATGCGGTAACAGCCGGCGAGGGACCGGATTCGTTCACGGCCCTTCTGGGAAAAGAGATCTGGGATCTGCTGTTCAACAAACACGGAATCATATCTGAACTGCGCGATGTGCTGCCGTACTTCATCGTGGGAGTTCTTCTCGCCGGTTACCTGAGGACTTTCAAGGTGGCCGTGAAACTGCAGGCCACACTCAGAAAATACGGCATAGCCAGCGTATTCCTGGCGTCATTCATAGGTATAATAACCCCGCTGTGCGCCTGCGGCACACTGACGACCGCGATCAGCCTGCTCTTCGCCGGTATCCCTCTGGCCCCGGTCATGTCCCTGATGGTCACGTCCCCGCTGCTGAGCCCTTCAACCTACCTGATCACGCTTAACGATCTCGGCCCGGAGTGGACCGCCATCAGGACAATTTCCGCCTATATGATGGGAGTTTTCGCCGGACTGGTCACTTACCAGATGAGCAAACGACCCGGTTTCCAGAAAAACGAAATTTTCATTGAGGGCGCCATCATCAGGGGCGATTTCCATGACGACGACTACCCGGACGAACGCCTCAGATGCAACTGCAGAAGGAACTTCGGCAATCGCGTGGCGGTCAACTCCGGCAACAAGTTCCTGGTTTTCCTGGCCAAATCATCGGAGATGCTCTGGACGGTCGGCAAATACATCCTGGTCGGAGTCGTGGTCGGGGCGGTTGTCGAGCGCTATATGCCGACAAACTGGATCTATAATTTCTTCGGCCGCAAGGATCCGCTGAGCATCGTCTGGATAACGCTGGCGTCGGTGCCGATGTTTCTTCACCAGGTCAGCGCCTCCAGCATCCTATCGCACATCAAGAGCGCCCTGGACGGCACTCTTGACGGCGGAGCGGCGCTGGCGTTCATGGTCGGCGGACCGGTAACGGCAGTGCCGACCATGGTGCTGTTCTGGACTTTTTTCAGGAAGCGGGTATTCGTACTTTACATGTTCGTCTGCCTCAGCGGTACCCTGCTGATAGCATACACTTTCCAGCTGTTGATCTTCGTACCGGGCGTTGACCTCGGCAATCCGCTGATGAAGGACGTCAGCTCCATTTCGGGCGGTTCCTCGGCCATTATCAGCAAGAGCGGTTCCAATGCAAGAATGGTGATGGACCCGAATGGCAAAGGGGTAATCGCAACCTACACCAACGACGTGGATGGACATGGCGCGATTGTGTTCGACGCGTCCCCCGCCCGTTTCCGCAACATATCGCCAAACGCTACCGACAACCGGAAATACATCCTCAATATCGCCGACTGGCTGGAACAGAGTGTAAATTCCCAGCCTCAAAAGCGTATCCTGGTCTACAGTCTTTCCGGAACGGCCCCACTGGAGGCTTCCCTTCCGGATGAACTCGCCAGAACCGGCTTCACCGTCAAAACTGCCGGCAGAAAAGATACTCCAAGGATAACCGAGCGTCTGCTGGCTGACTACAGTCAACTCTGGCTGTTCTTTGACGGCGCCGGTCCCGCCGGCTTAAGCAGTGAAGAACTGGCGCTGGTTGCCGGGCATAATGAAAAAAGCAAGGGGATGCTGATAGTGGCCTCCGCCGCAACAACTGACAATGCGGTTGAACAGCCGGCCAACGGCCTGGCATCCCGTTACGGGATACACTTCGGAGACAGAGCCAACAATGAGGGGAGACTGGAAGTTTCGGTAGCCTCCAGCCTGCTGGGCCGGACTTCGGAACTTCTGGGCACTCTGCTAAAACTCGTGAACAAGGCTTGACAGATATGGACCAAAATCAACGCGTTTCGATGCGGTGACACTTTAAGCGGGAGGACATTATGAAAACCCAGGTATTTGACGTAAAGGACATCAAAAAATTTGATGATGCGAAACGGAGCCATGAAATCATCTGGTCGGACGACCACGCCAAGATCAGCCTGATCTGCATGAAGCCGGGCCAGGAAATCATCACCCACACCCACCACGGCAGCCATATCTGGACCGTGATGGAAGGCACCGGCGAACTCGTCTCCGGCAAACAGAGCCGGACCATCTCCATGGGTCAGATCGTGGTTGTACCCGCTTTTGAAGATCATGGCATCCGAAACTCGTCCAGCGAGAACCTGGTGATAGCTTCAATTACCGGCCAGGGCGATTAGTAAACAGATCGGGTCGAGGTGATACTGATGCAGAAAATTACGCGCAACCCTGACGTCATGTGGCGCGAGGAATCCGATGCCACATTCGAGGCGCAAAACGGTCTCGAACATGGTGAAGATGTTGGCGACATCGGCACCGCGGTACTTTTTTCCGGCGGCGCCATGCTGTCGATCAATTTTCTCGGAACTGAAATATGGAAGCTTTGCGATGGACGCGACTTTGACGGTATCGTCGCTGAATTGCTGGAGCAGTATGATGTGGAGCAGGAAGTGCTGTGCACCGACGTGCGCAGCTTTCTTGACGAACTTGTAAAAAAGGGATTTGTCACCAATGCAGAATGAAATCGTGCTGGAAGCTCCGCTGACCATCAACTGGGCCATCAACAACAGCTGCAACTTCGCCTGTCGCCACTGTTACAGCAGAAATGACACCCACGACGAACTGCACCGCGACATGCTGTTTTCCTGCCTGGAAAAAGTTGCCAGCGCCGGCGTTCTATCGGTCAACTTCGGTGGAGGGGAACCGTTGATGCACCCGCATCTGCTGGAAATAGCCTCCTTCGCCAGGGGGTTGGGGCTGCGTGTTTCCATGAACAGCAACGGCTGGCTGATTGACGAACAGATGGCGGTTGCGCTGAAGACAGCCGGTTTCACCAAGGTCGGCATCAGCATCGACAGCCATCTGCCGGAAATCCACGACCGCTTCAGGGGCGTGCCCGGCAGCCATGCCCGTGCTACAGCTGCTCTCGGGCATCTGGCGGCGGCCGGCATCGCCACCTCGATCTCCACCGTGATCTGCCATATCAACAACAATACCATCGAAGAGCTGGTTGATCTTGCGCTGCATAACGGGGCCGGACAGCTCAATTTTCACAACTTCAAATGTTCCGGACTGGGTCTTGCCAACAAGGACGAACTGGACCTGTCGCCGGAAGAGTGGAAGGTTTTCTATCGTGGCGCCCTGGCCGCAAAAGCGCGCGAGAAGGTGCTCGACATATCGCTGGATGATCCGATCATCGCGCTGCTGGGAGCCAGGGACACCGCCAGCATGGTCAAGGGGAGCGTCTGCGGGAAGCTGTCGCTGAACATCAAGTCCAACGGCGACATGACCCCCTGCGGCTTCATTCCGGTGGTAATCGGGAATATCGCCAGGGACGACCTGCGCACGGTCTGGCGCGAGTCAGCCGTACTGGACAAGATGCGCAACAAGAAACCAACCGGAAAATGCTCCGGCTGCAGCAAATACGAAGATTGTCTCGGCGGCTGCACCGCCCGGGCCCTGGCCCTGACCGGTGACATGAACAGCCCTGACCCGCATTGCTGGGGCAGCGATGAATCTTCAAACTGAAACCGTACGGCTGGTCGTTTTGATCAAAGGCGTTTGAATGGAACTGGCAACACCCATAACCATCTACTGGGACCTTCCGGCTGATTCACCGGACGACGGACTGCTGCAACGGATCTGCTCCGATATTTCGGATTGCCGTCCGCTCATGCTTCAGATGTACCATGACGCCGGTTCCCTCCAGCCGGGTGATGCACTCTCGCTTGTGCTGGAACAGTTCCGGGGTTCCCGGATTGCCGTAACCCTCACGGTTCCGGCCGTTGCCTTTGAAAGCGCGCCTCAATGCTGTCCGGAGGGTATGCAGCTCAAGGAGCTGTTAGTATCCGGCAACCGCCTGGAAGGACTTGCCGAAGCTATTCACAACGCAAACTCATATTCCGGCATCATGCCCGGAGTATCATTTTCGGTTACCCGCGAAAACTGGCGCCAGCTCCCCGAGCTGGTCCAACTCTGCAGAAATGAGGGCATCGGCCGTCTGGTTCTTCCGATGCAGCGGCTGTACAACATCGAAACGCCATTCATGATAACCGCGGCGGAGCAGCATCAACTGGCGGCAGCCCTGTCAGATGCGGGCGGGGTCGGGGATTTGAATCTTACCATCCACGATCCTTTCCTCTGGCGGGCCTTCAACCCTGGAATCCCGTTTCCACAGGCAGGCTGCCAGGCGGCCAACACGATGATCGCCATAGCCCCGGACGGCGGCGTGTATCCATGCCCGACTCTGCCGGTCAGGCTGGGAAACATCGGCCAGCGTTCGCTGAAAGAGATCATCTGCTCCGCGGAGAAAAAGGAATTCCGCCGCAGGCTGCTCACAGCTCCTGCCGGCTGCCGCGATTGCTCGGAAGTATCCGTTTGCCGGGGCGGCTGCAGAGGCAGGGGGCTGGTGCTTGAGGGTTCCCTGGATGGAATCGATCCGGTCTGCAGATGAGCATGCAAGGGATAGCAATGAAATACTCCGAAATAATCGAATTTCACGGTCACACCTGCCCGGGCCTGGTGATCGGCTATCGCATGTCGCTGGCGGCCATGGCGGCTCTGGGAGTCACCCGCTCCGGTGACGAGGAGCTAGTCGCGATCGTCGAAAACGACGCCTGCGGGGTCGATGCGCTGCAGTGCGTTACCGGATGCACCTTCGGCAAGGGCAACCTGCTGTTCCGTGATTTCGGCAAGAGCGTGTACACGCTTTATTCGCGCACCTCAGCCAGGGGGGTGCGGGTCGCCTACCACGGGCGGGGATTGCCCCCCGGCCTGCGCGAGGACAAGCCGGCCTTGATCAGCTATTTGCAGGATTGCCCGGACGATGCGATCCTGAGCGTTACGGAAACTCACTCGGAGCCGCCCGGAACGGCCAGAATCCGCAATTCAGTCCCCTGCCGGATTTGCGGCGAATCCGTAATGGACACCAGGTTGCGCGAGCTGGACGGGCAAGCGGTCTGCATCCCCTGCGCCGAAGCCGATATCCATCATTCCAATGAATCCATCTGAAACAGGAAACCGCAATGACTACAAATCGAATTTTCCATCTGTTACTGATATTCACGCTGCTGTTGACGGTGGCGGGCTGTAAAAGCGAAGGCAAGCGGCAGGTGGTAAAAATCGGCTACATGCTCTGCAACAGCGAAAAGGAGACAACCGAGCGTTTTCTGCCCCTGACCCGCTACCTGTCGGACAAGACCGGGGTGGACTTCGAGATGGTGCCGGTCGATACAAACGATTTTGACAAGCGTTTCAAGAACGGCGAATTCACCTTTACCCACACCAACTCGATCCTGTACGTGATCCTGCGTGAACACCACGGAGTAGAACTGGTGGCTTCGGAAAAGCGCGGCAAGTTCGGATCCCGCACCGCCGGGACGATCATCGCCCGCAAGGGGAGCGGCATTGAAAAGCTGGCTGACATCAAGGGCAAGCGCATGGCTTTCGGCCCGATGCTCGCGCCGACCGGCTATCTGGCGGAATACGACCTGATGCTGGCCGCCGGCATCAACCCGGAGAACGACCTTGGCCACTACACGATTCCATCCGGTTCCTTCAAGCATGAAAAGCTCATCTACGGGGTTCTGTACGGCCAGTACGATGTGGCCGCCGCGCCGATCCTGGACATAGAGAACATGACCCGCGAAGGCAAGATCGCCGCCGATGACCTGGTGATACTTGCCCAGAGCGTTCCGATTCCCTACTGCACCTTTGCCACGGCCAAAGGCACCGATCCGGCACTGGTCAAGAAGGTCAAGGACGCCCTGATGTCGCTTAAACCGTCCGACACCGCCGAGGTGGACGGTGAACGGCTGAAAGTGTTGAAAGCGGCCTGGATTGACGGCTACGAGGAGCTGCTCGACAGCGACTTCAACCCGATCCGCGAAATGGCCAAACGGGTCAACATGCCGCCTTATCAGAAGTATTAGTTCTTCCCAGCCTTTGCGAAACCGGACGATTAATGTTCAAGGACCGATTTGATAAAATTTGCTGGGCGCTTCTGACTGCGGCAGTTGCGACGCTGGTGGCGATGCTGCTTGCAGGTGGAGGCAAAACTGACGGGAAACCGGCCAGCGGACTCGGCAAGGCGTTGGAACGTGACATGGCCTATCGTGCCCGGGTCGAACTGATCACCAGGCTCTACGGACCGGTAGAGGCGCTGCAAAAGGCCGGCAAGCGCCAGGAGGCCCTGCTGAGGCTGGACGAGCTGATCAGGAATTATCCGGGCGAAGCTCACGGACATATCCTGCAGGGGCAGATCCTGTTCGAGATGGGGGCTCTGGATGAGGCCATATCCTCTTTTTACGAAGGGATCAAGCTGAACGGCGATTACGTGGACAACAAGAGCCCGCTCTCCCGAAGGGCGGAGATACAGCGCCTGGTGGACGAGGGAACCAGGAGCATCAGCGCACGGGCCGGAGCAAATCCGGACAACAGGAGCATTGCCGCTTCCATGCGAAAGATCAATTATTTAAAGAGCCGCCTTGCCGGAGGATGTGAATAGATGCTGCGCAGCAGGGATTTCTGGACCGTGGTGTTTGTAGGCGGGCTGCTGGGAGGCCTGGGGGTGATGCTGTCCGTGCTGGGCAACCCGGAAAACTCCGGCATCTGCGTCTCCTGCTTCATCGAGAACAGCGCCGGCGCACTGGGACTCCACGACAATGTCAACATGCAGTACCTGCGGCCGGAGCTGCTGGGCTTCGTGCTCGGTTCAACCGCCAGCGCCATGTTTTTCCGCGAGTTTCGCTCCAGGGGGGGCAGCGCCCCGCTGTCACGCCTGTTTCTGGGCATATTCATGATTTTCGGGTGCGCCGTATTCATCGGCTGCCCGATCAAGCTGTTCCTGAGGCTATCCGCCGGAGACCTGACCGCCGTCGCCGGTGTGCTGGGACTCCTGGCCGGTGTCTGGGCCGGGCTAAAAGGGCTGTCCAACGGCGTGGAACTGGCAACACCAAAAGCGGACTCCGGGAGCGGTGGACAGCTGATACCGGCGCTGTTCCTGCTGCTGCTGGTATTTTTCATTGCGCGCCCCGGATTTCTGCTCTTCTCCAGCAAGGGAAGCGCGACACAGCACGCCCCCTGGCTGATCGCACTGGCGGCGGGCACCCTGCTCGGTGTACTGGCGCAGCGCAGCCGTTTCTGCATCACCGGCAGCATTCGCGACACATTCCTGATGGGTTTCAGGATAGCCGCCGCCTGGGGGCTTCTGGCCTTTGTCACGGCGGCGTTGGTGCTGAGTGTGGCGACCGGTAGATTCAATGCCGGATTGTACGGACAACCGGGAGCTCACCTGGAGTACATCTGGAGCTTCCTCGGCATGGGTCTGGTCGGCTGGATCTCGGTCATAATCGGCGGCTGCCCCTTCCGCCAGCTGATCAAGGCCGGAGAGGGTGACGCGGACGCAGGCCTGGTGGTGGTCGGAATGTTCATCGGCGGCGCATTGGCGCAGTCCTGGGGTATTGCCGCAACGGCTGACGGTGTTTCCCTGTACGGCAAGGTATCGATTCTGATCGGATTTATTCTGGTCGCCACCGCCAGTCTTTTTTTCCGGCAACGGCAAAGCTGACTCGCAACAACCATTTTATTTCGACAGGTATTGAACACAATGAAACGATTCGCGCTATTGATTGCCTTCTCAGTATGCCTGCTGACCGCCTGCAACGCCGACAAGCAGCAGGGGCAGGTTGATTCAAGCGGCAAAATCAGCATCCCGGCACCGGCCAGACCGGAACCGGCGGTTGACACCAGGACCGTCTCGGGCCTGCAGATCAAGGACCTCAAGGTCGGCAGCGGTCCCAAGCCGTTTCCGGGGAAACGGGTCAAAATCCACTATATCGCGATGACCGAAGATCGTACCGTCTTTGACAGCACGCGTGACAAGGGCAACCCGGCCGTGATCAGCCTGGGAACCGGCAGTGTCATCAAGGGGTGGGAAGAGGGGATTTCCGGCATGCGGGTCGGCGGTAAACGCCAGCTGACCGTGCCGGCCGAGCTGGCGGCGCCGGCTACGTCCGCTGTGCCGTTTTCGATGCCTGCCGGAAAAACGCTGATATTCATCATCGATCTGCTGGACATTGAAATATGATCCGCAAGGCTATATAAGAAATTCACACTACTTTCAATGGAGACATACCGTATGCAATCTCGATCTTCTATCGGCAAAATCCTGATGACGTGTCTGGCAATTTCAATGCTTTCGCTTCTCTGCGGCTTCAAGTCTGCTCCCGCCACACGCACGACACCGGCACAGTACACAGAACTGGGAAATGTGCTGACCTCCAGCGGCGACTTTGCCGGTGCGGAAAAAATGTTCAATTTTGCATTGGAGCGTGACCAAAACTACATTCCGGCATATATGGGAAAATCATTGCTGTACAGCAAACAGGGAAACCGGGATAAAGCGGTTGAAGAATACGACAAGATCATTGCGATAGAGCCCGGCAACTCGGATGCCTATGTCAGCAAAGGGCTGTTGTATCTCAATATGAGCAAAAGAGAGCTTGCCGCAAAAAATTTCACCAAAGCCTGCGAAATGGGTAACCAGAGCGGCTGCATTTTCATAAAAGAGATGAATGAATAAACATCAGAACCGGCAACGCACGGCATTAATTCAAGGATCGTGTTGGATTGATTATGCTAAGGTAAAATGATGAAAAAATGATTTGTATTCCCAGAAGCATTATAAAGATTGATGCTATGGCCGCTTTGGTCAGCGGGACATTAACCTGCGGCTGCCACATAGCATAATTTATGATGTTCCAGATTACCGAAGACAACGCAATTAATCCGGCAAACAAAATAGCGCCACCTGTAATCAAACCCCGCTCAAGTGTAAAACTGTTGCGCAGAAACCTGCAGATTGCATCTTCCTCTACCATCCCCTGGCCAGCCTGATATAACAGAGCGAAAACCCCGAACAGCGCCACCTGAGTTCCCATGAGCAGCAGGGCATTGGCAAGCACAAGTGTCGATAATCCGAATGGAATTCCAAACGGGGTGGAGTTCAAAAAGCATAGACCGAGAAAAAACATTCCGATCGTGAACAACAACAACCCTGGATATAAAAAAAGATATTTGGGACAAAAATACAGCATGAACCGGAGATGACGCCAGCCATCGCTGAATGAACGCAAATGCGGTGTACGCTCGACAGGCGACGGATACAGGTTGATCGGTATTTCCCTGATGACAAGCCTGTTGATTGCAGCCTTGACGATCATCTCCGAAGCAAACTCCATACCCTTGCTGCCTAAATTTAGTTTCAGCACGGCTTCCCTGGTAAACCCTCTCATACCGCAGTTAACGTCAGTTATTGTCGTCTTGAAGAACCGATTGATGATCGTGGTAAGCAGAGGAGTTCCAAAATAACGATGCAGCCATGGCATCGCTCCCGGAAAGATAACCCCGCGCATACGGCTCCCCATAACAAAATCACTACCTGATCGCAGCAGACTGACAAAGTCAACGATTGAAGAAAAATCATAGGTACCGTCAGCATCACCCATGACTATATACGTGCCGCACGCCTCCTCGAAACCTTTTTTCAGGGCACTGCCATATCCTCTGACATCCTGATGCACAACGCGGGCACCTGCACTGGTTGCCACCTCGGCTGAGCGATCCTGAGATCCGTTGTCAACCACCAGCACCTCGCCTTTGATGGCAAGATCATGCAACGCCTTCCGCGCTTTTTCGACACAAATCGCGATAGTGCGCTCTTCATTCAAGCAGGGAATAACAATGCTCAGTTCGAGTGTGTCACTCACAACAACGTTCTCCTTATCTGTTTCTGATCCAGCCCCAAAAACCACGCAGCCTGGATATTTGAGAAAAAGATATTTTTTTCAAGGTGTTCAGAATGTAGAGGGGCCTGAAATAGAAGTTCCTGTAAGCCATTTGACGGTATCTGGTAACCTCATCAGCGGACATGCTGTCGGTGGTGACAATCGATCTTCCACCGAAATCAAACTGCGACCAAGTATCGGTTGTCACCCAGCCATGTTCACGGGCCATTGCACCAAATTCGGTTTTAGGGTACGGAACCGCGCAGTATGCCTGCATGAAGTCCAGCCCGAGCTCCTTCATAAACGCAATAGTCTTTTCAGCTGTTGCAGCGGTTTCACCCGGCAGACCAAAGATAAAATGCCCCATGGTCTGAAGCCCAACTTTCTTGCACATCTCGACGGCCCGGACAATCTGCTCGACAGTCTGATTTTTCTTTGCTGCATCCAGCAACTCCTGACAACCACTTTCAATTCCCAGGCCAAGCAGATAGCAGCCGGCCGCCTTCATTTTCCGCAAGGTGGCCTCATCAATCGTATCGACACGGCTTGTTGCAGCCCAGTGGATGTCAAGCCCGCTTTCAATCAGCGCATCGCACAACTCTGCAACAAAGCGCTTATCGAAGCCGAATATTTCTTCCCAAAACAGAAACTCGGTAATGCCATACCTGTTTTTGCACTCCCTGACTTCTTCAACCAGGTAGGAGACACTGTGCCTGCGAATCTTTTTCCCGTAATACGGCTCTACAATGCAGTAAATACAATGATAAGGACATCCTCTGGCTGAATTGATCAGCGTGAAAGCCTTGTTATTGTGGGGGAGTCGATAACGGTCGTTTTTCAGCAGATCCCGGGCCGGGTACGGCAATGAATCCAGATTCTTTATCAAAGGTCGGGGTACATTGATCTGCACGTCACCATTGCAAAAGAAGCCAAGTCCTCTGATCGTGCTGAGATCAACGCAGCCCGACTTCAACGAAACCAGCAACTCCCTGAAGGTATCTTCCGGTTCTCCGATAGCCGCAAAATCAAGAAAGGGATAATGCACAAGCGCCTTCTCTTCCAACAGCGTGAAAAACAACCCTGTCGCGAAGATCTTGACTGCCGGCATCCTTTCCTTGATGCGACGGGCAACGTCCATATCATTATCAATCGACGGGAATCCGGTATTGATTACCAGCAGATCAGGAGAAAACACTGCCAGATCTGCCAGCAGTTCCTCCAGAGACATGCTTTCTACATTCCCGTCCAAAAGTTTCACATCACCGTATTCCCTGGCAAGAGCCCCCAGTACAGCAAGCGTCAAAGGCGGCCAGATAGTCGCCCAGGAGGAGGCTTTCTGCATACAGCGGCCTTCCCGGATAAACTGGGTTTTCCCCTGCAATGTGGGATTAAGAAGATACGTTTTCATACAATCCTGTAATCGAAACAGTTTACTGTTTGAACGTCCTGTTACCTTTAAGATCATACACGAAAATGCTGTATCCGATCTTAGCCACGGGTTGCTTGTTCTTTAGCCAGGAGTACTCATCTTTCGAATCCAGATACACTCCCTGAAGATTCGTTGCGCTGACAGCTATAAGTTGATCCGGGTGAATTAAAACAGGCTTGTCAGGTTCCGGATTAAACAGATAATGGCTGGGAAGCCAGTCATAGTTAATGCCGTATCTCTGTGGGGAATCGGCGCCGAAGTAGCTCAGGCTGATACGCTGGATACCGTTGATATCCATGAACTTTTTGAGCCCGATCAAGTCCTGGCCCCAATCGAGATTGGAGTCAACCAGATATTTGTATCCGTTTGCCGGCCCTCCTACAAGCTCGTTAAAATACGCCAGGTAATGAGGAGCAAAATACAGGCTGGCTGCAATACACCATGCGACCATGGCGTATGAAAAACACCTTATGCGGACAGTAAAGTTACACAAGCTGCCGATTATTACAAACATGAACGGATAGGCCGGCAGAAGGTAGCGAACGCCGATAGCGCCTTGAGAAAACGAAAAGAACAGCATGGTGCATATGATCGGCGCCAGCAGGAACAGGTCATCAAACAACTCGCGACGCTTTTTCAAAAACAGCAGCGCCAATGACAACATAAAAAGTATCAGTACGGAGATCGGCGTTTTGAACAGAAACACGAGCGGATAAAAATACCACCAACCGAAATCAGTATAGTTTCCCATCAGGAATGCCGCCTGTCCTGACACGCGTTTGTCGAACTGGAACAGTATCCCCTCTAGGTACGGCTCCAAATCGAACCCGAACCCCAGAACCAAAACAATTAGAGCGATGCAGAATATCAGCAGCATGTGCGGGAGGAGATTCTTTTTCTCCCTGTACATGGCTGCCAGATAGAAAATAAGAACCAGCGGCATCAACAGCACGGCATTGAATTTTGAAAGCAGTGCCAAACCTGTAAAGATGCCGGCAGCAAGCGAGCTTCCCAAAGCATGGTATTTAAGATTCTTCCAAACATGATACAGCGCGATAAATGAAAACACCGTCAGCGGCATGTCCGGCACGATCAGTCCGGAAAAGGCCAGCATGGCCGGATTGAATGCGAACAGTACCGTAGACAGGATACCGCCCTTCTCGCCGTATAAATCGCTGCTGAAGCGGTAGACATACCACCCCAGCAAGACCGAGAGAAGTGCGGTCATCAGGCGGGATGCGATCAGCAGGCGGTCGTTGTGGTTGCTCGGGTCCGAAAGCAGCGCCTGCCCCCGGTAGTAATCAACCGCGCCCAGAAAAGCCCGGTCCCTGACGATGTCCGGGCCGTATTCCCAAAGCTGCCGGGGCTGCTCGACAAACAGATGCGGAAAGCTGTTCAGATAATACGGCAAAGGGGGGTGCAGGATGGCGCCCATCACATCCCACTTATGCGTGGTCAGCAGGTATTTGCCGATGCCGAAATACTGCACCTCGTCGAAGGTGGCCGACTGGGATGAAATACTGATGTACGACTGGATAAAAAAGGCCAACAGCAGGGCACAGATGACCAGTTTGGCTTTTATCGGCTTCATTACCATTTAGCAGTTCGTTCCATTCAGGTTCATAGCTCGTTACCCTCATACCAGCCCAGTTCAACCCCGGCGCCGCCGGCCCTGGCGAAATCCCGCTCCGCATCGGCAAGCTTCCCCAGCTGTTTCAACGCAAGCCCGCGGTGATAGTAGTATGCCGGATGCGGATAGAGCGAGATGGCGGCCGTGAAATCCTGTACCGCTTCAGGATAATGCCCCATCAAGCGGTTGGCCTCTCCCCTGAAAGCGTAAAGGTTGAATATTCTCCGCTGCCACACCCCGTCCGCAATAGCTATCGCCGCTGAAAAATCATCCACCGCGGCACGGTATTCGCCGCGCGCGGCATACAGTCGCCCACGTTCCTTGTAGGAAGCCACTTCCGGCCTGTGTTCGATCACCCTGGTCCAAAGGCTCTCCGAATCATGCCATACCGGAATATCCCCGCGTGTCAGAAAAGCGTGGGACAGAAGCAGGACAATCATAAACCCGCCGGCCCCGGCCTGCCGCCACCTTCCCGGCCAGGTTTTCCGGAAGATGAATGCCGGCAGAAACGCCACCGCAATACTGGGCGCTATCGCCGGAAGGTAGGTAAAGCGCGCAGCCAGCGACTGATCACCATTCTGGAAAAAGGCCAGCACCGGCAGCAAAGGCAGCAAAAAACAAAGCAGGGTTGCCGGCAGCCAGGGATAGGCCTTGCGTAAAGTAAACAAGAGGATGGCAGCCAGCACGACCAGTAAGGTTTTGAGCGCGTATGAGACCGGAATCGGATCGGGAATCAGGTAAAAGGGAAGTATGTCCAGCGGAAAAAGCATCAGGCGCACATATTCAAAGATTGCATTGCCCGATACTGCCAAGCGCTGGCTGAAGGGGAAATCAGAATAGGAGATCAGATAGCCGGCCTTGGCCGTGGATCTGATCGTGATGACCGCAATGGCCGCCGAGAGCAACATGAACGGGATCTTCTCGACAAGAAGACGCATTGTCCGCCCCGGCCGGATTCCCCCTTGATGGCGCCAGTCGATCACCAGCAGCAACACCGGCAGCACCAGGCTGACCGACTTGGACATCAGCGAACAGGCATAAAGCAGCAGCGAACAAACATAGGCCGGCCAGGCGCCACGCTCCTCACGCCTGCCGGCATAGCGCAGATAGACCGCAACCGATGCCAGCGCAAAAAAACCGTTCAGGACATCCTTACGCTCCGTCACCCAGGCCACCGACTCCACCCGCAGCGGATGAAGCCCCCACAACAGGCCGGCCGACAGCAACATGAACAGGTACGGGAACCGGCCCTGTTCCGCAAGCCATGGCTCCCTGCCCGTCAGGCTGCCAGCAATCAGCACCACCAGTCCGGCATTGATCGAGTGCAGCAGGATATTGGTGAGATGATAACCGAACGGGTCCAATCCCCAGAAATGATAATCGATCGCGAAAGATATCCAGGTAAGCGGCATCCACCAGCCGATATACTGTTCCGTAAAAGCCGACTTGATGGTATGCGCATCAAGCTGCCTGATCAGCGGATTGTTCAGGACATAATCCGGGTCGTCATACCCGACAAAACCGCAGTCGAGCGCCGGAAGGTATACCAGCAGGCATATCAGCGCGGCTGATACGGCGATGACGGCCGTTGATAATCGGAGGTGTATCATTGTTCCCCTGCCGGACAACGATAATCCGGATTGCATTGCCGGTTTCTCGCCGGACGGAGAATCCTTCAACGCAGAAGGTTGTATTTGATAATGCAACGCACCGCTGAAAGGCCATCTTTCCAGCCTATTTTCTTGCCTTCCAGGTAGGTCCTCCCGGAATAGGAAATGCCGGTTTCGTAAATTCTCACCTTCAGCTTTGCAAGTTTGGCGGTAATCTCCGGCTCAAAACCGAAACGATCTTCCTCGATTTTAATCCGCTCCAGTACTTCACGCCTGAACACCTTGTAACAGGTTTCCATATCGCTCAGATTGAGATTGGTGAACAGATTGGACATCAGCGTCAGCAGTTTGTTTCCGACCATATGCCAGAAGAACAGAACCCGGCGATAGTCGCCGGTTACGAAACGGGAACCATAGACAACGTCCGCCTTGCCTTCAAGAATCGGCTGGATCAGCTTGGAAT
This sequence comes from Geobacteraceae bacterium GWC2_55_20, assembly GCA_001802125.1. Classification (GTDB taxonomy): domain Bacteria; phylum Desulfobacterota; class Desulfuromonadia; order Geobacterales; family Pseudopelobacteraceae; genus JACRCG01. The sequence goes on from MGZK01000132.1 coordinate 49,129, forward strand.
ACTGGGCCGGGTCATACTCAAGGTCGGCATCCTGCACTACGACAATATCGCCGGTCACATGGCTGAAGCCGGTCCGCAAGGCCGCGCCCTTGCCCATGTTCCGGTCATGCAGAAAGACACGGGTGGTATCATCGGCCAGGTCCATCAGGATTTCGCGGCTGCCGTCCGTGGAGCCGTCATCGACAAAAATAATTTCCTTGTCAATCGCGACGGCCCTGACCGACTCGCACAACTCCCTGACCGTTGCGCATTCGTTATATACCGGTATGACTATGGAGAGCTTCAAGGCGAGGTCACAGGTCCTCTCCGGTTGTGCTCATCACCAGTTTGCCATGTTTGACCCCCTTGACGCCGATCAGTTCATTGGCGATCTGCTTGATCTCCCTGACAGGCCCCCGGATAATCAGCACCTCCAAGCAGTTATGGGCATCCAGATGCACATGGAGCGAGGAGATTATCTGGTCATGATGTGAATGCTGATGTTCCGTCAGTTTGTCGGACAGGTCACGCACATGGTGGTTATATACCAGGGTGACGGTGCCGACCGCCTCCTGATCCTCCGATCCCAGCCGTTCCTCCACCAGCGAAGCCCGGATAAGATCACGAATCGCTTCTGAACGATTCATATAGCTCTTCTGTTCGATCAACTGGTCGAAACTGGCCAGCAGTTTTTCATCGAGCGAGATGCCGAATCTGACCGTATTTCCCATGATTGACTCCTGTATCTCAGATAAATTGGTAACGGCATGGTACTCGATTCCGCCGGCAAATAAAACAGTTTCCTCAACTAGCCACCGGCCTGAGCGGGATGAACTTGCGCATCATCTCCATGCTTCTCTGCCGGACTCCGCTCCGGAATCAGGGATCAATCACTCGCTCCGGTGATCTCCACCGAGGTATGCCCATGAATCTGGAAGCGGTTGGTCTTCAGTTTGACATCACAAGGGTTGCAGAACCCGTAGCAGTCACAATCCCTGAAACCTTCGTAAATAGTGAAATCCGGATCGAGCAGATGCCCGACCGGAGCGCGGCCATCGTAAAGATCGCCATGGCAGCGGAAAATATCGCCGCCGGGACCGATAATCAGCTCGCTTGTCCGGCAGCGGACTTGCCGCATGGTTCGCCGGTCGCAGGCGCCGGGATAGCTGAAGCTGCCCTGCAGCGCTCCTTCATGCTCCCCCAGGAACTCCTTGGTGCGAAAATCGATTCCCAGCGCTCCGCAATACCGCTGCGCCCGCAGAATTTCCGTTTCCTGATGCGGGTGCAGCACCCCCCAGACCCCGATGCTGTAGCCGGCCCGCTGCAGGAGCAGAACCTTTTCCGCCAGCTGTTCAAGGTCCATTACCTCGGGATGGTAACTGACCCGGATCGACGCATAGGGGGACTCGCGCCTGATACGGCCGGGCGGGACCTCCGCCATGAAATGCGCTATATCAAACTGCAGGTTGGTGAGCAGATCGATGTTCAACTCCGCCGGTATGCCGTTGATGATCGCCGTAAAATCCGGATGCAGGCTCGGCTCGCCCCCTCCCAGCGTCACCGGCAGGTCGGGGCGCGAAACGATCCGGCCCAGTCCCGCGCGCCAATCTTCCCCCGACAGCAGCGGCCTTGCCGGCGAGAACCCGCCGAAACGGTTGATGCAGTAACTGCAGTGCAGATTGCACTCAAGCGAAAGAAAAACGGCGATATAATTATATTTGGCAGGGATGATGATCGGTTTCAGCACACGCTCACCTTTATGAGTCAGATAAAATTCAGGTGCATCGGAGACGGACCGGGAGGATCGAAAAGCTCACTCCGCCCCTGGCGCAAATCCCACAGGTACTCGTTGACCTTGTGCTGAAGACAGAGCGAACCGCACATGTTGCGGGCATCGAAGCTTTCCGAGGCGATCAGGTCCATGACCTCCCAGTAGCGTTCCCCCTTCCAGAGTTCCTTGAAGGAGGTCTCGACAATATTGCCGATATGGTATTTTTTGTAACGGCTATTGAACAGCATGCCGCAAGGCGCCACCAGACCGGAACCGGAAAGCTGCATGATGAACGGAGGCCCATAGCAGCGACTGTAAACCCTTTTACCGTCGGAGAGGATCTTTGACCACTTGACACTGACCTGGCATGCGCTATCCGAGCAGGCCTCGGCCACCCTCAGCAGTGGCTCCATGCCATGATACTTGTTGTAATCAATCCCGAGCGAGGAGTTTTCGTCGTCGCTGCAATGTTTGATGACGACATAGTCAACCCCCAGCTCCTTCCCCAAACGGGACAGGGGCATGATCTGATCGGCAAACTCCGGCAGCAGAACCATCTGCATCCCCAGCGTAACCGGCAGGAGCAGTTCACGTTTCAGCGCTACGCAGCGCCGGATGGTCGCAATCACCTTGTCAAAAGCTGCGGGGGCGCAGCCATGGATAGCGGCATACCGGTCGCGCTCACCGGCCGAAATATTGAAACGCAGATAGGTCAGCGCCGGAAGGATTTCCGCCAGACGCCCGTCGTCCAGCAGGTAACCGTTGGTGCCGAGTGCCATGTCCAGGCCGTTGGCCCGTCCCCTCAGGATCGCGTCGTACAGATGCGGCGAACAGCTGCTCTCGCCGTCGCTGACAAAGCTGATCCCCTTGACCCCGATTTCGGCGGCATCGTCGAGGAAGCGGAAGATCACGTCGCGGGTGATCACCCTGGCATCGTTCTCCTGCAGCTGGCCATAGCAGTATACACAGCGATAGCTGCAGGCCCTTGTCAGGGCGCAGTCAATCGTAATCGGCGCGATCCGCTCCCCGCGCAGCCAGGCTTCAACCCGTTCCCGGTGCCAGTCCAGCTTGTGTCCGTCCAGGATGATCTCAGCCACGGCGCCCGGCCTCCTTCAGCGCGGCCAGACGGACCGCGGACACTGTCGCGTCAGCCGGAGTCCCGTTCCCGGCATGACCGGCATGAACCTCCATAAAAGTGGAGACATAGCCGCGGGCGACCCTCACAAGGGAACGGAGAGTAGTCGCGCTTGAGTCTCCGCTTCCCCTGCGGCTAAGTGCGTACGGAACCTCGGCATACAGGTGTCCCCGACGGATGGTTTTGATCAGCAGCTCGGTCTGGTAAAAGAAACCGCCGTTTTTCAGTTCTATTCCTGAAAAAACCGCCTTGCGGTACATCACCGTGCCGTTCATATAGTTGAGCGAAAGGCCGAACGAAGCCTTGATGATCTCCCGGTACAGTATTGAAAGCAGGCGCCGGCCGAAGCTCCTGACTTCGCGGTTGAAAACAAAGGGAACCACGATATCGACCTGCTCCAGAAGCGGCAGGTAACGCAGAATCTCGGCCGCGTCGTTCTCACCGTCTCCCGGAAGCATAACCACAATTTCACCGGAGCACTTTTTGACCCCATCCCAGAAGGAAGCGCCGATGCCTTCCGGCAGAGCGTGGTGGATCACACTCACCGCCGGGTACGCGGCGGCAAACTCGTCGGCAATCCGGCCGGTACCGTCGCTGCTGCCGTCGTTGACAATCAGCAACTCTCCCGCCACGGCAAATTTTTCAAATGCCGCAAGCACATTCCGGACCGCCCCGTCAAGGTTTTGCTCCTCATTCAGAGCAGGCATCACCACTGAAACCATAAAATCGCTCACAGCATCCCCCGCACCGCAGCCACGATCCCGTCCACATCGGGATAACAGGCCTGTTCCAGCACATGACTGGCCGGAGTCGGACAGTCGGCGATACAGATGCGGCGAACCGGGGCGCGCAACGCATCGAAGGCGCGCTCCGCAACCACCGCGGCCACCTCGGCCGAAATCCCGCAGCGCTTCCAGCCGGTGTCGGCCACCAGCAGGCGGCCGGTTTTCCGGACGGAAGCCGCGATCAGCTCCTCGTCCAGCGGGCTGACCGAACGCAGGTCGATCACCTCGGCCGATATTCCGGTCCGTGCTAGTTCCCCGGCCGCCAGCATCAGCTCACCGACCATGTATGACACGCCCACCAGGGTAACATCAGCGCCACCACGGCGGACAACCCCGCTGCCGGCGCCGATCAGATACGGTTCTTCCGGGACCGGGCCGGTCCGGTCGTACAGCCAGCGATGTTCAAGCACCAGTGTCGGGGTTGATCCGGCAATCGCGCCCAACAGCAACCCCTTGGCATCATGGGGCGTGGCCGGCATCACCACGTGCAGCCCCGGAACATGGGCGAAGAGCGCCTGCAGGCTCTGGGAATGCTGTGCCGCCGAGCCCCAGCCCCGTCCGGTGATGGCCCTGATGGTCAACGGCACCTTGACGCTGCCCCCGGTCATATAGCTCCATTTGGCGACATGGTTGACGATCTGGTCCATCGACATCGGCAAAAAATCGGTCCTCATATGGATCAGAACCGGGCGCATGCCGGTCATGGCAGCGCCGGCGGCAACCCCGGTCAGGCCGTTCTCTGCCAGAGGCATATCCATGACCCGTTCGCGTCCATGCAGCTCCGCCAGCCCCTTGGTGGAACCGAATACTCCGCCAGGATCATCGATACCCTCACCGATCAGGAACACCCTCGGATCTCGGGTCAGGGCTTGGTCCAGCGCCTCACGGATGGCATCCCGGTACGAGAGCTCCCTGACACATCCCTGGAGCGGTTCAAAGTTTGCACGCCCCCGGCCGCTATCGGCCTGAATTTCAGTCCATGGCATGACGGCTCCTCAACATACGTGCTCCAGCAGCGTGGCCGGGTCCGGCCAGGCGCTGGCGCGGGCAAAATCAAAAGCGTCATCGATTTCATGCCGCAGATTGCGCTCGATCGCATCCAGGTCAGCGCATGAGACCTGGCCAGAGCCGAGCAGGCCGTCCCGGTACAATCTGTGCGGACACCGTTCCAGCCAGCGTTCCAGCTCGTCTTTCGGACGGCAGCCGGCCTCGAAGTCACAGGCGGGCCCCACGTGCCCCTTCCAGCGATAGGTCTCAAACTCAAGCAGAGACGGGCCGCCGCCACTGCGCGCCCGCTCGATCGCCTCTCCGGCGACTTGATAGACCGTCCCGAGGTTGTTGCCATCCGCTGTAACGGACGGGATCCCGTACCCAGCCCCCTTGGCTGCAATCCCGCATTCCGGCTGCCGGGCCTTGAACGGCGAATTGGTGGCATAGAAATTATTCTCACAGACGAAAATCAACGGCAGCGCATGCAGTGCGGCAAAGTTGAGGCTTTCGTGAAAGCTCCCCTCCTCCGAAGCGCCATCGCCGAAAAAGGCCACGGCGATGCGGCCATTGTTCTGCATCTTTGCCGAGAGAGCAGCGCCGGCCGCCAGCGGTATCGATCCGCCTACAATCGCGGTCGAACCGGGTATGCCCCAATCCGGCGCCACCAGGTGCATCGAGCCTCCCCGGCCGCCAGCGCAACCACTCTCGCGGCCGTAAAGCTCGGCCGCGATCAGGCGCAGAGGCATCCCCTTGGCAATGCAGTGCCCGTGGGAACGATGGGTGCTGAAGATGTAATCCTCGCGGGCCAGGCGGCTGCAGACACCAACGGCGACCGCCTCCTGGCCGAGGCACAGGTGCACCGGGGTTTTCATCTCCTGTTCATGATAGCGTTCCACGATCCGCTCTTCAAAGAGCCTGATCCTGGTCAGGGACTCGTACAGCCGCAATAATTCGGACTGGGGCAGGTTTGGAAAGTTCATATGAAGTTCACATGTGCGGCGGGATGGGTCAGCTCCCACAGGTAGAGATTGATTTCATCCATGCGGCAGTTCATCCGGCATTGCTCCGGATCGAGCCGCTCAGCGACAAAGGCCAGGGAGTCCATGCGGAGCCGGCCATTCCAGACAGACTCGAAGCTCTCCTTTAGGATGCTGCCGTAACGGAAACGTTCGTCCCCCAGGTAGGCGCTGCACCCCCAGACCACACCTTCGGCATCGATGTAGGACCAGAACGGCAACGCCTGGCAACGCTGGTAACCCCGGCGCTCGCGCTGCATCTTGAGCATCGTGTTCGTGCGGAAAATCACGCTGAAGTTATCATCCTGATATTTTTGCAGACGCTCCCGCAGATCCAGATACGGGGCATAATCGATATCACTGTAACGGCAGGTTTTGCTCAAATGGTGCTGCGAATACGGCTTGACCACCAGATATTGCAGACCCGCGTCACGCGTGAGCCGCGCCAATCGCTCGATTTCGGCCGCGTTTTCCGGCAAAAGAATTATCTGCGCTCCGACGACACAGCCGCCGCCATCACGGCGCGCCAGCTCGGCCGCGGCAGCCAGGTTCTCCAGCGCGCGATCGAAGTCGCCCGCGCCGGTCTGGTGGACAGCCGCGTAGGTTTCCGGTGTGCCTGCATTGATACTGGCCTTGATCCAGGCAGTATGGGGAATGATTCTCCGGGCGCGGTCAGCGGAAAGCAACACCGCGTTGGTGGTCAGGGCCACGTCGATTCCGGATTGCGCGGTATGGATTATAATTTCCTCCAGATCGCGGTGCAGCAGCGGCTCCCCCTCCCCGCCATACATGATGCTCTTGACGCCGAGCCGTCCCAGCTCGGTGAGGCGCTGCTTGAGCAGGCCGGTCGGAAGAAATTTCGGGCGGTATTCGCGGTAATCCAGCGCGCAGAAGGTACAGCGATGATTGCAGGCGCCGGAGGGAGATATTTCCATGTAGACCGGGTAGATCTGCTCCCCTTCCAGCCAGCGCGCCACGGTTTTGGGGTGAAAGATCAGCTTGTGGCCGTCGATCCTGTTTTTGTCGGAGTTTTGCATTTTATGCTCTTGAGTGGACTGGATATTCAATCGGCTCTGATCTGCCTGAAGACACAAATTTTGGGTAGTCAGGCCAAGCCGGATTAAAATTTTAATGAGCCATTATGTGGCCGGATCGGTTGCCGTTGTCAATACAGAAATAGCGCAAGCACATCCAATGGACTCCGCTTCTGCTGAATGTCCGCATGCGCTGCGTAATACCAGTCCAAAAGGGCATCATGACTCTGCTCGGGAACCAGACGTGACCATCCCAGTGAACTACGCAGGAGCAGGGCGTCACACATCTGCTTGAATTTCATTACCTGGTCAGGGGCTTCCCTGTTCAAGAAAGCGACAGTCCTGTCCATATGGTATTGAGCTGTGCGATCATCATGCAACTCCAGGAAAAAAGCCACGATATCAACCGAGGAACCGATGATTTCAAAATCGATCTCATAATTGCGCTGAATGAAGCCTGAGTGCCTGTTATTTGATTCTATCTCACGAAAAACCTGCTCCCCGCGTTTTTCGGCTCCTGCCAGAAATACGGTAGTCACGCAGGCGACAGATACAACCGCAATCAAGACATGGTTGAATATCCGTTGCCGATCTAATCGTCTGTAAAACAGCCACACAAGCGACGCCACCATGGCAAAAGCCGGAAACAGCCAATAGACGTCGGCGTGCTTGGGAACAAACAGAAACGACAATGCCTCTGCAACAAACAAAGGATAATAATTGCCAACAACTGAAAAGATTCCGGAAAATTGGTTCGTCAACAGAAAACCGGTCATGCTGTCCGGAAAAGTCCATCTCAAACCATAGGCGGCATACACCAGGTTTGCCCATATGACACAAATAATGCAGACCGGCACGAGCCAGTAGAAATATTTCCTGAATGAGTCGAGAAAACGGGCCAGACACAGTACCAGGCAAGGAAACACCACCAGGAAACGTCGCTGTCCGAATGAAGCCCCAAACTCACCGGACCAGAATACTGTTGACCCCAGCAGCATGGTTTCCAGCACAACTATTGCGAACAGCACATGGTAGAGCGGAGGGTTTCTGCCAATTTTCCAGAAATAGCCGATTATCGACAAGACAAATATCGGCCAGAACACAAACAGGCCATTACGCGCTCCCCACAGCATCAGGTAAGATCTGGAAAAAATCGTGTAATCAAATTGAAACAGATACGTGCTTCCGGATTCCCCGAAAAGGATCTGGCGTATCATCATCGACGGGATGATGAAGAGCAGGCCGCCGCCTCCGGCAAGAAGAGCTCTCCTTAACAGGGTACGCCATTCTCCCGGGAGAGGAGACTGTTGAATGAGAGCATGGATCAGCAACACGCCCCAGACTGCAAATTCCGTTCGGACAAAGGTCCCAACTCCCCATACCGCGCCCATCAACAGCCACGACATGGATTTTTTAAGATCGGCAAAGTGATACATGTAAATAAGCAGCGATGACAGAAACGCAGCCGGCAGGTTGGTCTGGCAGGGATACGCCGACGTATAGATCAGCAGCGGTCCGCCAAATGCGCATGACAGCAGAGCCGTAATAACTGCCGATGCCTGGTGATAACGACATGCGACACGATAAATCATGACACACGACAGCATTGCCATGAGGTAGGTTATGCAACCAAGCCACATCCCCTCGTGATACCCGAGCAGATAAAAGCGCGGCGAAAGATCCGGGATCAGCGTAGCGCAATGCTGTGTCGCCACGGCAAGCAGTGTCGCCGGAAGAATGAACAGCACACCACCGATATTCTGATGAATCGGCGCATGATTGGTTTTGGTGATCTGGTAAGGAGTATCATCGAAAAGGACTTCGGGCAGAATATTCAAGCTGCCTTTTGACACTATGTTGTGGGCGACCTCCAGGTAAACGCCACTATCAGGTCCAACGGGCTTGTTGTTGTGATAAAACAGGAAGGGGACTATCAGTATCAGAAACCATACAATGCTTAACGACTTATTCACATCTAGTCCCTGATTTCAGTATTCAATATGCGCAAAACGGCCGCAATGACCGAAGAGGCCGTGATGTACTCCATGCAGCGGGTCTGCTGGCTGCAACGCGGTTCCAGGCAGGGTACACAGGATCGATCCAGATCCGGATAGAGCACCTCGCCTCTGCCATAGAAATATGTCTCGTTCGGATTGGTCGGCCCGTACATCACGACCACTTTTTTCCGTAACGCCAGGGCGATATGCAGTCCCAGACTGTCATTGGTGACCAGCAGCCGGCAGGAGTTGATCCAGTCGATGTAGTCATGCAGTTCATCCATACCCTGCTGCGAAGAGTAGCTGAGCCCGTTTTCAGTCAGCATAAGCTTGAGTTCTTCCCATTTGGCTGCAGGCCAGGACTTGTTGGGCCATTTCGATCCAACCGCCCAGTTCAAACCGACGTCGTACAGTTCTTCCAATTTGGGCCGATAGCCGAGGATATACTCCTGTCCCTGCCAGGCAGCGCCGACAACCTGCAGCAACGACTCCTGCCAACTGCCGGTGTAGGTTCTCTTCAGGTCGCCGTCCCGGCAAAGAGAAACTACCTTCTCGCAACCGTCATACCCCTCTGCCGTTCCGTGCAGTTCGTCAAAGCGAAAACCGTAACGGCGCCAGGCGGAGATCGAATCCGCCAGGGCACAGATACCCGGAACCTTTTCCAGGTTGATGACCGTATCGAAACGTTCCCGCTGCAGTTGCAGCACCGTGGTCAGGTTATAGGGCAGTATGCGCTGGATATGGGGATTGCCTTCCAGCAGAGGATAGGCCTGTTCATCGACCAGCCAGGTAACCTGGTCCTGTACGAACGGGTAGAGAATGACCGTGGTGCGGAGAACATCACCCAGACTCGTGACAGTACTGATGCCGGAATCGATGGTTTCCGAATAGCCCAGCTTGATGATCAGAATTTTAGCCATATAGCTCATTTTCCAGTATGCGGATTAATATGCGTGACCGCATCAGAGATATTTTACAGATTCAACCTTCAGTATAAGTCTTTCATAATCGAGATCGACCGGCACAAACCAATAGCCGTACAGATAGCGCGGCTTTTGTTCCTGTATTATGTAAGTCACCATCAGCCGGAAGGGATCACTCAACCAGGCCGGTTCAGGCAGATAGTCCAGATAGTAGTACATATGCCTGGCATTGATTGAAATCCAGATATAATCGGTCTTCGCGAGAATTCTTTTTCTTTCCGGTTCCGGAGCGACATTGAAGTATTGAAGCGCGGTCAGCTTCGGATAGCGGTCAGGTTGCAGAACAACAAGCGGATAGAGCAGATCATCCTCCGTCATCAGGCGGGCCGATTCGGGGATTTTATTATCTTCCAGGATTTTGGAGGCGCTCACTACAAATGGAAACATCTGCGGCTGCACATTGGCAAATCTGCGAAAGAGCGAAAAATCGAAAATCATGACCAGTGCCAGCACGGCAACCGCGGAAAGCACGATGGACAAGAGTCTGCGCTCCCGCTTGACTCCCAGCACAAAACGGACGATCATTCCGATCCCGACCGAAACCGCAAAAGCGTAAAACAGGGCAAAGTATCGTTCGAAATTAAAGTCCCCACCCAGCACCAGCACATTGAACAGCAGCAGTATTATGGCCGAGAAAGTTGTCAGGTACTGCTTGAAACCATAGCGAAAACAGCCCGCGATCCCTAATGCGGCCAGCACTGCCAGGGGAATGATGTAGTAATAATTTGCCTCAAAGCCTTCCCGGGCCACGCACATAAAATAACCGAGCTTGTCGCCAGGTGCAAAATCGCCGTCAAAATCGTTGTAGGAAGCAATATATCCAACCGCGGCGCCGCAGTTCAGCCGATCGAGAGTCCCTTGTACACGCAGTATGACTGCCACCCACAGCGCAAGCGATAACACCCCCAGACCGGAAAATTTGAACAGCTCCTTCCATTCTTTCTTCACAATCAGAATGCCCCAGATCGTTCCGAGCAGCGCAACAGCCTGTATATGAAATTGGATCGAAAACAACAGCAGGAATCGTCCGAGTGACTTTCGTTCCGGGTTGTAGAAATAGTACCTGATGCCCGAAAAGAGCACGGGAATCAGAAAGATAGAGTAGGACCCGTGCATGAACTCGGCCATGAATACCGCGCAACTGACAGGGAATACGATGATTCCGGCGATTCTTCCGCCAATATCCGATGCAATTCTTGCCAGACTCCATACACAAAACGCCATCACAAGACACATCCCGGCACTGAAAGCGTAGTCACCCAGCAAGACGTTCAGCTCATAAAGCAACCCCATGATCACGAGCTGCCCCGGTTTTGTGAACGAGGCGCCGATACTTCCGGTCAGGTTGGGGTGAAACAGGATCTCCCAGTAGGCAATCTGGCACAGATTATCGCCTCGGAGACTTAACACATGTTGTTGATGTCTGTGAAAAATATAGAAGTAAGCAAAACATGTGGTAAAAAGCGCTGTGCTGTACATTTTTTCAGACAGTTTTTTGTACAGCAAAAGGGCGCCGGAACAGCCAAAGAAGAGGAATTGAGGTGAAAAAGCAAATACGAGTATCTTATTGAAATTGGCCCTCAGATAATCGACCGGATAACAACATGCAAGCAGAAACAGCAAAAGCACGTTCAGCGTAACAAGAAACACCAGTTGTCCGTTATTGCGCAGCAAATCGCCACCGGGCGGTGAGATCGCCTGTTTGCTCACCCCTTCGGCCATGACTGTTAAACCTGATTTCCAATTCAAATTCAATCCCAACGATTTTCTCCAGAATTCATTTCAATTTCAATATTTCTTCTTCCAGCGAAACCAGTCCGGAGTCTACGGCATCAAGTTCCCGCGCTTTACGCACGCTCCGGAGGGCTTTATCGCGCTGTCCCAACTCGGCATACAACTCGGCCAGCATCCTGTACGGCTCGCTCAGTCCGTGGTTGACATGAACCGCCTGCTCCAGCACTTCGATCGCATCCCGCAATTGCCCTGCCTGACGATAGGCATTGCCCAGGTTGACCAGCAGAACCGGATCATCGCCCCCGACCGCCAGACCGGCCATGTATGCATCAATCGCGGAATGATAGTTGCCAAGCGTCAGATAGGTAGATCCAAGATTGGCATAACCTTCCAGTTTGTACGGATTGGCCTGAATCGACTGCTGGAAGAAATTGAGCGCCTTTGGGTACTTCTGTTCTTCGACGGCAGCCACCCCGGCATTGTAGTTCGGGCGCCATTTGGCTGGACTCTTTGAGACAGAATCCTCCCACAGCGCAGACGGGGAACTATACAGAAGATTGCGTTTGACGGTCAGAACCGAATACAGGACCGCCATCAGAAACAGGAATACAATTACACGCGTTGCCCATACTGGAGTCAGCTGATTGCGAATCGAATCGAAACGGCAAACCAGTCCGGTAATTACCGGTAGGGAGAAAAGATAGCTGCGGTGCTCGGTCATCAGATCGGGAAGCGGGAAGAACGATGACAAGCTGATCGACAGCAGTGAGAAGACTATGCAGAAACTTATCAGATCATCATTCAACTGCCTGTTTTTTTTACGTTGCAGGACAATTGCGGTAAATACGAATAGCAATATCATTATCAGGCTTACAATTATCTCCGGGTCGGCGACACTGCGGTAAAGCGGGTATGACGGATCAATGTTCTGTCCATAGGGAGCTACCAGCATTCGGAAAAAGGTCAGTATGACCCTGGCCTGAGTCAGTACATATTCGTACGTCGGGTAAGCCACCACAAACGAGCTGATAGTATACAGCGACCGGTCGGCTTCCGCCTGGATTCTGTAAACCAGATATACAAGCAGAGGAATGACCGGCATGCAGCACATATGTACTGAAGCCAGAATCAGGACTCTGCGCAATGGCAAACGTAACAGAACCGTTCCCAGCAGTACCAGCGCCAATGGGGCAGTCACCAGATTTTCCTTCGCATGCATTCCAACTAAAAGTGTAATGAGCGAGCCGATATACGCCAACCGCTGATGCCACTTCACAGGGTTCAGTATCGAAACAACAAAGAGCAGCATGGTCGTCAGGTAAAAGAAACATCCCAGAGATGCATATCTCTGGATTATATAGGTTACTGATTCGGTTCCGAGGGGATGCACCAGAAATAACAGTGCCGAGAAGAACGGGACGAACCACTGATTTTCATGGATTTCGTTGCCGGATCTGTAGCGAATGATTTTCGTCAGCAGAACGTACCACAGCATCGAGTTGAGGATATGTATGGCTATGTTGACAACCCGATAGCTTTCCGGGTCGAAACCATCAAACAGATAGTTCAGATAAAAGGTAAAATTGGTAAACGGTCTGAGAATGAAGGTAACCAGAACATCACGATGTATGTTCAGTTTGACATAATCATCAGCAAAATCGGTCAAATCCAGCAATTTCAAGAAACTGACGCCATCAGTAATCAGCGGATTATTGACCAGATAGAAGCGGCTGTCGAACACAAACGGATAGGACAGTGTATACCAGTACAGTGCAACACCCAGCAGCGCAAAAAGAAAAATATGGGGCTTTTCGGAATATTTGTTCAAAAAGGGAAGCCTTCCACCTTGTAATACCGCTTTCGTTCAGTTCCCTGGCAGCGCGTACGCTATCAAGCGAAACAGTTCAATCAAGTGCAAACTGTTCACGCCAATCGTCAGCTTCCCTCCACAGCGGCTGTTCTTCCTTGCGCAGAACGGCGTTGCCAATCACCAGGAAGTCCAGCCCGGTGCGCATGAAACAACGATAGGCATCCTCCGGTGTGCAGACTATCGGTTCCCCCCTGACGTTGAAACTGGTGTTGACCAGGACCGGGCAGCCGGTTCTTGCCTTGAAAGCCGTCAGCAAGGCGTGGTAACGGGGATTGGTCGATGCATGCACCGTCTGGATGCGGGCCGAATAGTCAACATGGGTGACTGCCGGTATATCGGAACGGGGTATATTGAGTTTTTCTATTCCGAACAGCGCCTGCTGCTGCCCGTCCATTGGAATCCTGCGTTTTTCGACCACATCGGCCACCAGCAGCATATACGGGCTGTCGCACTCAAGCCCAAACCAATCATGAAGATCCTCACGCAGAATAGACGGCGCAAATGGCCGGAATGACTCACGAAACTTGACCTTCAGATTCAGGACCGACTGCATCTGTGGTGAACGGGCATCTCCAAGGATCGAACGCCCCCCCAGGGCTCGAGGGCCAAACTCCATTCGACCCTGAAACCATCCCAACGCCTTGCCTTCAGCCAGCAGCCCGGCACAGGTTTCAAACAGCTCCGCATCACTGGACACGGAATAGCGTGCGCCAAGCGACTGCAAACGCCGCTCGATCTCGTTTTGCTCAAAAAACGGTCCCAGATACGCCCCCTGCATGCCATCCAATTCAGTGCTCACTACCGCACGCGGCTTGTCTTTATGCAGGTAATATGCCGACAAGGCCGCGCCGAGTGCGCCGCCGGCATCTCCCGAGGCCGGCTGAATCCAGATCTTTTCGAAACAGCCGTCACGGAGCACCTTGCCGTTGGCGACACAGTTCAGGGCGACACCCCCGGCCAGGCACAGGTTATTCATGCCGGTTTCAGCGGAGATGCCACGGACAAGCTTCAGGACGATATCCTCGGTAACCTGCTGGATCGATGCGGCAATATCCATATCCCGCCGGGTAAGTGCCGTTTCCGGTTTTCTGGGAGGTGCGCCGAACAGGTTGTCGAACTTCCTGTTGGTCATGGTCAGCCCGGTGCAATAGTCAAAGTACGACATATCCAGTCTAAAACTGCCATCCGGCTTGATATCGACAAGATGTTTCCTGATAAGGTCGCCAAAACGCGGTTCGCCGTAGGGCGCCAACCCCATCAGCTTGTATTCGCCGGAGTTGACCTTGAAACCGGCATAATAGGTAAAAGCCGAATACAGAAGCCCCAGCGAATGAGGGAAATGGATCTCTTTCAGTATTTCAAGCCGGTTGCCACGACCGACCGCCAGCGAGGTCGTTGTCCACTCCCCGACCCCGTCCATCGTCAGCACGGCGGCCTCCTCGAACGGAGAAGGATAAAAGGCGCTGGCGGCATGGCTGAGATGGTGCTCACCGAACAGCAGCCTTTCGCTCCAAGGGCAACCCGGGTCGTGTTTTTTCAGACATTTGCAGAGCAGGTCCTTCAAGAACAGCTTTTCACGCAGCCAAACCGGTATGGCCATCTTGAACGAGCTGAAGCCACGGGGCGCGAAAGCGAGATAGTTTTCCAGCAGGCGTTCGAATTTCAGGATGGGTTTTTCATAAAAAACAACCTGATCTAGCTGGGATGGACCAATTCCGGCCTGACTCAGACAGTAGTCGAGCGCCTGATGCGGGAAGCCGGCATCGTGCTTTTTGCGCGTAAATCGCTCCTCCTGTGCAGCGGCTACAATAACGCCATCACAGATCAGAGCGGCGGCACTATCGTGATAAAAAGCTGAAATTCCGAGGATATACATAGGGGTCAGAACAGGGTATAGATAAAAGGCGCAACTGCAGTCCCTTGGGCAAAAACCAGGATCAGCCCCAAAAGTAACATCGTGATGATGATCGGCAGCAACCAGAACTTCTTGCGCTCACGCAGAAACAGCCAGAATTCTTTTAACAAATCCATTGATATTCCTTAAAATTGACGCTTCATATTTTGAAAGCGCGCTGTGCGCTTCTGCCAGTAGCTGTCCGCGGAAGGTTCGCGGGTCAGACCGAGCTGGTCCTTGCGGAACATCCTCATGACCAGCGCATACGGGGTTATGACCAGAAAGAAAA
>MGZK01000133.1 GCA_001802125.1 Geobacteraceae bacterium GWC2_55_20
TTCTTGAACTCAAGTCCGAACGCGGACTGGATGATTTCCGCCGGAGAACGGGGGCTGAAGACCTCGTCGATATTCTTGTTATCGTCATCCTTGACCGCCCCGAGCACCCATTTGATATCCGGTGAACGGGTTTGCTGGTTTTCCGGAATAACGATATACACATCGCCGCTGCCGCCGCTGACGGTTGCGGAAGGTTCGTAGAACGTATTGACATTCCGTGAATATCTGGCGCAGCCGCCTGCGAGCAGCAGACAGGCCAGTGTGACAAACATTAAAACAGCTGCCGGTTTGAAGTTCCTTACAATTGATGACATGTCGCAACTCCTTGTGGTTTATACACCTTGTAACTGCCGGATTGAATCGGAAAAACCCGCCGGAGCGGGTCTTAATTCAACTTGAGATAAGGCGGTTAAATTACCATGGGTAATTTCAGCTGAAAATTTCAACCCGGATTACTTTAACATATTCCAATCAGTTCAATTGAAAAAATATCTGACACCGAAGGTTGTTGAAAAACCGGTCGGATCGAAATTCCCCACCTTACCGCCAGGACCATACACATCGGCATCAGGAGCAACCAGCAACCTGGCCTCCGTGGTCAGGGCCAACTGCTTCATGATGAAGTAGTCAACGCCCACGCCGGCATGGACTCCGACCGTGGTGTCAACGCTGCGCCCCTGGTCGGCATCATTCACCAGGATATCAAGCCCGGCTCCCAGATAGGGAACCAGCCTGGGATGTTCCAGTACGAAGCGATACTGCGCGCCCAGAGCAATATTGGTCACGCCGAATTCGGCATAGTCCGAATCGAATGAACTGCGGGTTACGTCGATCTCTGCCGCGAAATGATTATCAATTCCATAGATCAGGCCGCCGCCGCCGATAAAACCGATATCGGTATCATTATCACGGGAATACATGTCACCGTCGGCAGGTATCATGAAACCGATTTTACCGGTTACACCGACTTTCCCTTTGATACTGTCGGCCATAGCCGCGCCTGCCGCCAGAGAAAGGGTTGCTGTTGCGCAGACCAGAACAAGAAGCTTTTTCATAAATAATTTCTCCAGTTAAATTTTGATTCAGTCATCATGATGCGGCATGTCCACTATTCCACGGACATCAGGTTCTTTACACTCTTCACGCCCCTGACATCATTGACGAGTTTGCTGGCCAGGTTGAATTCGGCTACGCTGTTAGCCTTGCCGGTCAATGTTACTACGCCACGCTTGGTCTCTACCTTGGTGTTGAGAGCGCTGGTTGAGCGGTGGTACAACAACGTCATTTTGACCTGGGCGGTGACGGAAGCGTCATCAATCTTTTCGCCGGCAGTTCGCTTGCTTTTCAAGCTCTTTTTAACGGTCATCTCGTTATTGACTTCTTTGACACCTTCAACATCCTTGGCGTATTCAGTAGTCAAATCCTTTTGAGCCTGATTGTCGGCAGTACCACGCAGGGTCACGATGCCGTCCTTGACGTCAACTTCGGTTTTGGCGGTGCTGACGCTACGATGAAACAGGAGCGTGGTTTTTACTTTTGTGACGAGCCAGGCATCCGAGTTTGCGCTGGGAGGTGTGCCTTTGACTTCCAGCCGGTTGTCCACGCTCTTGACACCGGGTAGACCGTTTACCGTATCCTGAGCCAGTGATTTGTGGGAATCTTCATTGACCATCCCGGTCAAGGTGACTGCTCCGTCCTTGGACTGGACCTTGATATCATCACCCTGTAAGTAGGTTTTGAACACATAGGACTGCCTGGCGGATGATTCGATGCGGCTGTCCGTATTCGCGGCAAACACCGGTACGCTGATCACCAGCAGAGCCAACGCCGCCACCATCATTTTGGATAAGTAATTTAACATTTTCATGGTTTGTTCTCCTTATTTTATCAGTTTTTATTTGTATTCTTTCAGCCATAAATCAAACATCAATTAGGGTACAATTGGTTGCAACACCACGTTGAGGTTAACCGTAGAGGTCAACTGCGGCTTGCTTGACAGATCGGTCTGCGTCGTGTAACCGGTCTTGCTGAGTGTAAAATAGTACATTGTGTCGGCTGTTCCAGTGAATCTCAGTTGGCCGGCTGCATCCGTATTTCCCAGGTTGATCAATGTCCCTGTCCCGGCGGTTTCTCTCTCTTGAACGGTCACTCCCGGCAACGCCGCAGTGGTTGCACCGTCTGTGACTGTAATCAGCACGTCACCCTGGTTCCTGGCCAGTTGCTCGGTGTCATCGCCGCATGCGCTGATCATCAAACACATGATCGCGAGTAATGAAAATACAGTTACTGTTTTAATCAGGTTTTTCATAACACTCTCCTTTTTACTTTTGGATTACGAAAAGTTACCAATGCTGTGTCGCTCCCTGGAGCTACTTGCCGAAAACTTTCTTGACCTGGCCGATTTTTCCCTGAACCTTTCCGGCGATCTTTTCAACGGCGCCCGCAACCTGCAACTTTGGATTATCGCTTAATTTACCCACGACCTCCTTTACTTTGCCCTTCGCCTCGTGAAGCGTTCCTTCCGCCTGATCCCTGATTCCAGATTTCATGGTATCCCCCTTTAGGACAACTCGTATTTGGCAGAACGCACAACAGTGCTTATCTTCTGCCTGGAAGGTACATCGCAACTAGCATGCCACTGAAAACATGCGGGTGCAGATAGCGCAACAGTTTGATTGTACGGGGTAAAGTGGAAAGGTGGCGTACGGGGAAAATGAAAGATCGTCAACGTAACCCGTCACGTATAACATTACTGCCATATATGACGGACCACGGAATGCTTAAAGCAACATAACTCTTCAGCACAAAATCATTTTGTAAAAAAGTCCCCCCTCCCCTTGCGGGAGGGGGTTAGGGGGAGGGGGAAATTGCCACATTTGATTCAGCTGCCAACTTCACCCACCCCTCAATCCCCTCCCGTCACCAAAAGTAGGTGCCTCTAGGCAAGGGAGGGGAGCTTAATTCAAAGACAAGCTAAATATTTACAAAACAACTTACATGCATCTCTCTTCATTGCAGCTGACAGAACTACAGCGCCATCGCCGTACTGACCGGATTTCCCATCCGGACCCGGACCTGATGTTTCATCAGACTCCGCTCAAGCATGATCACACCATCGGGCACGCGCTGACCATCCATTTCCACCCAGGCAACGCCACGCTCACAACCGTCCGGATTCTCCACCTGGATCGCGTAGACGGTTTCACCATGCCGATAATTGAGGCTGAAACCGGGCCAGGTGGCCGGTATGACCGGATTGACCCGCATCTCCCCTCCCCGCACCTGCAACCCCAGCACCTCTTCGATCCAGGCCCGGTACATCCAGGCCGCCGAGCCGGTATACCAGGACCAGCCCCCCTGTCCGACCCGGCCGGGCAACCGGTAAACGTCGGCCGCAACCACGTAGGGCTCGACCCCATAGTGCCAGACCGCTTCAGCATCGCGGGCATGTTCGATCGGATTGAGCATGCGCAACAGCTGCACCGCGCGCCCGCCATCCCCTTTGCGGGCCATGGCCATGGCCATCCAGAGCGCGGCATGGGTGTACTGGCCGCCGTTTTCGCGCACGCCGGGCGGATAGCCCTTGATATAGCCGGGCGAAGGTTCCGATTTGTCGAAAGGTGGCGTAAACAGCAGCACCAGGTTTTCATCCTGGAGCACAAGGTTTTGCCAGGCCGACTCCAGGGCCTGATCCGCGCGCTCCGTGTCGGCTGCGCCGGAAAGCCGGGCCCAGGACTGGGGCAGTGAATCGATCCTCGCTTCAGTGTTTGCCGAAGACCCCAGCGGTGTGCCGTCGTCGAAAGTACCCCTGAGATACCACTCGCCGTCCCAACCGGCCTGTTCGACCCGTTGGATCAGCGCATACCTGTCTTCCCGGTAGGTTTGACTCAACTCCGGCTGTTGCAGCAGGCTCGAAAGTTCGGCCATCCCCTGCAGCACTTCGCACAGGAACCAGGCCAACCAGACGCTCTCTCCTTTTCCTGCCGCGCCCACCAGGTTCATCCCGTCATTCCAGTCGCCGGTCCCGATCAGGGGCAGACCGTGAGGGCCGACCGTCAGGCCATGGCTAACCGCCCGCTGACAGTGCTCAAAGAGCGTGGAGCGATCAAATGCAACCTCCGGCGAGGAGAATACTTCGTGCTGATCGTCCGCTAAAAGCGGAGCGATCAGGAAGGGCACTTCAGCTCTCAGAATTTCAACGTCGCCGGTGGTCCGGACGTAGTGGGCAACCACATACGGGAGCCAGAGCAGATCGTCGGAAATACGCGATCGAATCCCGGCGCCGGCCGGTTCATGCCACCAGTGCTGGACATCCCCCTCCTTGAACTGCCGGCTGGCGGCCAGCAGGATCTGGTCTCGCGCCAGCTCCGGCCGGGAGTAGAGGAATGCCATCACATCCTGCAACTGGTCGCGAAAGCCGAAGGCGCCGCCGGACTGGTAGAACGCGGAACGTCCCCAGATACGGCAGCTCAAGGACTGGTACTGAAGCCAGCGGTTGATCAGCAGGTCGGCTGCCAGTTCGGGAGTTTTAACTTCAATCGTGCCCAGCAGCGCATCCCACCAGGCACTGGTCTGACCGAGAGCCTCCTCCAGCGCCTGATCCTCCCGGTATCTTTGCACAAGTCCCCTGGCCTGTGCAACGGAGCCGGCCTGCCCCAGCATGCAGGTAATCTCGCGGCGCTCGCCGGGAGCCAGTTCCAGGGCCACCCGCAATACCGCGCACGGATCCAGCCCCGCCCCGGTCCGGTTTGAAAGCCGGGTCAGCTCCATGGCTTCCGGGCTGGAGAGCGAACGGTTGCGGCCGATGAAGGCGCCGCGGTCGCCACCGTAGGAGTCGGCCCGGGGAGTCATGGCCACGAAAGCGATCCGTTCACCGTACTCGGGGTGATAGCTGTTGCGCGCCAGCAGGGTCTGCGCGTCGTCGTCCCAATTGGTGATCACATGCATCTGGGAGGTTTCGCGGTTCTCGCCGAGGGTCAGCTCAACATAATAGGTCACCGAAAGCCGGCGCCTTCTGGAGGAGGCATTGGTAAGCCTCAACCGCTGCAGCTTGATCGGCTGTCCCCCGTTGTCGTCCACCGGCACGAAGACGGTCAACTCCTGCTCGATGCCGTTACTGTTATGCTCGAAAACCGTGTAGCCGGCGCCATGCCTGGCCCGATAGGCGGTCGATTCCCGGATCGGAGCGGCGGTCGGCGACCAGAACACGCCACTCTCCTCGTCACGGATGTAGATCGCCTCCGAGGCCGGGTCAAGCACCGGGTCATTCGACCAGCCGGTCAAACGGTTGCGCTGGCTGTTGCCGTACCAGGTAAAACCTGAGCCGGTTTCGCTGATCATGGTGCCGAAGGTCGGATTGGCGATCACGTTCACCCAGGGCGCCGGGGTATTGGTACCGGGGCCGAGATAGATCGCGTATTCACGACCGTCCGGGGTGAAACCGCCCAGACTGTTGAAGTAGTTCAGCTCCATGAACGGCAGCGGAGCGGATGGCTCACGCACGGCACGCTTTTTAACAAGCCTGTCCAGCAGTTCGGGCGCCTCGTCCGGCGCCCCCAGCTGCTGGGGCAGTGTGCCACGAGCCGCCACCAGCACGACGCTGGCGGCTGCCTTGAGCAGATTGAGATCTTCCTCCGGTATCTGCGCCGCGCTCTTTAAAAAGATTCCACCCGCACGATCAGTGGCCGCGGTCAGGGCTTGGGCCTGAATCAGCTGTTCCAGTCGTTCCTTGAGCGGCCGCTCATAGCTGGCGGCCTCCTCGTTGAGGATCACCAGATCGGTTGACAAACCATGCATCCGCCAATAGGTGTGGGCCTGGAGCATCTGGCGGACCAGGCTGATTTCGCGCGCCTCGCCGATTGTCACCAGCACCAGCGGCAGGTCTCCCGAAATGGCGTAGGGCCACAAGCCCGCCTGCCCCTTGAGGTTGTCTTCCAGGCGTTCGGCCGGAGTACGCAGCAGTTGACTGGGAAACAGTAGATGGCTGGCCAGTTGCTGAAAACGCCGCGCTTCATCTGGCTGGATATGCAGTAGTTGCAACTGCTGCTGGGCCGAACCCCAGGCAAAAGCCATGGCCCGCCCGGTAGCATGGGGATCGCCGTACTTGTCCATCAGCAGCAGCACCTGTTCGCGTGATCCCCCGGCGGCCAGCACCAGTGAAAGCCGGGCGCGCTGGCCCGGTTCCAGAACCACGCCGCGCCGCAGGCTCAGGCTGGGATCCAGCACAAAACCCTGGCTGTTGCCGAGTTTTTGACTGGCGCCCATCGGATCGGCAAGGGTCCGGCCCCGGCCGATGAAACGCCGCCGGTCGGTTTCAAACTGCCACTCGCTTTGATTCGAACCGTCATCCGCGGCGTGCTCAAGCGTCAAGCGGTGGCCCACGAACAGCGGCGGCTCGTTTTCACTGCGCGGCCGCCGGTAGGCCAGCAGAACCTGCTGCTCGGGCAACGCTTCGGTCTGGATGAACAGCTTGTTGAAGGCCGGATGCTGACGGTCGGCGTTGTGGGGCGCCATGGAAAGTTCAATGTAGCTGGTCAGGTTGAGCCGGCGGGTGCGGCTGGAGCGGTTTACCAGGGTAATCCGGCGCACCTCCACATCGTCTTCCGGTGAGACGACCACCTCTGTCGCGGTGTGAATTCCGTTATCCACACGGCGGAATACGGCCCGGTCGAGGGCAAAATCCACCGAATAATCATCAACCTTCCCGCCCACCGGGTGATAAGTGCTGGACCAGACACGATCCGGGTCCGGCTCGTGGATGTAGCAGAAGTTACCCTGCCCGTCACAGGTAGGATCCGAGCGCCAGCGGGTTAGCTCCTGATTGCCCCACTGGCTGTAGCCGCCGCCGCTGTTGGTGACCATCAGCCCGTAACGGCCGTTGCTGAGCAGCAGGCTCCTGGGCGTAGCCGTATGGGGAGTGCTGAAGTTGCTGCCTGATGGAGCGACCAGATCTCCGCCCTGCAGCGCGGGCTCGTTTGGCCGCGTGGATAAAAGGTGCAGCTGTGGCAGGACCGGGATGCGTTCCTGGAGCAGGGCCTCGAAGGCGCGCACCCGCGGATCGTTATGGAAACGGCGCGGGAACGGGTTGCCATGCAGAAAGTTGGTCAACGCCACAAACGCCATACCCTGGTGATGGGCCATATACGCCTCGATAATCACCCCGCGCTTTCCCTCACGCTGCAACTGCCTGCTGAAGTCCATCGCCTCGTAATAGCCGTAATCACCCAAAAGTCCCAGCCCGGCCAGTTTTTTCAGATTCTTCACGGTCTCAAGCGGCGCCAGGTTCAGCGCCAGAAGCGTGGCATAGGGCGCCACGACCAGCTGTTCCTCCAGGCCACGTTTCAAGCCGAGCGCCGGCACACCGAAGGCCTTGTACTGGTAGGTCTTTTCCAGGTCGAGATCGGCAAAGGCGGACTCGGATATGCCCCAGGGCACACGACGCTTGCGGCCGTAATCGATCTGGACCTTCACCGCTTCCCGGGCCGCCTTGTCCAGCAGCGAATTGCCGTAGGAGCACTGGAACAACAGCGGCATCAGATATTCGAACATGGTCCCGGTCCAGCTCAGCAGCATCCGCTGCCGGCCGATAGCGCCGTAGGGACGGCTCAGGGAGAACCAGTGTTCCAGTGGAACGTCGCCCCTGGCAATGGCGACAAAACTGCCCAGACGCGCCTCGCTGGCCAGCAGATCGTAGCTGGAGATGTCCTGGCGATCGATGGAGACGTTGTAGCCGATCGTAAACAGCTTGCGTTTATGGTCATAGAGAAAGCGCATGTTCATGCCGGCCGACAGCTCGCGGACTTTTCCAAGCAACCCTTCAGCCGTTGCCAGGGTTTCTCCGGCCAGCCACTGCGACGTGGCAAAGGCCGTAATAACACGGTCAAGCCACTGCATCAGATGTTTAACAGCCGGAGCGGACTCTTCCCGGAGGGTGCGCAGTAAGCGGAGCGAATCGATCCGGTCATGGGCAAGATCAATGAGCGATGGCGCTTTCAACAGGTCTCGGCGGATCGCTATCAGAGCCTCCTGCCCCAACGGTTTGAGTTCCGCATCGTTTTTTTCCGCCAGAATTTCCATCCAGGTCAGATAGCGTTCACCGTTACTGACCCAGGCCGAATACTGACTTTCAAGTTCGACCGCCCAGGGCGCGGCTTCCGAGGCGACCAGAACCGAGCCGACATTGAACTGCAGGCGGCGTTGCTGCTGAAGCAACTCGACGGCGCCGGACGGTGGAGCATTCCACTCGGTCAGCAACTGGTCGAGCGTATGGCGATAACCGCAGGTTGTCCCCTCCGACGCGGCGGCCTGCTTCAGGATTTCCCCGCAATCGGCCAATCCGCTAAAGGCCTTGCCATCCAGCAGCGGTGCATGCAGCAGTTCGCCAAGCCCCTGTTCCAGCGCCCACAAGGCGCCCAGCAGATTACCGCTGTCAACCGTGGAGACGTAGCGGGGTTCGAGCGGAGCCAGGGTCCGAATATCGTACCAGTTCAACAGATGCCCCTGGTAGAGTTCCAGGCGCTCGATGGAGGCCATGCTGCCGGACAGTTTTTCGATGACCTGGTTCAGTGTCAGGTAGCCTGAATCATGGGCTCCCAGCACGCTGGTCATCCAGAGACCGATGTTGGTCGGACTGGTTCTCATGGCCAGACGGTTTTGATGGGCGACCTGGTAGTTGTCCGGCGGCAGCCAGCAGGTTTCCTCGTTGACAAAAGACGAGAAATAGCGCCAGGTGCGCCGGGCGACCTGTCTCAGGAAACGACGATCCTTTTCGGGAAGCGGCTGTATCCACTGCTGCTCGACCGGCCGCAGGTTCAGGAGCCAGGCCAGCAGCGGAGAGAGAAACCAGAGCACGAGCCATGGCAGGGCCTGCGGCAGACTGTCGGGCGTGACGCTGCGGATCGTCCAGGCCACGGCGACGCTGAAAACGCTCCCCATGGCAAGGCTCGCGATAAAGACCGGCTGCCTGCGGGAAGCGCTCCAATGGGTTGCCTGGGCCGCCCACTCCAAAAGATCGCGCTTGGAGACCAGGCGACGGTAAAATACCCTGGCGATTGCATCCAGGGTTACCGCTGCCTGGTGCGGCAGCAGAGCCGCGTCGGCGGTGGCCCGCAACAGATCGTGCAAAAGCTTCGAGGGAGAAAAATACTTCAGCCCCTTGTGGGTGGTCGCCATGGTGAAGGGCTGTGACAAAGGGTGGAAGAGCAGCTGAGTAGCGACCACCAGCGTGGCAATACCGCCGATGCGGGGGGAAATCAGCCAGGCCATCAGCAGCAGCCCCAGGCTGGTGGCGGGCAACAGGCTGCGGCGCAGGTTGTCGAGGATCTTCCAGCGGTTCAGCAGGGACAGCGGATTGCTGCCGCGTCCGCCCGCGGCCTGGGGGACACGCGGAAAAATCCACCCGGCGATCTGCCAGTCGCCGCGAATCCAGCGATGGGCGCGGCTGCTGTAACTCTGGTACCCCTGGGGAAATTCGTCGTAAAGCTCGATATCGCTGGCCAGCCCCACCCGCACATGGGCCCCTTCGATCAGGTCATGGCTCAGCACCCACTCTTCGGGGAAACGGCCGGAAAGCACGCGGCTGAAGGCTCGTACGTCGTAGATGCCCTTGCCATGGTACGATCCTTCGCCGCTCAGATCCTGATAGACATCGGAGACAGCCTGGGTATAGGGGTCGATGCCGACCGCATCGGAGAAGAGCCGGCTGAAAATCGAGATACTGGTGCTGGGCAGGGTCGGGCTTACCCGTGGCTGGATTATGGTGTAACCGGCCATGACATTGCCCGAGCGATCGAAGCGTGGCTGATTCAGCGGATGCGCCAGTGTCTCGACCATCCGGCGGGCCGTTGCGTGCGGCAACTGGGTGTCGCTGTCCAGCGTGATGATGAAGCGCACATCGGTAAGATGATCCGTGTCGCCCACATAAACCAGGCGTGGGGCATTCTCCGGCCGCGTTCCGTCGATCTGGCGGTTCAGCTCCTCCAGCTTGCCCCGTTTGCGCTCCCAGCCGATGAATTTCCGCTCGGATTCGCACCAGGTGCGCTCGCGATGGAACAGGAAAAAACGTTCGCCTTCGTGGCGTCGGTTGAGCTCGGTCAGGCATTCGCTCGCTATCTGCAGCAAGTGGCTGTCGTCGTCACGGGAAAGCGTGAGTGAATCGGTGTAGTCCGTGAACAGGCTGAAGAGCAGATTTGATTCCTTGTTGGCCAGGTAGCGGATTTCCAGCTTCTCCACTTCGGCCCGCACCGTATCCGCGTTCACCAGCATCATCGGCACGACTACCAGTGTACGGAAGGCATCGGGAATCCCGGAATTTTCGAAATCCATTTTCGGCAGGGGACGGGGCGGCAGAATCCGCGTGATCAGGTAATTGACGATTTCTATGGACAGCTGGCTGACCGGAATCAGGAGCAGCAGTAAAAGAGCCATGCGGAAAGCGGACGGGACAGCTGCAGGGTCAAATACCGGGGCCAGCCCGAAGCGGGCGATCAGAAAAAAGATCAGCGCGGTAAAACCGATGATACCGAAGGCGTAGACCAGGGCGTGGTGGCGATAGATCCGTTCCAGGCAGCGGTAACGGAATGTTTCACGGCAATCCAGCAACCGGCCGAGCTCGGCCCGTCCCTCGCCGGCCAGCCAGCTGCCGACATGACTGCGCCGTTCATCGCCTGGCGTGTCACGCCCGGCCAGCGTCGCCAGCTTGATGACGCGTTCCGCAACCTTTTCCTCGCTCTGGTTTGCAGCGCGGGCAAGATCTTCGATCGCCCGACGGCAACGGTCACGGGTGGCGAAATCCATCCCGGCATAAATCCCGGACGGATCATGGCGCAGCAGCTGTTCCACCCGGCTGAGCTTCTCGAAGATTTCCCGCCAGTCCAGCAGGGCCAACATTCGCAGGCTGGTAAAAGCATTGCCGCAGGACAACTGTTCGCTGGTCTGGCGATTCTGTTCGCGCAGGGTCAGGTCGTTCAGCGGGGTCTTGAGAGTACGCTCCAGCCAGCTCTGGATCGGCGCCAATGCAGCCGCCTCGTCATAGAGCAGGCCGACCAGTTGCGTGACGAAATAGGGGCTGGGAGACGGCTCCGCCTTGGCAAGCTCGGCCAGAAGTGAAAAGAGCTGGTTGGAATCGCGGCGATTGGCGGAGATCAAACGGTTGGCCCAGAATTCGGCCAACTGGCGTTCGCGCAGGTCAGCCAACGCTGTGACCGCCAGACACTGGATGCTTTCGATCAACGCGATCCGCAGCATCTGGGGGATTGCCCATAGTTCGCCGATCGTCAGGGTCCGCACGGACTGGTGGGCTTCGATGAACGTCAGGATATTATTTCGGTCCAGACGAAGTTCAGAATGCGAGACCAGATCCTTGGCCAGGGCATAGATGCAGGGCTGCCCACGGTAGGGATCGGCGGCCAGCGTTGGCAGTTGCCGGTAAAAACGCCGGGGAAGATTCAGCAGGACGTCGCGGACGTTACTCTCCAGGATATATTCGTTATCCAGTATCCAGTCGGCGGCAGGTGTGGCTTTCTGCTCCAGGCGGCTGGCCACGGTAAGGTCAGAACAGACCTGACGCACCCACAGACGGGATCGTTTCAGACGCCTGAGCAGTTCGGTGGAATGTTGCGGCAGCGGGTCCACCTGCTGCTCTCTGGCATGGCGCTGGGCATGTTCAAGGATCTGCGCCGGTGAGAGTTTCACCTCGGAAGACCTGACCCCGGACCGCCGCTCGCGCTTGGGATGCATGACAAACAGCGCCGGAGGATTATCACCGCTGGCCCGCAGAAGAGTCACCGGACGCTGCAGGGAATCGACCGGCGCCTGCAGGATCAGCACCGATTCCCCGGACACCAGCCAGCGGGTATGATCACGCAGGACTCCCGCTTCAACGCCGTACCTGGCGCGCCGCAGCCAGAACAGGGCTGCCACGGCGCCGGTGGTGGCGAACGCCAGAATCAGCATCAGGGAAGCGGAAATATTCCAGACCGGAAGCGACTGCGACCAGTGCATGAACAGGGCGGCAATCCAGCCGATTCCCCCGGACAGGCAGGCAGCCAGAGTAGCCCCGAGAGCACTGCGCCAGAAGAATGGATCCAGGGTATGGACATTTCCGTCCGTACCCCTGTGAATCAGAGCGATACGCTTATAGCCCTGCTGTGCCAGCTCACGCGCAGCTTTACGAGCTTCATCCTGTTTTGCGAAGTAACCGATCAGTATGCCTACGCCCACTATTTGTCCTGTATTCTCTGCATTGTCCGAATGTTCTGTCATTTGAAGGATTTCACATGACAGTATTGCCGGATAGGAACCTTACCTGCCGTTCCAGGGGAATTGTGAAAGAGCTGCCGCACCGCTAGTTTTTACTTCCGGTCAAGCCGGAAAATTAAATGCAATCGAGACGACACGATCCGGATGCAGGGATGATAACTGTTATCACCCGGCTGCCGGGCAAACGCAAGGTTTACCATGCCATAAAAACCCTGGACGGCATCAAGCCAGTAATTCCGGCTGCTTTTCCCCGTCCGCTTCGCTTGGTATGCGCTCAAGTTCCGCAATCACCTGGGCGCCGAACAACAGGATAACAGCAACGACCTCTATGCTGAGCAGCGCCACCACTGTAATGGTGATGGAACCGTAAATTACATTCACCGTGGATACGGTGGCGTAATACCAGATCAGCAGCCGGCGGGTTATCTCCCATAAAACCGCCGCGGTCAGGCCGCCGACGAGTGCGTGAAGAAACCGGACCCGCGCCACCGGCATCACCAGGTAGATGGAGGTCAGCATCAGCACTTCTCCGACCAGCCCCAGGACATACAGCGCCACACCGGTAGTTCCTCCAAGGTCCAGGCTCCAGCCCGCAATCGTCAAGCGGCTGCTTTCCAGAGTCTCGATTGCGCCCACGATAAACGACACCAGCACGATACCCGCCCCCATCACAAGGATGTACAGATAGGGAATAATTGCCGAGACCAGAAATCTGCGCCTTTGAATCCTGACACTCCGGTAAAAAATCACCGATATGGCGTCTTCAAGCATGGAAAAAGCGGTGGAACTGAAAAACAGCATGCCAATAAAGCCGATTATTCCGAGCACCTTGCGGTTATCGAGGAATTCACGCACCTGCTCGGTCAACGTTGCCGCATATCCGGGGATCAACATTTCCAGGTACATTGACAAGGTGTGGATCAACTGCTGTTCTTCTATGAAATGGCTCAACACGATCAGGGCCAGGATTGACAGCGGCACGATCGACAGCAGGGTATAATAGGCCACGGCACCGGACAAAAGGAGCCCCTGATTGCGCATGAAACCACGCCCCACCCTCAGCATGAAGCCGAGGAATTGTTCAGCCGTCAAATTCATATTTTGCAGTTTATTCATAGTTGGATTGGAAATTCCATTACAGCAACAGCTGCCTGATTACAGCCATTTCAGACTTCGATCCTGAACTCCGCTCCGCTGCCGGTATTCAGCACCGCCAGCCTGCCGCCCATGTGATTCTCGATGATGTTCCTGGACATGAAGAGGCCGATCCCGGTTCCCTTATCCGGCCCCTTGGTCGTAAAGTATGGATCAAATATTCTCTCGATAATCTCGCCAGCAATCCCGCCGCCGTTATCGGCAATGGTTACGACCGCTACGCTTCCTTCCGTAAAAGTGCGTATCGAGATCAGGGCCTCTTCAACCTTCTGTTCGACCAGAGCATCACGGGAGTTCATCAGGATATTCAGTAGCACCTGGGCATACTCATTGGGAAAGCCTTTGGCCATCAGGTCACCTTCCTGGTCGAGAACAATTTTGATCCCCTGTTCCTGAAAGCTCTTTTCGATGAGGGAGAGCGTACGCGCGATCACATGATTTACAACAAAATCGACAATTTCCCTGTCAGGTCTGAAGAATTTCCTGAAACCATCGATTGTCTGGGACATGTGCTGGATCACCTCCATGCCCTTTCTGGTATTTTCTTCCAGATATTCCCTGCTGAATTCACCTGCTTCATAGGCATACGGCAATTCTTGAATGTAAAGCCCGAGTATGTTCAGAGGCTGTCTCCATTGGTGGGCGATATTGTTGATCATCTCGCCCATAACGGCCCGGCGGTCCTGCAGGATCAGCATCTGGTCTTTCTGGCGCAGATCGTCCACTGCCTTGACTATGCGCGTCTCCAGGGAACTGTTGAGCTCTACGAGCTCGCGCTGTTTTTCAGACAGCAATGCTTCAGCACGCCTGCGCTCGGAAATATTGATGATTGCAAGGCGGCACTCCTGCCCTGACATGCAGGCAAATGCTTCGACATGCGCAATCAACGCAGAATTTCCCTCTGTCGAGAGCGCTACTTCACAGGACTCCTTGTTGCCTCTGCTCGCAAACACCTTCTCCATAAATTCAGTAAAGATAAGCCGATACTCATTCATAACAAACAGATCTAAACGCCGGCCAAGCAACCTGGAACGCTCGACACCGAGGAGACTGGCAGTAGTCAGGTTTGCGAGAAGGACAACCCCGTCGCTGGTGAGGTTACAGTAACCGACCGGGGCAAAATCGAAGAGGTCCGTGTACTTTTCCAGTGCATTCTCCACCTCATCCCTGGCCCGGCAGAGCTCTGCATTCTGCATTTCCAGCTCGATCTTGTGGACTTCAAGTTCATGGACGAGCCGCTGAGTTGATTCCTCGGTCCCGGATGAATTCGATTTTAAACTTTTCGCACGCAAACGAACTTCGGCGCAGCGGCGCAGTTCGGCGGTTGCTGTTAACCGGCTATTGTCTTCGACTTTATCCATTATCTACATTCCCTTTAAAAAGAAGGGCACACCTGGATGCACCCTTCTGCGTGTATCTGCCCAAATGATACATACCGTATTCAGTAGTGATAAAAAGCTCCAAACTGGGTGCTATTTTTTCATCATTTTCTTGAGCGGTTTTTTCATACCGGCCTTCATCGGCATGATCTTCTTCATGTTCTTGAACTGTTCATCAGTCAGAATGGTCCGGACCTCTTTCATGTTCTTCAGCATCTCCAGATGATGGGCTGTTTTTATCCCTTCAATTTTTTTAACCGCGGCGGATGCTTTTTCCATGTCAAAATCTTTCACATCCATGATGTCAGCAAGCTCGATCTCCGCAATCGTCAGGTCAGCTTTGAATCGGGCCTGTTGTTTCTGCATTTCGGTATGGGCAGGCTTCATCTTCGTGATCTGGTCGTCGGTAAGTCCCAGCTTGTCCGCATGTTCAAGGCACATGCCCATCATATCGCCCATCCGGTCCATATGCCCCATTTGGCCCATGTCCATCATCTGTCCATGCACCGGCCTGTGATGCTTCGTGGACATATCCTTCATCTGTGCAAAAGCGGGCGCCGGAACAGAGAGAGCCAGCAGAGCCGCCCCAACCATGATTTTTGAATAAATTGTTTTCATGCTTTTTCTCCTTTGTCACTTTTTCGTTGATATAAAATTTCACCCAGTTCTGTCTACTTCTCCAGAACCTTTTTAACCTGGCCGATCTTTTGCTGGACTTTACCGGCTATCTTTTCACCAACCCCTTCACCTTCCAACTCCGGATCATCGCTCAGTTTCCCGGCGGTTTCCTTGATTTTGCCCTTCACTTCGTGAAACTTGCCTTCAATCTGGTCTTTTGTGCTGGGTTTCATGACGTTCTCCTTTATCCGTTGAGATTTGTGTAGCTGGCTTACAATTTTGTTTTGGCCCATTTGTCAATATCCCTGTCGATAATTACTTCACCGGCATCTTCTGCTTTTAATGTCGGATTGTCGTCCGCTTCCAGAAAAATCTCCTTGAATGCGCTCTCCAGTTTCTCAAACGGTCCTTCTGCCCGGAACTTTTCACTGGATTTCATAACATTCCTCCAAGACAATCATTTAAGTGCGGCTACTCCCCAATATCACTTGAACGCCTTTAGCAACGCCTCGAACTGCGTTTGAAGTGATTTGTCGTGCGGCGTTATGGGTGGAATCTTGCGATCGATGCACAAAAGCTCATATACCGCCATCTGGGCCGCCCGTACCGAGTACTCCACCGTAAAGACGACATCATCCGGAATTTCAACAAACTGGCTGATAAAAGCCAGATTCTTCGATCCGCGTGGCACCGGCAAAGGTCGATCACTGTGCATGCGGGGCATGAACATGCTGGTAATATACGGCATTCGGCAAGGAATGCAGTTTGCCGTTTTAACCGTCTTCATATCAAAGCGCAGGTGCCCGCAGAGTTCCTGCAGAATTTCCGAGCCATTGCACTCATCCATCGGCTTCGCAACAAAGTTGCCGATGCGGTCCGGAAACAGTGAATATCCCCAGAAGACCTGCACATCTTCAGGCTGGTTCGGAAAGTGGGGTTGATGGGCCAGCACAATTGACATGAGCCAGTTCGAGTCCTTGAAAGTCACCAGTCCGCCGGTACCGGGCTCATTCCCGCTGAACTCGACCATCTTGTCGAAAAAGAGCGGGGTCTTCAACGTGACGGTAAACGACTCCCAGCAGGACTGCGCAATGCAGCTGTTAAAAGCCGCCGGATTACCGAAATGCGGCCGCCCCTCCGCCAGTTTTTCCCACAAACGCCAGCCTCCGCTTTCCGCTTCGGTCAGCTTCCTGGGTGAACTCGTCATGGATCCAACGCTGGAGGCATCGGTCATGGAACCGTTTTGCATGAAGACAAGATCACCGTCATTGACGCTGATCACTTCATTCTTGCCCTGCCGCATGAGATGGATAGCGGTTACGATGAAGCGGTCGTCTTCGGTCTTGTGATCCAGGTCCGTAACCCTGCAATCCAGGACCATACGGACACCCTGGGCTTCCAGCCAGGATTTCAGGGGCATCACCAACGAGTCGTACTGATTGTAGATGGTTCGTTTGACGCCAGCCAGGGTCTCAATCCTGGAAAACTCCAACATAAAGCGATGCAGGTAACGCCTGAATTCAACCGCGCTGTGCCAGGGCTGAAAGGCGAAGGTGGTGGACCACATGCACCAGAATTCGGTCTCGAAGAACCCCGGCGAAAGCCAGTCGGTGATACAACTCGTACCCAATGTATCTTCATCGGCGCTGCTTAGTTTCAGCAATTCGACGCGATCCTGCATGGAGAAACCCATTGAACTTACCGGAACCTTTGCTCGACGCCGGTCAACAAGCCTGGCCAGTGAATGCGCATTGTGCTTTTGATTGAACTCGACGGTTTCGTCAAATACCGTCATGTCCGGATTGTTCAGGGAGGGAATCGATTTGTAAAGATCCCAGGTGCATTCGTAGTTGTCGGTTGTCATCATGCGTCCGCCGCGCAATGAATACCCGACCGAAGGGGCGCCTGCGCCGTCCAGACTGCCGCCCATGATGGACGCCGCTTCCATGATCATGATATTTCCGCCCGGCATGTTGCCGTCACGGATCATGAAGGCGGCGGCAGCCAGTGACCCGACACCGCCACCAATCAGATATGCTTTTGTTTTACTGTTCATGTTGTAAGCCCTCCCCGGGCAATTCCATCATCTGCTTGTCGTGTATTACCGCTTGTTTGAAACTGTCTGGCATATTAACCAGTTCCGTCTCGACTCCCATATATCTGGCACACTGCATCCAGACTTCAAGCAATTGCAGCCCGTCGATGTCAAACGAACTTACATTTCCGCAGTCGATGTGGATTTTGTCCCTGCCCGATGCTTCTACCTCTCCCAGGGAATTCGCCAGATTCCGGATATTGCCTTGAGTCATTCCGGAGTATGTCCAGTCACCCTGCAGATGCGCAATGGTACCTTTCATAAACATTTTCATGTTCGCCCCCCCACCCTGATACCGATATTAAATCGGCGGAAAGCACGCTCGTGCCCAATATACCGGTAATATACAGGGCAACTAGCATGCCAGCGCAGGCCTATGTATAACTAACTGTTTTTGAGGAGTTTAACTGAATGGGGTTTGCAAGGCATGGAAGAAACCGTCAACAAAATCCATCATCTTTAACGTAACTGTCATATGTGGTGGAACAGGCCGAGGCAGATATTTCTGATTTTACAAACGGATTGATAATCTGGCGATGGAGGCAATTTCTTCGTCCTGTGCGGAAATAAATGCGCTTAACCTGCGGAATATCTGCTGCTTTCATATCAGTTGGCAGGATTGCCTGCGGACTTAAACGTCCCAGAACGAACTGCGCTTACTGCTCAAAAAACCGGAATAGCGCTTTTACAGCCACTAGTTCAGGGTGGTGCGAATGTTGCACCAGATAGAACCTATTCCCATAAAACTGAAATGAGGCAACTACATGTCCTTGATAATTTATCTGATCGGCTTTGCCTTTGTCATCGGCGGCATCGCCTGGGCTCTTATTGTTGCAGGCTTGAGCACTATTTACGTGCTCATCGCAAGCGTCATACTTGTCGGAATCGGAATCTTGACCGGAGTGACCCGTACCCGCACCAG